>DATMBA010000392.1:0-22357 GCA_035559635.1 Roseiflexaceae bacterium
CGGTTGCAGGCCCGCTCTACCTGCCGCTCCTGCAGTTGCTGGCCTACGAGCGCGCGCTGCACAATGGCCAGGACCCGGACCGGCCGGCCAACCTGAGCGCGGTGGTGAAGCTGGATGCCTAAAAGTCTATCCGAATACCTCCGGGCGGGGTCAGGGGAGGGCGAATCCCTCCCCTAAAACCCCACTATCCTGGAACGTGGCGGGCCAGGCCGGCGCCCAGTACAGCAATGGAGGCCCCTCATCACATTGGTTTCACCAAGGCGCGAACCTTCGTCCCCTTCGTGTCCTTCGTGGATCACAAACATCAGATTCTCTGTACGAGGGAGGGAGTCATGATCACACGAGTCGGCATCCTGGGCCTCCTGATCGCGCTGCTGCTGGCGGCCTGCGGCGGCGCTCCGGCCACCCCACCTGCCGCGCCATCGGGTGGAGAGGCGCCCACCGCCGTGCCGGCAGCGAGCGGTGAGAAGATCACCCTGCGCGTCTGGAGCCACCAGAACGTGGCCTTCAATAACGCCAACCAGGAGATCATCAACCGCTTCATGAAGGAGAACCCCAACATCGAGGTCAAGTACGAGACCTTCCCCTACGACCAGTTCATCCAGACGTTGCAGACCTCCATGCCGGCCGGCACCGAGGCCGATGTGATCGAGATCTTCGGCACCTGGGCATGCTCCTACGCCCGCGGCGGGCGGCTACTCGAGGTCCCGCCGGAGGTCATGAGCTACAGCCAGGCCGAGGGGCTGTTCTACAAGGCCCCGCTGGACGGCTACTACTGCGACGGCAAGCTCTACGGGCTGCCGAGCGAGTTCAACCTGGAGTACGGCGGCGTGCTGGTGAACCCGGCGCTGTTCGAGAAGCACGGCGTGCCCTACCCGCCGAAGTGGGCCACCTTCAGCGACCTGATCAGCGACGCCAAGAAGATGACGGAGGTCGAGGGCGGCGCCATGACGCGCGCCGGCTTCTACGCCATCGGCGGCGACGCGATCGGCTTCAACTTCCTCTCCGGCATCGTCGAGCAGGGCGGCAGCTACTTCGCCGAGGATGGCAAGCACTTCAACTTCGACACCCCGGAGGCGCGCAACGCTGTCCAGATGATGGTGGACTGGGCCCAGCGCGACAAGGTGATCGACCCGGTGGTGTTCGGCAACACCAGCCTGATCGACGCCTTCTTCCAGGGCAACGTGGCGATCGGCTACGTCGGCTCGTGGGCCGCCGGCACCGGGCGGGTGGACTACCCGGACGTGAAGTTCGACTACGTCGCCACCCCGCCGCTGTTCGGCGACCAGCACGCCTACGTTGCGGACGCCGGCTGGGGCAAGGTGGTCTCCAAGAACACCAAGCACCCCAACGAGGCCTGGAAACTGGCGCGTTTCATGGCGGTGGAGCGGGCCAGCGCGCTGACCTTCAACGGCACCACCGGCACCATCCCGGCGCTCAGGGAGCTGGTGGATAACCCGCAGGACGTGCTGGCACAGGCGCCCTGGATCGAGCCGACCTTCGCGCTGCTGCCGGCGGGCCGCTACCTCGGCGATCTGACCGACCGCGACCAGCTGTTCTACGAGATCATCCAGAAGCACGTCACCGACGCCATGCAGGGCATCGTGACGGTGGACGAGGCGGTGCAGGCCATCCACGCCGAGGCGAACGCGATGGTGGATGCCAAGCAATGATACGTGATGCGTAACGTGTAATCCGTAATGCGTGATGTGTGATGCGTGTTCGCCAGGTGAATCGTCGCGAGCCGTTGGCGACGGACGCGGCGGGATGCCGGCTGGCAGGATGAAGCGCTGATAGGAAGGCGCCGAAGAGCTGCCGGCATCCCGTCACATCGTACGGATCACGGATCACGAATGACGCATGCCATAGCACAGAAGGTCCGGTGATGGCCGAGAGTCACGCGATCACGCCGGCTGCTGCGAGGAAACGCAGGCCCCGCCTCGGCGCGAGCCAGCGCCGCTTTGCCTACGGCATGCTCACGCCGATCATGCTCTACATGATGGTGTTCGCGCTGCTGCCGATGGTCTGGGCGCTGGCGCTGGGCTTCTTCGATTACTCGCCGGCGCGGGCGAGCGAGGGACCGCTGGGATTGGGCGGCAGCAACCCGTTCGTCGGGCTGGAGAACTACCGCGCCATGTTCGGCGACAGCCAGCCGGCGCGGGTCTTCCGGCGCGCGGTGGGCAACACCTTCATCTTCGCGCTGCTGGTGCTGCCGCTCAACCTGGCGATCACACTGCCGCTGGCGGTGCTGATCGAGAGCGCCGCCGGGCGGCTCAAGGGCTTCTTCCGCGCCGTCTACTTCCTGCCCACGATCAGCTCGGCGGTGGCGGTGGCGCTGATCTGGGGCCAGATGTACCAGCCGCAGTGGGGCCTGATCAGTATGGCCATGAAGAGCGTCGGCCTCACCCCGCCCCGCGCCTTCCTCTCGGACCCGCAGGCGTTCGTGCTGGGGGTGCCGCTGGCGATGGTGAGCGTGATCGTCGCCTACCTGTGGCAGGACTTCGGCTACAACCTGGTGATCTTCATCGCCGCGCTGCAGGGCATCCCGCAGCATATCCGGGATGCGGCGCGGGTGGATGGCGCCACCCCCTGGCAGCTGTTCCGCCACATCACGCTGCCGCTGCTCAGGCCCACGCTGCTGTTCGTCTGCGTGCTCACGATGCTCTCCTCGCTGCAGCAGTTCGTGATCTTCGATGTGATGACCAACGGCGGCCCGCGCGACCAGACCACCACCATTCTGATGAGCGTGTACAGCAACGCCTTCCGCTACCAGAACATGGGCTGGGCGGCGGCTATGTCCACCGTGCTGTTCCTGATCATCCTGGCCTTCACGCTGCTGCAGTTCCGGGTGCTCAGGAGCGATTGGGAGTACTGACATTGCAGAGTGCAGATGGCAGCTTGCGATCGCTGCGCAGCAATGCACAATCTACGATTTGCAAGCTGCTATCTGCCATTCGTAGGGGCACGCTATGGCTGCACAATCCGCGCTGCGACGGCGCTCGCCGGACCCCGCCAGGATGCTCGTCCGCTCGGCGGCGTACCTGGTGCTGCTGGCCGGGCTGGCGTTCACGCTGCTGCCCTTCGTCTATGTGATCCTCACCTCGTTCAAGCCGCCGAGCGAGATCGTGCGCGTGCCGCCGAGCTTTTTGCCCGAGCGCTGGACGTTCCAGAATTACCAGGGGATCTTCTCGGACCCGAAGGTGCCGCTGGCGCGCTTCTACGGCAACAGCCTGTTCGTGGCCGTGTCGCGTGTGCTGATCACGCTCTTCACCAGCTCGCTGGCCGGCTACGTGTTCGCCAAGTTCCGCTTCGCCGGGCGCGGCGCGATGTTCGCTTTCGTGCTGGCCCAGTTGATGATCCCGTTCCAGATGGTGATGATCCCGTCATACCTCATTCTGGTGCGGCTCGGGCTGATCGATACCCTCTGGGGCCTGATCGTCCCGTCCATGGTGGACGCCTTCGGAATCTTCCTGATGCGCCAGTTCATCGAGGCGGTGCCGGGCGAGTTGATCGACGCCGGGCGGATCGACGGCGCCTCCGAGTTCGGCATCTACTGGCGGATCGTGCTGCCCAACCTCGGCGCGCCGCTGGCGACGCTCGGGATCTTCACGTTCATGGCCACCTGGAACGACTACCTCTGGCCGCTGATCGTGATCACGACCCACGAGAACCGCACGCTGCCGCTGCTGCTCACCTGGTACAGCACGGCCCACGGCTCGCGCCCCGGTATGACGATGGCGGCCTCGGTGCTGGTGCTGCTGCCGGTGCTGCTGGCCTATATGTTCTTCCAACGCTGGATCATCGGTAGCGTGACGCAGACGGGGTTCAAATAGTCTGCAGGGGCGCAGCCCCTCCGAACCTCCCGCAGGGGACGAGGATGATACACGAGAAATATGTCCTGGTCGGTGCGGGCAGCGCGGTGTTCACCCGCGGCCTGGTGGCCGACCTGATCCGCGCCGGGCGGCCGTGCGACCTGGCTTTAGTTGACATAAGTACTGAGGCGCTGGAGACAGCCACCGGCCTGGCGCGCAAGATGATCGCCGCCGGTGGCGCGCCCATCGCGCTGAGCGGCACGACGGACCTGCGCGCGGCGCTGCCAGGCGCGACGGTGGTGATCTGCACGGTGGGCGTGGGCGGGCGGCGCGCCTGGGAGCAGGATGTCTTCATCCCGCGCAGGCACGGGATCTTCGCCCCGGTGGGCGACACCGTCGGACCCGGCGGCTCCTCGCGCGCGCTGCGCATGATCCCGGCTATGGTGCGGGTGGCCGAGGCGGTGCTGGAGCTGGCGCCCCAGGCACTGTTCTTCAACTACGGCAACCCGATGGCCCCGGTCTGCCACGCCATCCGGCGGGCCACCGGCGCGAACGTGATCGGGCTGTGCCACGGTGTGTTCCATGTGGCGCAGTACCTGGAGGACGCGCTTGGCGTGTCGCGTGACAGCCTGCGCTACACGGCGGTGGGCTACAACCACCTGACCTGGTTCACCCATGTGCGCACCGCCGGGCAGGACGCGCTGCCGGCGCTACTGCGTCTGGCCGAGGAGCGCCTGGCGAAGCCGGACCCCACACCGGACGACAACCCCTTCTCCTGGCATCTGCTGCGGTTGTTCGGCGCGTTCCCGGCGGTGCTGGATCGGCACGTCACCGAGTTCTTCCCGCAGTTCTTCCGCGACGGCCACTACTATGGGCGGACGCTCGGCGTGGACGCCTTCAGCTTCGAGCGCACGATCGCCCGGGGGGATACGGACTACGCCGAGATGCGCCGCGACGCGCTGGCGGAGGGGCCGCTGCCGCCAGACTACCTGGAGCGCATCGGCGGCGAGCACGAGCAGGTGATCGACATCGTGGACTCGATCCGGCGCGACGCCGGGCGGATCTACTCGGCCAACCTGCCCAACACCGGGCAGGTCCCCAACCTGCCGCCGGGCGCGATCGTCGAGGGCCCGGCGGTGGCGGATGCCCAGGGACTGCGCCCGATCGCCCAGCCGCCACTGCCGGCCGCGCTGGCCGGCGCGCTCGCCACGCGCTACGCTTGGGTGGAGACGATCGTCGAGGCGGCGCTGGAGGGCAGCCGTGCGAAGTTCATCCAGGCGCTGGTGCTGGACGGCTACGTCACCTCACTGGGGCAGGCTGCGGCGCTCGCCGATGACCTGCTGGCAGCCCACGCTGAGCACCTCCCCTGGGCACACTAGTCCATGGCGGTAGTCCGTCAGAGCTACTCTGACGGATAGGGGAGGAGCCAGGGGAGGGCAAAGCCCTCCCCTGAAACCCCACCCCATCCGTCAATCAAGGATTGACAGACTACTGCGTTGGTAAACCTTCATCAGCAGCCAGGCGTGGCGGTGCACCGGCCCGCCATGACGTGGCACCCCACTTCGCGCCTTTCGTGTCCTTCGTGGATCTGTTACCCCTCGGCGAAGGCCCGGATGAACGCGCCCATGCAGCGCATCGCCGCCCAGTAGTCCTCCATGCGGATGTTCTCGTTCGGCGCGTGCACCTGCGTGCCCTGGTAGCCGGTGCCAGCGCCGCTCGCCACCGGCGTGCCGAATTGGGTGCAGACCGGGTACATCGGCCCGGTGCCGGCCATGGTGGGGTACACCACCGCCTCCTGCCCGTAGGTCTCGCGAATGGCCCGCGCCATCGCCCGCACCACCGGCGAGTCGACATCCGAGCGCGCCGGGTGCTCCTGGCTGAACGGCACGATCTCGATGTCTCCGAAGCCCTGGGCGTCCAGGTGCGCCCGCAGCAGCCGCGCGATCTCGTGCGGATCCTGGTCCGGCACCAGGCGGAAGTCCACCTTGGCGCGCGCCTCGCTCGGCAGTACGGTCTTCGACCCCTGACCGGTGTAGCCGGAGACCAGGCCGCAGATCGTGCAGGTGGGGCTGAACATGTGGACCTTCTGGCGCTCCACGCCGCGCACCCCGCCGAGGAACTGTGGGATCTTGTAGTCCGCCAGCAGCGCCTCGTCGTCGTCCGGGATGCGCTCGAGCGCCTGCAGGTCGGCCGCGCTCGGCGGGCGAACGCGGTCGTAGAAGCCGGGGATGCGGATGCGCTCGTCCGGTCCTTTGAGGGTGGCGAGCGCCCAGGTGAGGCGCCAGGCCGGGTTGGGCACCACAGTGGCGTTGGCCGAGTGCAGGTCGTAGGCCGCGCCGCGCGCTACCAACTCCACGTAGCAGATCCCCTTCGCACCGCACATGATCGTCGGCTGCTCCAGCGCGTTCTTCCCGCCGGTCTCCCACAGGCAGCCGTCGGCGCGCAGCAGATCGGCGTGCTGGCGGCACCACGCCTCCAGGTGCGCCGAGCCGATCTCCTCCTCGCCCTCGACCATGAAGTTGATGCGGATCGGCAGCGCGCCCTGGGTGGCGAGCCAGGTCTCCACCGCCTGGATGCGGAGCATGGTGTTGCCCTTGTTGTCCGCCGCGCCGCGAGCGTGTAGGGTGGGGCCGTGTGCCCCACCGTCGCGCAGGGTCGGCTCGAAGGGCGGCGAGTGCCACAGCTCGAGCGGCTCGGGCGGCTGGACGTCGTAGTGGTCGTAGATCAGGAGCGTGCGCGGCCCGCTGCCGATGCTGCCGAACACCACCGGGGCGCCGTGCGGCTCCACGCGTAGCAGCCGCACCTCGGCGCCGAGGCGCTCTAGCCGGGCCGCCACCAAGGCGGCGGTCTCCTCGATGCCCACCCCCTGCGCGGCGATCGAGGGCTGGCGCAGCAGCGCGCACAGCTCGTCGAAGTAGCGTTGGCGGTTGGCCTCGATGTGGGCGGCAAAGGTGTCCATGCTGGCCTCCTGTGGTGATAGATGAGTTGATACATGATCCGCGATCCGCTCCCTATCCGCTATCCGCTAATCCGCTTCCTATCCGCTGTCCCCCTCACCGCTCCACCACCGGCAGCAGCGCCACGTGCGCCGGCGCGAGCACCGCCGTGTAGGTCGCCGCCTCCGCCGGGGTGACGATCGTCTGCTCCAGCTCGCCACCGTGCGCCCAACCCACGAGCGCGTACCACTCCCCGCCCGGCCCCGCCTGCGTCAGGCCCGCCACGCGCAGCCCCCAGCCCTCCCAGGAGGTGACGGTGGCCGGGGCCACGACGACGCGGCCGCTCACCTGCAGCCGCATCCCCGATGGCTCGCTCGCCAGCGTGACGTCCACCTTCCTCGGGCGCAACTCGCGCGCCACGGTGGCCGAGAGGCCGGTCGAGTCGGTGGCCGTCAGGCGCACCTCCAGATAGCTGGTCTCCGCCGCCGCCAGGTCCTCCGGCGCGGGGCCAGTCAGCCCCAGCTCGGCCCCCGCCCCGCTCAGGTACGGGTGAGTGTGCGTGTCGTGGTGCAGGATAACCTCCCAACTCAGCGCCGGCACCTGCGCGTCCTGGGCATCGCTGGCGCTCCCACGCAGCGTCAGCGCCTGCCCCACCGTGAAGAGCGCGCCTTCTGGCGGGGACTCGATCGCTGGCGTGGGCGGCGTGTTGCCCACGTCGATCCGCACGGTGACGGGCGCCGACACGCCACCCCGGCCGTCCTGCACCGTCAGCGACGCGGTGTAGGTGCCGGGCGCGGCGTACGTATGGCTCGTCGTCGCGCCGGTCCCCGTCGCGCCGTCGCCGAAGTCCCAGGCGTAGGTCAGCGGGTCGCCGTCCGGGTCGCTGCTGGCGTTCCCGTCGAAGCTGACAGTCAGCGTGCTCGCGGCGGTGAAGCGCGGGCTGGCGCTCGCCACGGCGGTGGGCGGCCGGTTCCCGCCGGCGGTGTAATCGATGCGCCGCACCTGGCCGCCGCCCGAGTAGGTGGTGTAGTAGAGCGATTGGCCGCGCGCCGAGGGGCCGAACGTGAGGTGGATGACGAGCCCCAGGCCGGTGGCCAGGTCGGATGGGGTCAGGCTGAAGCCGCCGAAGCTGCCGGGGGTGAGCCGCACGATCTTGCCGCATCCGTAGTCCGCGTACAGATAGGCCCCGCGGTACTCCGCCGGCCAGCCGGCAGCCTGCGGCACGAACGCCCCCCCGGTGATCGAGGTGCAGCTCGGGCTGTCGGTGGCGCGGTGATAGGCGTACACCGGGTTGGTCATCCCGGCGGGCGGCGCGGCGAAGGGCGGCGCGCAGCGGACCCCGTTGGCGCATGGCCCCTCCCGCAGCGGCCAGCCGTAGTCGGCGCCGGCCTGTCCCGCGTCGATCTCCTCCCAGGTGTTCTGGCCCACATCGTTGATGAAGAAGCGCGTCCCCGGCGCGTCAGGGTCCGGTGCCATGCGGAAGGGGTTGCGCAGCCCGGTGGCGAAGATCTCCTGGCAGATCGTCCCGGGCGTCGTGCGGCCCTCCAGGTTGCAGCGCGCGGTGCCGGCGCCAGTGAACGGGTTGTCGAGGGGGATGCCGCCGTCCCGCGTGATACGCAGGATCTTGCCGGTGAGCACGTGCATGTCGCGGGCGGCGTCGTTCGCGCCGCCGCAGCCACTGTCGTTCGCGTAGTCGCAGCCGCCGTCGCCGATGCTGATGTAGAGGGAGCCGTCCTTGCCGAAGAACAGGTCGCCGGCGTTGTGGTTGCCGTTGGGCGAGGGCATGTTGTCCACCAGCACCAGCTCGCTCTGTGGATCCACCGTGTCGCCATGCATGGTGAAGCGCGCGACGCGGTTGACCGGGCTGGCTGGCGTGTTGGACGGGCATTGCCCGTGCTTGTTGAAGGTGTAGAACAGGTACAGGTGGCCGTTCTGGGCGAAGCCGGGGTCCACAGCGACGCCGAGCAGGCCGCGCTCGAAGTCTGAGCAGACCCGCACGCCGAGCGCGAGGGCCGGCTGCGGCAGCAGCGCGCCTCCCTTGACCACCCGCAGGTCGCCGGGCTGCGTGGCCACCAGCAGCCGCCCGTCAGGGGTGAAGGCCAGCGCGGTTGGGGAAGCCACCTGGGCCACCAGCACGTCGGCGAAGCCAGCTGGCACGGCGGCGCGGGCGGGGGCGGCGAGCGGAACGGTGAGCAGCAGCGTGGCGGCGAGCGCTGCGAGGGGGAGCGGGAGGCGGCGGTGGATGCGCATGCGATCCTCTCGGTGGTTGCTGTGGCGGGCGCCGGTGCGGCAGCGCACCGGCATCGTTGGCCCATGTCGCAGTGCGTAGGGGCAGGCCTCCTGCCTGCTCACCACGCCATCAGTGGAGGATACAGCCAGCGGCGCCGAGGCCGCCCCGTGGAGGGGCAGGTCTCGTGCCTGCCCGCAACGCCCCCATCGCTCACCCTGCCCGCAACGGCGGGTCCAGCGCGCGGCGACGAGGCCGCACGGGTGGGTGTGACGAACGTTCGTGCGCCACCAACTACGCTCGGCGGGTCAACCCGCGGCCTTCGCACTGGATAGCCCGCCGGGCCCAGCGGGCACCCCACGGGCCGGGCATGGTGGCGCACCCGCACGACGTTTCGCCACACCCCGCACGGGTGGCGAAAGCGTCCCGGACTGTTGTAACATCTTACACGACAAAATGCCCCCTCGCATTGACCCGCCGCCCAAAATGCCTATAATACATCCTTAACCCACACCAGTCACAGGCCCGCGCCGGTGCGGCCCCGGCGGTTCCGGCGCGAACTGAGCCTGGCGCAACCTGCGATCCCTCCCCCATCCAGGGATCACCGTTTTCATGTGATCGAGGCCGATCACCAGAAAGGGACAGGACGGTATGCGCACCTACGGACCCGACCGCATCCACACCATCGGACTCTTCGGCCATGGCGGCAGCGGGAAGACCACGCTGACCGAGGCGCTGCTGCTCACCGCCAAGGCCATCTCCCGCGCGGGGCGCGTCGAGGACGGCAACACCGTCTCCGACTACGACCCGGACGAGCAGCGGCGCCGCATGTCGATCCAGATGAGCGTGGCCCCCGTCGAGTGGGAGGGCAACAAGATCAACCTGATCGACGTGCCGGGCTACGCCGACCTGGCCGGCGAGGTGGCCGCCGCCGCCCGCGTGATCGACGGCGCGGTGATCGTCATGGACGCGGCCGGCGGGGTCGAGGTGGGCACCGAGCTGGCCTGGGAGGTCCTCAAGGCCGCCGGCGTGCCGCGCATCATCTTCATCAACAAGCTGGACCGCGACAACGCGGACTTCTTCCGCTGCGTCGAGCAGGCCCAGCGAGTGCTGGACGACGCGGTGATCCCGATGCAGCTGCCGATCGGCGCGCAGCGCGAGTTCAAGGGCATTATCTCGCTGCGCCGGCAGCGCGCCTGGATGATCTCGGAGCAGCACGACGGCGGCTTCGTCGAGGCCGATATCCCCTCTGAGTTGGTGGGCTTGGAGCAGGAGTGGCGCGAGCGCCTGGTGGACAAGATCGCCGCCACCAACGATGACCTGATCGAGAAGTATCTGGAGGGCGGCGCCGACGCGCTGACCCAAGAGGAGTTGAACCGTGGCCTGCGCGCCGGCATCGCCAACGGCTCGATCGTGCCGGTGTTCTGCGGCTCGGCGCTCCAGGTGGCCGGCATGGCCCAACTCCTCAATGGCATCCTGGACAGCATCCCCTCCGCCGCGCGCACGCCCGTGACCGCGAAGGACCTGCTCTCCGGCAAGGACGTCACCCTCCAGCCGAAGGCCAATGAGCCGCTCACCGCGCTGGTGTTCAAGACCCTGGTGGACCCCTACGGCAAGATCAGCTTCATCCGCGTCTTCAGCGGTGAGCTGCACGCCAACTCCACCGTCTTCAATCCGCGCACCCGCAAGGACGAGCGCATCGGCGGCCTGTACATGATCCGCGGCAAGGAGCAGACCCCCGTGGCCGCCATCGGTCCCGGCGATATCGGCGTGGCCACCAAGCTGGGCGACATCAGCACCAACGATACGCTCTGCAGCCACGACCGCCCGCTCCAGCTCCAGCCGATCGTCTTCCCGGCCACCGCCTACACCGCCACCGTGAAGCCCAGGAGCCGCGCCGACCTCGATAAGCTCGGCACGGCGCTGCACCATGTGCTCGAGGAGGACCCCAGCCTGCGCGTCAGCCGCGACCAGCAGACCGGCGAGACGCTCCTCTCCGGCCTGGGCGAGTCCCACCTGCAGATCGTGGTCGAGCGTATGAAGCGCAAGTTCGCGGTGGATGTGGACCTGGACCTGCCGCGCATCCCCTACCGTGAGACGATCCGCGGCCGGGCCGAGGCGCAGTACCGCCATAAGAAGCAGACCGGCGGCGCCGGTCAGTTCGCCGATGTCAGTATCCGCGTCGAGCCGCTCACGTTCGACCCCGCCCGCGAGGATCCGCTCGAGTTCGTCAACTCAATCGTCGGCGGCGTGATCGACCGCGCGTTCATCCCCTCGGTGGAGAAAGGTGTGCGCGCCGCGATGAGCGAGGGCGTGATCTCCGGCAACCAGGTGGTGGACGTGCGCGTCGAGCTGTTCGACGGCAAGATGCACCCGGTGGATAGCAAGGATATCGCCTTCCAGATCGCCGGCCACGAGGCCTTCAAGATCGCCGCGCAGAAGGCGCAGCCGGTGATCATGGAGCCGATCTACAACCTCGAGATCACGGTGCCGGACCAGTACGCCGGCGATATCATGAGCGACATGAACACGCGCCGCGGCCGGGTGATGGGGATGTTGCCAGACGGCAACGGCCGCACCACCATCAGCGCCCAGGCGCCGCTCGCCGAGGTGCAGCGCTACGCCACCGACTTGCGCTCGATGACGCAGGGGCGCGGCCGCTTCTCGATGTCGTTCGACCACTACGAGGACGTGCCGCCCCACCTGGCCCAGGGCCTGATCGAGGCCATGAAGAAGGAGCACGCCTCCAGCTAGTCTGACAACGTAGGCACACGGGGAGGGCTGCCAGCATGTCGGCGCCCTCCTTGGGAGGGTCTCAGGGAGGGGCTCACCCTCCCTCCGTTTTCCCCTAGGGCGTATGCGTTCTCGCCACGCCCGGCCGCTGAAGCGGCGGGCTAGCGCTTGCCAAGCCCGCCTGCGCGGGCTGGGTCTCAGGCCGCGTGGGTGGCCTTCGGAATGGATAGCCCGCCCGTTCACGGGCCGGGCGTGGTGCTGCGCCCAGAATGCATAAGCCCTCCGTTTTCCCCTTTCCTGCTTGCACGTTCCGCCAAACTGGTATACTATTAACTATTATTAATCCACGTACGATCGCAGATCGTACTGATCCAAACCTCGCCCGGCGCCCCGTCAGAGCGTGTGGCACGTATACTGTTGATCTGGTCACCGACGCACACCCCGTATCCGAAGGCACCACGACGTGTTGTATCAGCGCGCGCTCGCCGGCCGGTTCCGATCGTTGCCGATCGACCACCTCACCGCCAGCCGCGGCGGTGAGGTCGCGCTTGCCGCTGTCTACACTGAGCGGCCGCTTGTGCCGCTTGGCGCCGCCGCCCCCATGCCCGCTGCGCTGCCGACGCTCGCGGCGCTGGCGCGCGAGCCGGGGGCGCGCGTGTTGCTCAGCGCCGGCCCAGGGCTGGGGAAGAGCGTGGCGCTCCGGCGCCTGGCGCTGGCATGCGCGGCGCACACGGCCGGCCAGCTGGACGCCACCGGCGGCCTGCTGGACGACTGGGCCGCGCCCATCCCGCTCCCACTGCTCGTCGAGCGGACGGCGGAGCTTGCCGAGGCCCGCGGCGACGACCTCTGCGGCGGCCTGGTCGAGTCCTGGCTGCGCGCCGATGGGCTGGAGGAGTTCGCGCCCGAGGTGGAGCGGGCGCTGGCCGCCGGCGAGTGCCTGGTGCTGATGGATGGCGCCCACCACGCGCCGGCCGCCGCGGCGCTCGAGGCGCTTGTCGCGCGCTTCCCCGCCAACCGCTTCATCGCCGCCGCGCGCCCGGGGGCTGTCTTGCCCGGCTTCGCCCCCTACACCCTCCCGCCGCTCGACAAGCCGCTGATGAACGAGATGGTGGCGCGCTGGTATACCGCCCTCGCCCCATCGTCCGGCTCGCTGTCAGACCGCATCGCCTCGCTGCAGGGGCGGCTGCTGCCGGACGACCGCCTGCTGGACCTGGCCTTCTGGCCGCTGGCGCTCGTGCTGTGCGTCCTGGCCGATCTGGACGGCGTGCCGCTGCCGCGCGCCCGCGCCGATGTCTACGCCGGCCTGCTCGACCTGCTGCTGGACCGTCGAGGCGCCCTCCCGCTGGCCGAGGCCCTCGGCCTCCCCGGACTGGACACGTGCGAGCGGCGGCTGGCGCTCCTCGGCCCGCTGGCGCTCGCGCTGCAGCAGGGCGCCGCCCCGGATGGCGCTACGCCCGCCCTGCCGCGCGCCGAGGCGGAGCAGTTGCTGCTCGCCGGGGTGGCGCCGTTTGGAGGGGACGAGCGCGCTGCGCAGGCGCTGGCCGAGCGCTGCCTCCACGCAGGCCTGTTGGAGGCCACCCCAAGCGGCGAGCTGGCGATCCCGCGGCCCGCGCTGCGCGAGCACCTGGCCGGGCGCGTACTGGCTGCCGCGCCAGATCTGCAGGAGCGCGCCGCCATACTGCGCGCCGACGCTCGCTGGCGCCCCACCCTGCGCCAGGCGGCGCGCGAGCGGGACCGCGCCGCCCCCGGCGCGAGCTTCGCTCTCGTCCGCGACATGCTGGCCCACGGGCAGCGCGAGGAGATCCTGCTGGCCGCCGAGTGCCTGTGCGACCTGGACGAGGCCGCCGCGCGCGCACCGGACCTGGCCAACGAACTGCGCGGCCGGCTGCTGGACATGCTGGGCGACGCGCGTGCTCCGCTGCCCGAGCGCATCCGCGCCGGCCTGCTGCTCGGCGAGATCGGTGACCCGCGCTTCGATGACCTGCTCCCGCCGCTGGCCTTCGTCGAGGGCGGCAGCTTCCTGCTTGGCGCCAGCGTGGCCGGCTTCGACGACGAGGGGCCACCGCAGCGGATCGACGTGCCCGCGTTCCGCATCGGCGTCTTCCCGGTGACGAACCGCGAGTACGCCCGCTTCCTGGCCGATCATCCGGAGCACCCGCTACCGCACTACTGGCACGACCCGCGCTTCAACAACCCCTCGCTCCCGGCGGTGGGCGTGACCTGGCACGACGCGGCGGCCTACTGCGCCTGGCTCACCGGGCGGCTGGCGTGCGAGGGGCGGCTGCCCTCCGGGACGGTGGTGCGGCTGCCGCTCGAGGCCGAGTGGGAGAAGGCCGCCACCTGGGGGCCGGGCGCGCGGCGTAAACATGCCTTCCCGTGGGGCAACACCTGGGACGCGGCGCGCGCCAACACCGCCGAAGGCCGTGGCGCGTGGCTCACCACGCCGGTGGGAGCCTACCCCGCCGGCGTGAGCCAGTACGGCGTCTACGACATGATCGGGAATGTGTGGGAGTGGACCGCGAGTGAGTACGCCAGCTACCCCGGCGGTACGCCGCAGCGCCGCAAGGGTTATTATGTGCTGCGCGGCTCGTCCTGCGTCTCACTGCCTACCAACGCCCGCGCCACCTACCGCGGCAGCCACCTGCCACCGCACTACTGGCGCTACCACCTCGGCTTCCGCCTGGTGATCGGCCGGCCGCTGCCCCAGCCGCCCGACGATCAGGTGTAGGGGGGAAGGCTCAATTGCACATCATCGACGCCGTGCCGCTGCTATCGAAGCGGTACGGCGTCGATCGTGTCCCGAGGATGTAGCCTTCAGCGGCGTTCAGCGTTTAGTCTAGCGCCCGCGCCCTGGTGTCTGCCGCACGTACATGGGTGCCTCGCCGACGGTCAGGGCGATACGCGGCCCGCCCACCGGCGTGCGCGAGCCGTCCAGCGCGACGACCTCGGCCTGGGTGCGCGGCTCGCGCGGCAGCTCCACCGCCTGGCTCCCCACCGTGCGCCACAGCACATCCACCCAGCCGCCACCGGGCGCGCTGAAGCGCAGGTGGTACAGCCCGGCGTAGTTCTGGTCGCGCGGGTTGAAGCGGTAGCGGTGGAGCCTGCCGAAGCCGGCGAACGAGGCGCCGGCGAGTTGCTCGGTCATCGTGCGGTAGGCCAGGAACGCCGCCTTCTGGCGGTAGCCCTCGGCCTTCGGCGCCAGGAGGGCCGCCGCGTCCTCACAGGGGTGCCCCCACGCGCCGTCGAACTTGTCCTCCAGCTGGAAGTGGCTGAGGTGCTGCACCCCCAGCGCCAACGCCACCGCGTGAGCTCGCACCATGTAGCTGGCCGCCGTCCCCTCGTCGCGCACGCTCGTCGGCGGGCAGTCCGCCTGGCCACAGCGGCAGGTCGTCCAGCCCAACTCGCTGATCCAGAGCGGCCGCACGCCGTGGATGCCGGGGTGCTCCCGGAGCCAGCGCTGCGCGGTGAGGATGCGCCCCCAGACGGTGATCGTCGCGTGGATGCCGGGGGCGTCCGGCGCAGCCGAGGTCATGTAGGGGTGGATGGGTAGCGCGTCCCAGGTGTGGAGCGCCTCGGGGACCGCGGCGATCATACGGGAGTAGAACGGCAGCCCGTCGGTCGCATCCGTTCCCAGGCCGTCGAACAGGTAGACGCCGCCGAGCGTCACCAGGGCGCCCTGGTCGGCGGCCTTGATCGCCTTGTAGGCCGCCACGAGCATAGCGCCGTACTCGGCGGGCGTGCCAGGCCAGGTGAGCGGCGCGCTCGGCTCGTTCCAGATCTGCCAGGCGGCCACGCGTGGCGAGCCGGGCGCGTCGAAGGTGCCGTCGCCATCGTAGCGCTCGGCGATCGTCCAGGCGAAGTCTGCGAAGTCGCGCGGGCTGGCGGGCGGGCACCAGTACTCCTGGGTGCGCCCCTGCTGCGCGCGGCCCTTGCAGTCCGCCACCCGCGCCCACTCGGGGGTGGTGAGCAGCATGCCGACGATGCCGTAGCCGGACTGGGCAAGTTGCCCGATGCGGCGGTCCATGTAGCCGAAGTTCCACCGCCCCTTGCGGCCCGGCTCGATGTTGGCCCAACTCAGCTCCTCGCGCGCCCAGGCGGCGCCGGCGGCTCGCCCCTGCGCCGTGAGCGCGGCGATGCCGTCCTCGCCGTCGTTCGCGATGCGCTCGAGGCCAGTCAGGTAGGTGTTGAGGCCGAAGAAGCCGATCGTCCGCGGCTGCTGCGGCTCGGCCCTGGCCGGCAGGGCCGCGGCGAGCACGCCGAGCAGGGCCAGGATCAGGAGGCAGGATGTGCGGCGCATGAGTGTCCTGTAGGTGCGTGCGTGTCCTGCCGCAGTATAGCATGAGGCGTCACGCCCACGAGCAGGGGAGGGCCAAGGGAGGAACTCACGCTTTTCCCCCTCACCATGCAGCCAGTGGGTACCAGGCCCACGAGCAGGGGATGTTCAAGGGAGGGCGTAGCCCTCCCTTGAACATCCCCCCACCCCCATTACGATAGCAGAGCGCTGGTGTATACTACCCGCCATGAAAGAGACACTCCCATCACGCATGATGCTGGCCGGGGCGCTCGCTGGAGCGGGCGGCGCCGCGGGCCTGGCGGCCGCGCTCGCGCTGCTGCTCGGGATCGGCATGCTCTGGCAGTACGCCTTCAGCAGCAGCATCCCCGTCATCCGCGACACGGCCCTCGGCGCAGTGCTCGAGGATGTGGGCCGGCTGCCGTCCTTCATCTGGGGCTGGCGCTGGCTATTCCTGGGCCTGATCGTCGGCGGCGCCCTGCTGGCCGGCCTCGACGCCCTGGTGCAGCGCTCGGCGCTGCCCTGGCGCGAGCGCATCGGCGCCGCCGCCCTGCTCGCCGTCGTCGGTGCGGCGGTCGTCGCCGCCATCCTGATCTGGGCCGACCAGTTCCTCTTCGCGGGGGTCGATCAGACCGAGAGCCTCCCCTCGCTGGTGGAGCGCCGGCTCTCGGTATGGAACCTGGTGCTGATCGGAGCCACGCTGGCCTTCGCCATCGCCGGCGCCACCTGGCTCTACTGGTCGTGGTGGTACCGGCACGTCCGTGGCTGGATGCGCCTGCCGCCGGCGCTCGCGCCAGCGGCAGGCGCCTCGGCCGACGACTGGTTCGCGACGCGGCAGACGCACGGGCGCCACCTGCGCGTGGTGCTGGCGTTGCTTGCCGTCGCCCTGCCGCTCGCCGGCGCTGCCGTGTTTGGCTACGAGGCCGTCCGCACCGAGGTCCGCAGCGGCGCCCTGCAGGTGGACGCGGCGGCACCGCGGGCCGATGTGCGTCTGCGGCTTGCGCGCCCCGCGCGCCGCCTGGTGGTCGAGAACACGTTTGGCAGTGGCACGGTCTCCGTCGCGCTGCTGCCGCTGCAGGGCGGGGTGCCGGTGGCCGGGCCGGTGGAGCTGGAGTTCGCCAACGCGCGGCTGGGATCCGAGCGTGCCGTTCTGGACATTCAGGCGCTCCCGCCCGGCGATTACCTGCTGAGCGCGCAGATCCGCACCGGAGACGGGGGGCGGGTGGGCTTCGCGCTGCTCCAGAGCCACGGCGCGCTCGTCCCGGCGATGGCCGGGCTGGTGGGGATCTGCACGGGCGCCGCCCTCGGCCTGGCGCTGCTCCTGGCCGGCATGCTTGCGCAGCGCCGGTGAACACGAGTGCTGCGCGCGACGAGCATCCTCGTCAGCACTCAGCACTTCATTCGAGCGGATCCAGCGCGGCGTTCCAGAGCTTCATACGCTCCGCATCGCCACCGGCGTCAGGGTGGTGAAGGCGGGCCATCGCCTTGCGGATCGCCTGGACCTCGGCGGGCAGCAGGCGGAGCGTCAGTCCGGCGATCGGCAGTTCGGCCCCTGTCTCCTCGGCGCGGCGCCGCCACTCGTCCCGCTCGCGCTCGAGCTGCGCGTTCTCGCGGGCGATGGCGGTCATGTTGGCGACGGTCATGGCGTGCGCGCGCTGGCACTCGGCGCAGCGCGCCCGCTCCTTCTCCAGCTGGCGCCGCAGGGCGCGGATGGTCTTGCTGGCCTGGCGCAACTCCTGCTGCAGCCACGTCTCGCCGATCTCGCCGTACTCATGGTCACCAGACACACACGCACCTCCTCAGGCCTCAGGGTGTGCGTAGGATACACGCCCGTGGGTGGAAAAACATCGGCCAAGAGGCCATTGTTTTTGGTGCCTGGCTGTGCTATCATGGCGGTGCAATGCGGGGGAGGCGAAGGACGCCTCCCTTTTCTGTGAGCGCTGAGCGGCGGAATCGCTGAGGCACTGAGCGCTTGAGGGCGCAGCGGCCGCATTCCCTCAGCGCTTCAGCGCTCCAGGTGCCACGCTGCGGGGGTGATGGCGCTGCGGGAGAGCGGGGCGTGGTTCCACGCGCAGCGGCCTTACCCCGCAGCGCTTCAGCGATCAGAGCGAGGACCCTATGCCCACACCCACGCGCGAGGAGGCGCTGCGGCTGGACGCTCAGGACGAGTTGGCCGCGTTGCGCGACGAGTTCGTGATCGCCGACCCGGACCTGATCTACCTGGACGGCAACTCGCTCGGCCGGCTGCCGCGCCGCACCGCCGAGCGCCTGCACCAGGCCGTGGCGGAGGAGTGGGGCGATGGCCTGATCCGCGGCTGGAACCGCGGCTGGTACGAGGCGCCGGTGCGCATCGGCGACAAGATCGCCCCACTGATCGGCGCCGCTCCCGGCCAGGTGCTGGCCTGCGACTCGACCTCGGTCAACCTGTTCAAGCTGGCCACCGCCGCCCTGCGCGCCCGCCCCGGCCGCACGCGCATCGTCAGCGACGCGCTCAACTTCCCCTCGGACCTCTACATCCTCCAGGGGTGCATGGATCTGCTCGGCGGCGGGTACGAGCTGGCCTTGGCCCGCTCGGACGACGGCGACCTCACGGTGGACGAGGGGCACCTGCTCGCGCTGATCGACGAGCGCACCGCGCTGGTCGCGCTCTCGCATGTCACCTTCAAGAGCGGCTTCATCTACGACGCGGCGGCGATCACGGCGCGGGCCCACGCCGCGGGCGCCCTGGTGATCTGGGATCTCAGCCATGCGGCGGGGGCGGTGCCGGTGGAGCTGGACGCCTGGGGCGCCGACATGGCGGTGGGCTGCTGCTATAAGTACCTCAACGGCGGCCCCGGCGCGCCCGCCTACCTCTACGTGCGCCGCGACCTGCAGGAGGAACTGCGCTCGCCGATCTGGGGCTGGTTCGGGCAGCGGTCGCCGTTCGCCTTCGAGTTGGTGTACGCGCCGGCGGCCGGGCTGGCCCGTTTCCTGGCCGGCACCCCGCCCATCCTCTCGCTGCTGGCGGTCGAGCCGGCGCTCGACATGCTGAACGCGGTCGGAGTCGCCGCCATCCGCCGCAAGTCGGTGGCGCTCACCTCCTACCTGGTGGATCTGCACGACGCTGTGCTCGCGCCGCTGGGCTTCACCCTCGGCTCGCCGCGCGACCCATCACGGCGCGGGTCGCACGTGAGCGTGCGCCACCCGCTCGGCTACCAGATCAACCGCGCGCTGATCGAGGAGATGCACGTGCTGCCGGACTTCCGCGAGCCGGACAACCTGCGCCTGGGCCTCAGCCCGCTCACCACCTCCTTCGCCGCGGTCTGGGAGGGCGTGGAGCGCATCCGCCGTGTGGTGGCCGAGGGGCGCCACCTGCGCTACCCCGCCACCCGCAGTGCGGTGACGTAGCCACGAAGGCACGAAGACGCGAAGATCGTAATGAAGGCGGTACCACCGCGTACGTCCTGTATATGAAAGGTATTGGCTCTAGGCGCGTTCAGAAAGCACGATCTCCATGTCGTGCTGGCGGTCCACCTCGGCGAATCCCGCTGCCGCCAGGGCCGGCATGTGCGGCGCGTCGGATGGCTCATTGATGCTGCTGAGCCGCGTGAAGCGCGCCTGGAGCGCCGCCAGCACTTGCCCGGCCGTCTCCGCCTCGCGCGCCGCCAGGTCCACGATCCGCGCCGCGCCCGCAGCCTGTGGCTGCACAAGCGCGTAGGCTGCGGGCGCGGCCGGGTTGCCGAGCGCGAAGCCGGCCAGAGGACCGCGCATCAGCAGCGAGGGCAGGTCGCGCTGCCAGGCGGCCTGGACCGGGTGCAGAGCGTGGAAGTGGTGCAGCAGCGTCGCCGCCTCGGCTTCCACCACGCCCGTTGGGGCTGGCGCGGCCGGCTCGCCCTCCGGCCTGCGCCACTCGACGATCAGCAGGTCGCGGGTGATGCGCAGGCCGGCGCGCGTGTAGGTGGCGATCGCGCGCTCATTGCGGCTAAGCACCTCGAGCGTCAGCAGCGGGGCCTGCGCCTCGCGCGCTCGCTCGATCAGCGCCGTGATCAGCCGGTGCGAGAGCCCCCGGCCGCGGTGGGGCAGCGTCACGCCGAAGCCGCCGCACCAGGCGCGCCCCGGCCGTAGCGCCAGCAGCGCCAGACCCGCCGGCTCGCCGCCCACCACCAGCACCACCGAGTGCCACAGGTCGATGTTCTCCACCCGCACGCGCCACGCCATGTCGGCGGCCGTGACATTGGCCGGGTAGAAATACTCCGCGAACGAGCGCGCGAACAGGTCGGCCAATGCCTCCAGCGAGAAGGCCGCCGCCGGCACAAAGTCGACGACGTGTGTCACACAAGTCCTCCGGTTTGAAACGACGAAGGCGCGAAGGCGCGAAGATTCGTGTGGAAGTGAGGACCTACCCGCGCCGCAGCTGCCGGTACGTGATGCGGTGCGGCCGGTCCGCTTCCTTGCCCAGCCGCCGCCTGTCCTCCTCGTACTCGCTGTAAGTGCCGGGGAACCACACCGCCCGGCTGTCGCCCTCGAACGCCAGGATGTGCGTTGCCACCCGGTCCAGGAACCAGCGGTCGTGCGAGATGATCACGGCGCAGCCGGCGAAGTTCTGCAGCGCCTCCTCTAGCGCCCGCAGCGTGTGCACGTCCAGGTCGTTCGTCGGCTCGTCCAGCAGCAGCACGTTTGCCTCCGAACGCAGCATCTTGGCCAGGTGCACCCGGTTGCGCTCGCCGCCCGAGAGCAGGCCGACCTTCTTCTGCTGGTCACTCCCACTGAAGTTGAACCGACCAACGTAGGCGCGCGAGTTCACCAGCCGGCTCCCCAGGCGGATCTCCTCGTCCCCGCCGGAGATCTCCTGCCACACCGTCTTCTCGGGGTCCAGCGCGCGGCTCTGATCCACGTAGCCGAGCCGCACCGTCTCGCCCACCCGCAGCTCGCCGGCGTCCGGGCGCTCCTGGCCGAGGATCATGCGGAACAGCGTAGTCTTGCCGGCGCCGTTCGGCCCGATGACCCCCACGATCCCGCCCGGCGGCAGATCGAACGTCAGATCCTCATAAAGGAGCTTGTCGCCGTAGGCCTTAGCCACGCCGCTCGCGCGCACCACCACGTCGCCCAGGCGCGGCCCCGGGGGGATGAAGATCTCCGCCTCGCGCTCGGCCCGCTCCTGGCTTTGCTCCAGCAGTTGCTCGTAGGCCTGGATGCGCGCCTTGCTCTTGGCGTGGCGGCCGCGGGGCGACATGCCGATCCACTCCAGCTCGCGCTTGAGCGCCTTCTGGCGCTGCGTCTCGGTCTTCTCCGCAGCGGCCAGCTGCTGCTGCTTCTGTGCCAGCCAGGAGGAGTAGTTGCCGCGCCAGGGGATGCCGTGCCCGCGCTCCAGCTCCAGGATCCAGCCAGCCACGTTGTTCAGGAAGCTGCGGTCGTGGGTCACGACGATCACCGTGCCCTTGTACTCCTGCAGGTGCCGCTCCAGCCACGCCACCGACTCGGCGTCCAGGTGGTTGGTCGGCTCGTCCAGCAGCAGGATGTCCGGCGCCTGCAGCAACAGCCGGCAGAGCGCCACCCGCCGCCGCTCGCCGCCGGAGAGCACCCGGATGGGCGTGTCGGGGGGCGGGCAGCGCAGCGCGTCCATCGCCAGCTCCAGCCGGCTGTCCAGATCCCAGGCGTCCAGGTGGTCCAGCTGCTCCTGCAGCAGGCCTTGCTCGGCGATCAGCGCGTCCACGTCCGCGTCCGGGTCCGAGAAGCGCTCGTTCACCTCGTCGAAGCGCCGCAGCAGGTCCACAATATGCTGGGCGCCCTGCTCGACGATCGCCCGCACGGTGGTGCCCTCGTCAAGCTGCGGTTCCTGCTCCAGGTAGCCCACCGTGTAACCGGGGGCCAGCACCGTCTCGCCCAGGTAATCCCTGTCCACCCCGGCCATGATGCGCAGCAGAGTGCTCTTACCGGCGCCGTTCAGACCGATCACGCCGATCTTTGCGCCGTAGAAGTAGGAGAGCGAGATGTCCTTCAGCACCTGCTTGTTGGGTGGCACCACCTTGCCGACCCGGATCATGGAGTAGATGTTTTTCGTATCGGTCACAGTCACTGCCTCTACACGATTTCATCATCAGATCTGAGGAAAAGGCAGGTGGTCTGGGCTGCGGCAGGGCGCAGCCATCCCGCACCTCCCGTTCGGTCTGCATAAGTGTAGCATCGATCGGCCGGGGCGGCGAATGCCGGCATGCGGCGCGGCGATGTTCCACGCAGTAGGGGCGCAGCAGGGGCCATACAAGCCAACACCCTATGCAGTGGACAGGCCGGCCCCTGCTGCGCCCCCGGCCGCGCCCCCGGCGATGCGGTGGCCCGGCGGGACGCGCCCCCGGCGATGCGGTGGCCCGGCGGGACGCGC
>DATMBA010000393.1:0-2667 GCA_035559635.1 Roseiflexaceae bacterium
CCGTCGGCGGGCGCCTGGCGCCGCGCTACCTGTTGCCCTCCTGGCCGCCACTCCTGCTGGCCGCCGCCTTCGCCGCCCGCGCGCTCTGGCATGTGCCCGGGCGCATGCGCCTGCCCGCACGCGCGCTCTGCCTCGCCAGCCTGGCCGCGGCCGCCGCCTGGGGCGCGCTGTTCGCCGCCCAACTCGCGCGCCAGCCACAGAACGCGCCCATGGCCGCGATCGACCGCCGCCAGTACCTGGAGACCTGGACCGCCGGCTACGCCATCCCGCAGATCGTCGCCGCGCTGGAGGCCGAGGCCGCGCGTCAGGGCAGCATCGTGCTCGTCAACCACGACCAGCCCCGGCTGGCGCACCTGGGGCCTACCCTCTACCTGCGCCACAACCCGCAGATCGCCATCCGCACGGTGGACCTGCGCGCCACCGACGCAGGCCAGCAACTGCAGGCCGCTGGCGGCGGGCGGCCCATCTACCTCGTGCTGGACGACCAGGAGTGGGTGGCCTTCGACATCGCGGCGCGCTTCCCCGAGCTGCAGCTGCTGCGCCGCTACGACAACCCGCATGGAGCGATGCGTTTCTACCTGCTGGCCCTACCCCCCAAATAAGAGCCTGTTTGAAACGGGGAGCGTGCGGGGTAAAACCCCTCCCCCATCCCCCGCCCGCCAGCCGGGAGGCGTTTCAAACAAGCTCTTAGCGTTTCTAGTGCTCCAGGTGGTACGGCACGCTCGTCACCACCTTGCCGCGGCTGAAGAACAACGCCGCCTTGAGTTGCAAGCCGGTCTGGTTATGCAGCATATAGTGCCACCACTTGGAGGGCACAAACTCTGGGAGGATGATCGTCAGCACGTCGTCGTCGTAGTGCGCGTCCACCTCGTCGATGTACTGCAGCAGCGGGCGCAGCAGCGAGCGGTAGGGCGAGGGCAGCACCACCAGCGGGATGCCGCTGCCCCACTGCTGCCACTTGGCCTTCACCTTCTCGGTGGCCACCGGGTCCAGGTCCACGTACACCGCCGTGACGTTGTCCGGCGCGAGCGAGAGCGCGTACTGCAGCGCCGGGATCACCCCACGGTGGACGCTGCTGATCAGCACGATCGCCGTGTGGCGGCGCACCGGCGTGGGCGGCGGGGCCTCCTGCAGCGAGAGTTGCTCGGCCACGTCCATGTAGTGCTGGTGGATGCGGCGCAGCGCCAGCACCATGATCGGGATCAGCAGCAGCACCGCCCAGGCGCCCTCCAGGAACTTGGTGGACGCCAGCACCAGCAGCACCACGCCGGTCACCAAGGCGCCGAAGCCGTTGATGATCGCGTTGCGCTGCCAACCGGGCGTCTTGAGCATCCGCCAGCGCATCACCATGCCGGCCTGCGAGATGGTGAACGACAGGAACACCCCCACGGCATAGAGCGGCAGCAGCGCCTGCTCGCGGGCGCCGAAAGCCACCACCAGCACCGCCGCCACCAACCCCAGCACCACGATGCCGTTCGAGAACACCAGCCGGTCGCCGCGTTGGGTGAACTGCCGTGGCAGGAAGCGGTCGCTCGCCAGGAAGTACGACAGGCGCGGGAAGTCGGCGAAGGCGGTGTTGGAGGCCAGCACCAGGATGCCCATCGTCGCGATCTGCAGGATGATATAGAAGGGCGAGTCGCCGCCCCAGATGGCGCGCGCCAGTTGCGAGTTGGCCGTCTCCGGCTCCGGGCTGCCGTCTGGGATGATATGATAGGTGTTGGCCAGCAGCGTGACCCCCAGGAACATCGTGGTCAGCAGCGCGGCCATCATCCCCAGCGTGATCGCCGCGTTGCGCGCCTCCGGCTTGCGAAAGGCCGGCACGCCGTCAGCGATCGCCTCGATCCCGGTGAGGGCGGTGCACCCGGCGGCGAAGGCGCGCAGGATCAAGAACAGCGAGAGCGCCTCGGTGTGCGCCGGGAAGTGCGGCACCTCGGGCGGCGGCGCCGGCACCACCTGCCCACTGGCCATCTTGTACAGCCCCGAGAGGATCAGCGCGAACATGCTGACGACGAAGGTGTAGGTGGGCACCGCGAAGACGTTGCCGGACTCCTTCACCCCGCGCAGGTTGGCGAGCGTCACCAGGGCCACCAGCCCCACCGCCAGCTCCACCCGGTACGGGTCCAGCGTGTGCCAGGCCGAGGTGATCGCCGCCACGCCGGCCGACATACTCACCGCCACGGTGAGGATGTAGTCGACCAGCAGCGCCGAGGCAGCCACCAGCGACCAGGTGGTGCCCAGGTTCTCGCGCGCCACGATGTAGGTGCCGCCACCCTGCGGGTAGGCGTGGATGGTCTGACGGTAGGAGAAGGCGACGGTGATCAGCAGGAGCGCGATGGCGACGGCGATCGGCGTGGCCAGGCCGAGCGCGGCGGCGCCCGCCGCCGAGAGGGCGATCAGGATGGCCTCAGTGGCGTAGGCGGTGGAGGAGAGCGCGTCCGAGGAGAAGACCGCCAGGGCGGTACGCTTCTGCAGCCGCTCGTGCGCCAGCTGCTCGTTCGCCAGCGGCCGGCCTACGACCAATCGCTTCAGTGTGGAGATCACAGTTGCTTGCCTTTCGGCGCTTCCGCCCAGGCGCTTTAGCCCTGGGTCATTGACAAAGACCTCGCAAGTTATAGCCCGCTGCGCTGAAAGCTACAGTTGGGGCGGGGTTTTCGGGGAGGGCTTCGC
>DATMBA010000394.1:0-15047 GCA_035559635.1 Roseiflexaceae bacterium
CGCGGCGGCCTGGCGCGCCAGCTCCCCGCCGAGATAGCCGGAGCCGCCGGTGATGAGAAGGCGTGTCATAGACTCTGCCCAGCGTCCAGGCGCTCGAGCGCCGCCCGGGCCGCCGCCTGGGCCGCCGCCTGCTTGCTCATCCCCTGGCCAACCCCCAGCACCTCATCGCCCGCCAGCACCTCGACGGTGAACGCGCGGCGGTGCTCGGGGCCGGTAGCGGCGACGGTGCGATAGCGCGGCGTGATAGTGCGCTCGGCTTGAATGCGCGCCAGGAGCGCGCTCTTATAGTCCGGCTGGAGGCCGCGGGCCGCGACCACCGCGATCTCCTGCTCGAACAGCGGCACCAGGAGCGCCTGAGCGGCCGCGAGGCCGCCCTCCAGGAACAGCGCCGCCACCAGGGCCTCGAACGTATCGGCGAGCATCGCATCGCGGTCGCGCGCACCGCCAAGCTCCTCGCCGCGCCCCATACGGATGTAGCGCCCAAGATCGAAGCGCCGCGCGAACTCCGCCAGCGTCTCGGTGCGGATGAGGCGGGTGCGCATCGCGGTGAGCTGCCCCTCGTCCGCCTCGGGCAACTGCTCGTACAGCAGCGCCGCCGCCACCGCGTTGACGATCGAGTCGCCAAGGAACTCCAGCCGCTCGTTGCTGGAGAGCCCGAGCCGCTCGCCGACACGTTCGTTCAGGTAGGAGCGGTGGGTGAGCGCCTCCTCCAGCAGCCGTGGCCGGACGGAGACGCCCAGGATTGTTTGCAGGCTCTCGATCGATGGCATATCCGAGTCCGGGCGGGTGGGGTTTCAGGGGAGGGCTACGTCCTCCCCTGGCCCCGCCGCTTGCGAAGAGCGCAACTCAGCGCCCTGCACTACGCGTAGCGCTTGAAGACGAGCGACACATTATGCCCGCCGAAGCCGAACGAGTTGCTGAGGGCGACATCGACGCGGCCAGGGCGCGCGGCGTTCGGGACGTAATCCAGGTCACACTGCGGGTCCGGCGTACGCAGGTTGATCGTCGGCGGCAGCAGGTCGTTCTGGATGGCCAGCACCGTGACGATCGCCTCGATCGCGCCGGCCGCCCCGAGCAGGTGGCCGAACTGCGACTTGCTGGAACTGACCGGTACCCGGTAGGCGCGCTCGCCGAGCAGGCGCTTGATCGCCTGGGTTTCAGCCACGTCGCCGGCGGGCGTGCTAGTGCCGTGAGCGTTGATGTAGTCCACCGCCTCCGGCCCGAGGCCCGCGTGCCGGAGGGCCATCTTCATCGCGCGCAGGGCCCCCTCGCCGCCCTCCGGCGGCTGGGTGATGTGGTAGGCATCGGCGGAGAGGCCATAGCCCACCACCTCGGCCAGGATGCGCGCGCCGCGGGCCAGCGCGTGCTCCAGCGCCTCGAGCACCAGCACCGCGCCGCCCTCCGAGAGCACGAAGCCGTCGCGCGTGGCGTCGAACGGGCGCGAGGCCGTCGCCGGCTCTTCGTTGCGCGTGGAGATAGCGCGCGAACTGACGAAGGCCGCGATCCCCACCGGCACGATCGGCGCCTCGCTGCCGCCAGCCACCATCACCTCAGCCCAGCCGCGGCGGATGGTCTCCACCGCCTCGCCGATAGCGTGCGCCCCGGTGGCGCAGGCCGACGTCGGGCAGTAGTTCGGCCCCTTGAGGCCGAAGATCATCGAGACCTGGCCGGCCGCCATGTTGGTGATCATCGCCGGCACAGTGAAGGGGCTGATGCGCCCCGGCCCTTTATCGCGCAGCGTGAGCACGGCGTCCGAGAGCGTGGCGATCCCGCCGATGCCGCTGCCGATGATCACCCCGATCGACTCGGCGTTCTCCGGGGTGACGCGCAACTCAGCGGCGCGGATCGCCTCGCGGGCCGCCGCGACCGCGAAGTGGATGAAGCGGTCGTTCCGCCGCACCTCTTTGCGGTCCATATAGTTCTGCGGGTCGAAGCCGCGCACCTCGCCGGCGATGCGCGACTCGAGCCCTGAGGCATCACAGAGGGTGATAGGGCCGACACCGCTGCGCGCTGTGCGCACGCCCTCCCAGAGCGCGGGCACGTCCAGCCCGAGCGGACTCACCGCGCCCATACCAGTTATCACTACACGCCGTGCCATCGGCAGATAGCTCCTTCGAGCCTATCCGGATACCCCGGCCAACGTGGGGTTTCAGGGGAGGGCTTCGCCCTCCCCTGCCCTCTTCCGAAGGTATCGGATAGGCGCTTCGTTAAAAGCCTCAGATTCCGTGTACGAACGGGGGCATTATAGCATACCTGCCCTCCGTCCACGGTCCGCGGTCACCGTCCCAACTCCTTGCGCGCCTGGCGCTCGCCCGCGAGCGCCTCGGCGTGCTCGGGGTCCAACTTGAGCGCCATCTCGAAGGCCCTGAGCGCCTCCTTCGGGCGGGCGATACGTAGCAGGGCGTGGCCGTAGCGCGCCCATGACAGGGCCGAGCGTGGGTCCAGCCTGAGCGCATCGGTATATGCGGCGGCGGCCTGCCGGTGGCGCCCCTGGTCGCGCAGGACATCGCCGAGCATGCGGTGGGCCTCGGGGTCCAGCGCGTCGAACTTGAGCGCCCGCTCCAGGCACTCCTGCGCCTCGCGCAGCATGCCGCCGCGCTGCAGGAGGGCCGCCTTATCCAGCCACAGCCGCGGCGCGTTGGGCGTGTAGGAGAGACCCTGGTCGATCGCCGGCAACGCCCGGTCCAGCATGCCGAGGGTGGTGAAGATCTCGCCGCGCACACCGTAGAGCTGGCCGTACTCATTGCGACTGACGGCGCGGCGCAGGCCCTCTTCCACCGCCTGGAGCGCCTCGTGGTACTGCCAGAGCCTGAGGCGCGCCGTGGCCAGGTTCAGCCAGCAGTCGGCGCGGTTGCGATCCAGCTCCACCGCGTAGTTGAAGCAGCGCAGCGCGTCGCTGTGCTCGCCGAGCTTCATGTGCGCCAGGCCCTGCTCGTTCCAGCGCTCGCACTCCTCGCGGTTGTCCTCGGGCCAGGTGACCTCATAGTACTCGCCGGCGATCTCCTTGCGGAGGGCCTGCAGCTCGCGCTCCACCTCGCTGAAGCTCTGGTAGCGCTCGAAGGGGCGCTTGGCGAGGCACTTCATCACGATGCGCACGGCGCCCTCGTGGATGCCGGCCTTGATCTGGCGCGGGTCCCTGGGGGCGGCACGTATGTGCATGCGGATGAGTGACTCATCGCGCATGGAGTCGAAGGGCAGCTTGCCGGTGAGCAACTCGTACAGCGTGACCCCGAAGGCGTAAATGTCGGTCCACACGCCCGGCGTGCCGGCGCCGTCGAACAGCTCGGGGGCCATGTAGGGCAGCGTCCCGCCCAGGGCCTCGGAGTCCGGCATCGAGCGGATGCGCATCGCCACGCTGCGGCGGTCGCGCAGGTGCTCGGCCCACTGCCAGGTGGGCAGCACACGCGAAAGGCCGAAGTCGGTGACCTTCACCTGGCCGTCGAGCGTCACCAGGATGTTGTCCGGCTTGAGGTCGCGGTGCATGATCGCCGCGTGGTCCACCGCGTACTGCATGCCCCAGCAGACCTGGATGGCGTACTCGAGCGTCTCCTGGAGCTTGAGGTGACCGACGAGGGCGCGCAGCGGGCCGCCGTGGACGTACTCGGCCACGACGTGCGGCTTGCCGAGGAAGGTGCGCAGGTCCAGCGCGCGGACGATGTTGGGGTGGCTGCCGAGGCGCATCCACAGCTCGGCCTCAGCGTTGAAGCGCGCGATCGCCTCTTCGTCCCAGAGGAACTTGTTCTGGAAGGTCTTCAAGACCACCCGCTGGCGCCGCTGGCGATCGTAGGCGATATAGACCACGCCCATATAGCCGCGGCGCACACTCTCGATGTCGAAGCGCTGCTCGAGCACATCGCCCACGCTGAACTCGCGCCCGAGCTGCGCCGTGGACCTGGTCGCCTTCGTGCCTCGTTTGAACAGGCGCCGCAACCCCATAGAGCAGTCCTACCGGATATGTGCGATGGGAAAGAAGATGTTGGTGGGGGCTGCGCCCCCACACCCCCGCGCTTGTGCGCGTTTCCCCCTCAATGACAGGACGTATGCGGTGGCACCGCCCCCACATCCCGGTGGGGAAGTTTAGAGGGGCTAAGCCCCTCCAAACGATCGCTCGAGAATTCTTTCGGGGCCTGCGGCCCCCGTAGCCTCCGCCAGGGACGCGGACTGCGTACGTCCTATCAGTGAGGATAGGCGATGAATCCTACCATAAGCGCAGGGGGGCGTAAAGGGGAGGCCGGACGCTACGGCGACCGGGTGAAGAGCGCGCTGTACTCATCCTCGTAGTGCAGCGTCCAGCGTGCGTCGCGGCGCAGGTGATCGACCAGCGGCCGCTGCTCGCGGATGCTCAGCAGCGCGCCGTCGATGGCGTACTTCTCGAGCAGTTGGTCCACATTATTGGCCTGGCCGAGGTTGATGTAGTCGCGCCACTGGGCGAACGGGTACAGCTCGATGCGCGGATCGATGAACACCGGCTGCTCGGGCGCGGCCCAGATCAGGTAGGAGCCGTAGCCCATGGCGTGGAACAGGCGCGCGGGGCGCTGCGGCAGCGCCTTGAGCGCGCGCACCGCGGCCACCGGCGTGTCGTCCAGCAGCAGTGCGCCCACGGCGGGTGGCAGCAGGGCCGGCTTAAGCCAGGGCGAGCCGATCACTAGCAGCAGCGCCAGCGCGCCGATCAGCGCGGCATTGAGCGTCGGCGAGCCGGCCGGGCGCCTGGCAGGCGGTGGAGGGAGCAGCGTGGCGGTCTGCACAGCCAGCAGCGGCGTGGCCACAAAGCCGAACCAGACCACATTGCGCATCGCACCGAGCGCCAGCCAGAGGAACGCGCCGGCCAGCAGCATGTCGGTCAGGTCCGGGCGGCGGCGGGCGTAGGCCAGCACGGCGGCCAGCGCGATCACGAACAGGAAGAAGATCGCGCCATTGATGTCGCGCACCGTGGGCGGCGCCCACTCGACCACCAGTTGGGTGACCTGGTTGCTGCCGAGCAGGTTGGAGACGTAGGCCAGCACGCCCGGCCCACGCGGGTTGAGGAGCGTGGCGAGGGCGGTGAGGGCGCCCCAGAGGAGGAACGCTGAACGCTGAACGCTGAACGCTGACGCTCCCCCGCGGAGCGACTTCAGCGCCTCACCCACAAAGGTGATACCGATCAGCGCCAGGCCGAGCACGAACGAGCCGTGCATATTGACCCACAGGGCCATGAGGGGGGGGAGGAGCCAGAGGCGGCTGGCACGCCCGAGGCGGTGCTCGGTGAGCACCGTGAGGAAGCCGGCGAACAGCGGGAAGACGTAGCTCTGCGGCCGCACGCTCCAGTTGTCGAAGGAGAGCGGCATCGTGGTGAGCAGTAGCAGCGCCACGCACAGCTTCACCCGCCCCGTGCGCAGCAGCATCAGGCGCAGCAGCAGCCCGTAGGCCAGCGCGATCACCAGCGCCTGGGCGATCAGGATCAGCGGCAGGCCGCCAAGGCTGTACAGGCCATACATGAGGAGCTGCGCCAACCAGGCCTGGTTGAAGAACGGCGCGCCACCGCGCGTGAACGAGAAGGCGTCCACCGGCGGGATCGCGCCCTGCTCGACGATCGCGCGGCCGACGGCCATATGCCACCAGAAGTCGTTGGGCGGGATCACGGTGAGCAGCGGGCGCAGCGCGAGCAGGATGAGGGCGGCGGCGAGCCACACGTGGTCCAGTGTCATCCGTAATCCGTAATCCGTCAGTTTGTCTCTGCTCGTTATCACGACTTCCCACGCTCCTTATTGCAAGGCCTTCCCATTTACACATCCAGCTGACGCACGATAGTGACACATCACCTATTACGCCTCACGCATTACGGCTTACTCGGCGGTAGATCTCCGCCCGGCCGTCAGTATATTCCAGCGTCCAATGGGCCGGGTCGGCGGCGAGGGCGGCCGCGAGCTTCGGCTGGTTGCGGCGGTCGAGCAGCACACGCTCGATGCGGTAGCGCTCCAGCAGTTCGGCGTGGCCGCGAGCCTCCGCGATCGCCAGATAGTCCTGCCAGAGCGCGAGGGGGAACAGCTCGACGCGCGGGTCGGCGAACACCTGCTCGCCGGGCGCGGCCCAGATCAGGTACGAGCCGTAGGCCATGTCGTTGAACAGCCTGCCCTGGGTGGGGTGCGCACGCAGGTAGGCCGCCGCGCCCGCCGGCGTGTCCGCGCTGAACAGGCCGGGCGCGCCAGGCACCGCGGCGAAGAGCGAACTGTAGGCGGCGGGCAGCGGCAGCGCGGCCTTGAAGGGCGGCTGCACCGCGACCACGCCGGCCACCAGCAGCAGCGTCAGCAGCGCGCTGAACCAGCGGCCAGGCGAGGCGGCGCGCCCGGCTGAACGACCTGACCCTTCGTGGCCCTTCGTGGCCCGCCGTGGCTCGGCCCCCAGGCACTGCGCCAGCAGCGGCATCGCCAGCATGCCGAACCAGACCACGTAGCGCATCCCGCCGACGGCCAGCCAGAGGAAGGCACACACCAGCAGTGCATCGGTGAGGGTGGGGCGGCGCCTGCCGAGGGCCAGCGCGGCCACCAGCGCCACCAGCGCGCCGAAGAACAGGGTCCCGGCCAGGCTGCGGGTGGTGGGCGGCTGCCACTCATTGACCAGCGTCTGGCTGGGTGGGTCGGTGAGCAGCTTGAGCACGTAGCCGAAGATGCCGGGGCCGATCGGGTTGAGCAGCACCGCGGCCAGGCAGGCCGCGCCGGCCAGATACAGCCAAGCGAGCCGCCGGGGCGTGGAGGTGAGAGGTTGGGGGTTGGGGGTTGGGAGGGGGGCTGCTCCCCAGCCCGCAGCCGCCATTCGCCGGCACAGCGTGCGCAGCGTCTCGCCGAAGGCGTACCCGGCCACCAGCACCAACCCGAGCACAAACGAACCATGGGCATTGACCCAGCAGGCCATCAGCGGCGGCAGCAGCGCCAGCGCGCGCGGGCCGGCCTGCCCCGCGGCGTAGGCCCCGAGCACGAGCGCATAGGCGGCGAACAGCGGCCAGGCCACGTTCTGCGGGCGGGTGGTGAGGTTGTTGATCGCCATCGCGCCGGCGAGCAGCACCGCCAGCCCGGCCAGGCGCCACGAGCCGCTGCGACGGCGCGCCTCCAGCGCCACCAACCCGAAGCCGGCCATGCCGAGCAGGTTGCGCAGCAGCACCGGCCCCTGCAGCCCACCGGCCAGGTACGCCAGATAGAACAGCCAGTCGGATAGCCAGGCGGCATAGACGAACGGCGCATCGGGCGGGAGTGTCCAGGCGAAGAGGTTGGTGCGCGGCACGCCCTGCTCGGCCACGATCTGCCCGACGCGCAGGTGCCACCAGAAGTCGTGCGGCGTCGTCGGGACCAGCGCCAGAAAGACGCCGCACAGCGCGAGCGGCAGCAGCGTCCAGAGATGTTCCACGCGCGGCAGCGGGAGCGGGCGGGCGGGCGCCTGAGCGCGGGCGAGTTCAGTCACGAGGCATCCCTGAGATTGCTACGAACTTGCTCACAACTGGTAACCCACAAACCGAAGCGACCGGCTATGCTGTGGGAGCGGCCGCGCCCCGCAAAGAGGCGTATAATGATCAGCGCAGGACGGTGGTTCGATGACGCGCACGCAGCTCAGAGAAGGCGGCACCATGCTCGCACACGATCCGGCGCACTCCCTGCCGCGCGCCGCGTCGCCCACCGTGGCCGACTGTACCGTGGTGGTACCCACCTATAACGAGCGCGAGAACATCCGCGCGCTGCTGCCGCGCATCCTGGAGCAGCCGCGCTTCCGTGCGCTGGTGGTGGACGACAGCTCGCCGGACGGCACGGCCGGCATCGTGGCGCAACTGGCGGCCGCCGAGCCGCGCGTCGGGTTGATCCAGCGGCCGGGCAAGCTCGGGCTGGGCACCGCGTATGTCGCCGGCTTCCAGCGGGCGCTCGCCGAGGGCGCCGAGTACATCTTCGAGATGGACGCCGACTTCTCGCATGACCCCGGCTACCTGCCCGGCCTGCTGGCGGCGGCCGAGTCGCGTTTCGACCTGGTGATCGGCTCGCGCTACGTCCCCGGCGGCGGCACCACCGACTGGGGCTTCGTGCGGCGGCTGATCAGCCGCGGCGGCAACCTGTACGCCCGCACCATCCTGGCGCTGCCCGTGATGGACGCCACTGGCGGCTTCCGCTGCTACCGGCGGCGGGTGCTGGAGGCGATCGACCTCGGCGGCATCCACTCGAACGGCTACTCGTTCCAGATCGAGATGGCCTACCGCACGCTGCGGGCCGGCTTCCGGGTCGGCGAGGTCCCGATCGTCTTCCCCGACCGGCGTGTCGGGCGCTCGAAGATGTCGCGCCGGATCGTGCTGGAGGCCCTCGTCACTGTCTGGCGGCTGCGGCTCGCCAGCCTCGCCGGCAAATTATAGGGCGCCGTGGGCAGACCGCCCGGCGGGGACGGTGCCCCCGCAGAGCTCCTTTCGAATTATAGGCGCCCGCACCGCGCGGATCAATGAGCGGAAGCGACCGGAACGATACCGAACTTGTAGAGATAGGGAGGGTAGCGTGACAACCGGCGAGGCCCAGAGCCTACAGGAGCTGCACGCCCGGTGCACCGCCGATCTGGAGAAGGTGCGGCGCGAGCTGGGCGAGATCGAGGCCCTGCTCCGGCAGACCTCCAACGAGGTGGAGAAACTGCAGCAGCGCGAGCTGACGGTGTCGAACCGCCTGCGCGACCTGGAGGTCAACACCGACAAGTACAGCAAGGCCGACATCAAGAACTTCTACTCCTCTGCGCAGGAGGTGCAGATGCGCCTGCTGACGATGCGCAGCCAGCTCGAGCAGCTGCAGTTCCGCCAGCAGGCGGCGAAGAGCCGTCAGAGCATGCTGCACGACCTGGTCACGGCGCTCGAGCCGTTGCTGGGGGCGACGCCGGCCAGCGGTGCGGCGCAGGCCGTGAGCAGCGGCGACGATCTGATCGCCAACATCATCCAGGCGCAGGAGAAGGAGCGATTGCGCATCTCGCTGCAGATGCACGACGGCCCGGCGCAGTCTATGAGCAACCTGGTGCTGCGAGCCGAGATCTGCCAGCGCCTGCTGGACAAAGATGTAGAGATGGCGCGCGCGGAGCTGGGGGCGCTCAAGGCGGCGATCAACGGCGCGCTGCAGGACACGCGGCGCTTCATTTTCGACCTGCGGCCGATGATCCTGGACGACTTGGGGCTGGTGCCGACCCTGCGGCGCCATGTGCAGCAGTTCAGCGAGAAGAACAAGATCGACGTCAATCTGATGGTCCAAAACATGGACTCGCGCCTGCCGAACCACTACGAGGTGGCGATCTTCCGCTTCATCCAGGAGGCGCTCAACAACGTCGCCAAGCACGCCAACGCCACCGAGGCGCACGTGCTGCTGGACGCGGTGGGCGGCAGCATCCACGTCTCGGTACAGGACGACGGCGCCGGCTTTCCAGTGAACGAGGTGCTGTCGGACGAGAGCGGGCGCAAGAACATGGGCATCGCGACGCTCCGCCAGCAGGTGGAGACACTGCTGCGCGGCGAGTTCGGGATCGAGAGCACGGTGGGGCGCGGCACGCGTGTGGCAGCCGTGATCCCGCTGCCTTAGAGCTTGTTGAAACGCCTCCCGGCTGGGGGTGCGGGCCATAGGCCCCCGCGAACCCCTCCCCCGGTGGGGGTGTGGGGAGGGCGAATCCCTCCCCATCCTCCCCTATTTGAAAGGTAGTGGTTTTAGGCGAGGGCGAAGCCCTTCCCGAGCCCCTCTCCTTTGAAATCAATGCAGCGCACTATAATGCACTATGTGAGGAGAGCGCCACCAGCTCTCCCTGGCCCTAAACCGGTACAGGCAGCCGCTTGAAGGTGAAAATCCTGTTATCATCGGTACCAACCCCTCTAGGACCATGAGGCTATTGAGTACGGCTTTCGGCGGACCTATACTACGCCTGTAGTTTCAGTCCGGCCGATCGTCATCATAGGAGGGACTCGCAATGGTTCGCAGCTTCTTCGCCAGGGAAGAGGGCCAGGGTCTGGTCGAGTACGCGCTCATCCTCGTCCTGATCGCCATCGTCGTGATCGGCATCCTGACGCTGCTGGGCAGCCGGGTGAGCCAGGTGTTCAGCACCATCAACAGCGGCCTGCAGCCGTAACGCTCCCCCGCAGAAGTCGCAGGCCGGGTCACACCGAGAGGTGTGACCCGGCCTGTTTGTATTGATGGGTTCCTGGACGCGCCGCGTCCACCCCGGGATGGAGCGGATGATGCGAGGGGTGGCCCCTCGCGCTCCCCGTTTGCGCGCCGCGTCCACCCCGGAATGGAGCGGATGATGCGAGGGGTGGCCCCTCGCGCTCCCCGTTTGCGCGCCGCGTCCACCCCAGGATGAAGCGGATGATGCGAGGGGTGGCCCCTCGCGCTCCCCGTTTGCGCGCCGCGTCCACCCCAGGATGAAGCGGATGTGGAGTGGGGGAGGGTGAGGGGCTTCCCCGCTCACTCTCCCCCATCGAGGGCCACGTGAACATCCTCGGCCCTGCACCACGCCCGGCGCTAATGCATGGTGATTATTAAAGCGGGTGACTGGTGGCGCACCACGCCCGGCGCGTGAACGCGCGGGCTATCTGTTACGAAGCCCGCCTGCGCGGGCTGGATCAGGCTACGCCGGCGGGCGTGGCAAGGGATAGCCCGCCGCGGGGTGCCCGCTGGTCCCGGCCGGGCGTGGGACGGCGCCCTATGCCCTAGTGCGCTGAAGCGTCTGTTGTGGCGCTACGCGCGCCGCTTTCGAGCAGGCTCAAGCCCTTCGGAAACCCTGGGCGGACGTCCGCCGCCATGGACTAGTATTTTGGAAACGTTCATAAGCGCCGGGCGTGGCAGGCAGCGCAAGAACGTTCGCCACACCCACCTAGCCTCGCACGCTTGCAACGACCGCGCCTCGTAGAGTACACTGCACGGATGAACACGACGTGGCACCGTAGATGACGGGGTATTCACCTGGCGGCGCACTGGAGGCCAGGGCATGAGCTTCAACCGGCATGGCACACTGCTCACGGCGGTGATGATCGCCGCGCTGGTGACGGCGATCGCGGGCGCGGTGCGGCGTTTCGCGCCGGGGTGGCGGCCCGAGTTGCTGATCGGGGTCTGCTTCCTGATCGCGCTGGAGACCGGCTTCGTCCACTACACCGCGCGGCGAGAGCGGATGTCGCTCGGAGAGCTGGCGCGCTACCTGGTGCCCGAGCTGTTTGTGATGGCGGTGCTGATGCGCGCGGCGGCGACGCTGAGCACGCCAGCAGGCGGGGGCGCGGTAGGGATACCCGCGGCCTTCGCGGCGGACCTGGAGCGCTGGCTGTACGACCCGCTAAGTGTCTTCGAGCCGCTGTTCGTGCTGTACTGCATCGCCGGGCTGCTGGTAGGCGCGTTGGCCCACGCCAGTCTGCGCGACCTGGCCGAGCTGGCGCCGCGCCCGTTCGAGACGCCCGAGGCGCTGAGCGAGGGCAGCCGGCGCTACCTGGTGCAGCTGGCCGAGGATCGCTCGGCAGCGATCCGGCGCGTCGGGCGGCGCTTCCTGCTAGGCGGCATGGTGCTGCTGTTGGCGCTGGGGCTGGAGGCGGTGAACCTGGAGCGGCTGGGGGGGCGGGGCATGCCGATCTCGGCGCCGAGCACGGTGGGGACGCTGGTATATGTGGTGGCGGGCTTTCTGCTGTATAGCCAGGCGCGGCTGGCGCTGCTGCGCGCCCGCTGGCAGCAGGAGGGCGCGCAGGTGGCAGACACGGTGGCGCGCCGCTGGAACCGCTCGAGCTGGCTGCTGATCATCGCGGTGGTGGGCGGAGCGGCGCTGCTGCCACGGACATATGGGCGTGGCCTGCTGGAGACGCTAAACGCCGGGCTGGCGCTGGTGGGGTACGCGTTGGCGCTGCTGGGCTACCTGGTACTCTGGCTGTTCGGCATGATCGTGGCGCTGCCGGCCTGGCTGCTCTCGCTGCTGCTGCCGGCCGGCGGCCCGGTGACGCCCCCCGCGCCCCCGCCGGCGCCGCCGCTGCCGCCGGAGGTGACGCGCGAGCCGCGCCTGCTGCCGGCGCTGGTGTTCTGGCTCTGCATGCTGGCGCTGGCCGTCTACGCGGCGCGGATCGTGGCGCAGCGACACCCCGGCCTACTGCGCGCGATCCTGAGCCGCGGGCCGCTGGCGCGACTGCTCGGCTGGCTGGCATCCCTGTGGGGCGACGCATCGTCCTGGGCGGGGCAGGTGGCGCAGGCGGCGCGCGAGATGCTGCGCAAGGCGGCCGACGCCCCGCCGCGCTCGCCGTTCCGCGCCATCCGGCTGAACGCGCTGACGCCGCGCGAGTTGGTGCGCTACTTCTACCGCAGCACCCTGCGGCGCGCGTCGCAGCGCGGTGTGGGCCGGCGCTCCGGGCAGACGCCCTACGAGTACGAGGCGGCGCTGATGCGGCTGCTGCCGGAGGCCGAGCCTGATATCGCCAACCTGACCGAGGCGTTCGTGCTGGCGCAGTACACGCGGCGGCCGGTGGGCGCTGCAGAGGCCCGGCAGGCACGCGGGCCCTGGCAACGGCTGCGGCGGGCGCTGCGGGTGGCGGGCGTGGGCCACGAAGACCGGAGGGCAGGTACGAACCACGAAGACACGAAGACACGAGGGCACGAAGGCCGGAAGAACGTTCCGTGAGGGGCAGGACCAAGCATCGTGTCTGTCCCTAACCACTCTTCACGTCTTCGAGTCTTCGCGTCTTCGTGTCTTGGTGTTGAAAGGGGAAACCGATGACACTGACGAAGCGCGAGCGGCTTGCGGCGACGGCGCGGGGCGAGGCGACTGACCGGCCGCTGGTGGCGCTCTGGCGGCACTTTCCGACAGACGACCAGGACCCTGAGCAACTGGCGCGCTCGGCGGCGGCATTCCAAGCGCAGTACGACTGGGACTTCCTGAAGCTGACACCGGCGAGCAGCTACAGCGTGGAGGGCTGGGGCTGCCGCACCGCCTACCGCGGCCACCCGGAGGGCACCAGCGAATACCTGGCGCGCCCGGTAGCGGCGCCGGAGGACTGGGGGCGACTGGAGGTGCTGAACCCACAATCGGGCGCGCTGGGGGCACAGCTGGAGGCCCTGCGCCGGACGCGGGCGCTGGTGGGGCCGGACGTGCCGCTGCTGGCGACGGTGTTCAGCCCGTTCAGCCAGGCGAAGAACCTGGTGGGGGGTGGGCTGGAGGTGGTGCACCTGCGGCGGCACCGGGCGCAGCTGCAGCATGCGCTGGAGGTGATCGCCGAGACGACGGCGCGCTGGGTGCGGGCGGCGCTGGAGGCCGGAGCGGACGGCATCTTCTTCGCGGTGCAGCGGGCCGCCGCCGACGCGCTGAGCGAGCAGGAGTACCGCGAGGTGTGCCGGCCGCTCGACCTGCGGGTGCTGGAGGCGGCGCAGGGAGGGACATTCAACCTGCTGCACCTGCACGGCCTCAACACCTACTTCGACCTGGTGGCAGACTACCCGGTGCACGCGCTGAACTGGCACGACCGGGAGACCGGCCCGAGCCTGTCGGAGGGGGCGCGCCGCTTCCCCGGCCTGTTGGTGGGCGGGCTAAGCCAGCACGACATGCTCGAGGGGACGCCGTCGAGCGTGCGGGCGCTGGCGCGCGAGGCGCTGGAGTCGCTCGGCGGGCGGCGGGTGTGCCTCTCCACCGGCTGCGTGATGCTGACGACGACCCCCTGGGGCAACATCCGGGCGCTGCGCGCCGCCGTGGGTTAAGATAAGGTGTGCGCGCACGGTACCGTGCGCGCGACGTGCATGGGGGCGGGGGGCCACAGGCCCCACTAACACCCTTTGCGGAGGGGCTGCGCCCCTCCGCGCCTCCCCAGGCCCTACAGCTGGAAGCTGCGCAGCGAACCCATGCCGAAAGAGAGATTACTGTTATGTCTATTCAACCGCGACGGCGCGGGCCGCGGCCGCTGACGGCGGCAGACGCCTACCGGCGGCGGCAGGCAGCGCTGCAGCACGCGCTGCGGACCTTCACCCCCTGGCGTGTGCTGGACTTCGCGCCATTGGAGGCGGCGCTGGCGCAGCTACCGGACGCGCGGCTGGCCGAACTGGAGTGCGCCCTGCGTGGAGCAACGATCCCGGACATGCAGCGGCTGATGGCAGAGGGCGCGCTCACGGCCGCCGAGCTGACGCTGTACTACCTGGCGCGCATCCGGCGCCACGACGTGGGCCGGCTACGGTCGGTGGTGGAGGTGAACCCCGAGGCACCAGCGATCGCCGCAGCGCTGGACGAGGAGCGGCGGGTGGGGCGGGTGCGCGGCCCGCTGCATGGCATCCCGCTGCTGCTGAAGGACAACATTGCCACAGGCGACCGGCTGCACACCACGGCCGGAGCGGCGGCGCTGCTGGAGGCGCACGCCGACCGCGACGCGACGGTGGCGGCCCGGCTGCGCGCGGCGGGGGCAGTGATCCTCGGCAAGACCAATATGAGCGAGTGGGCCAACTTCATGACCAGGCGCTCGTCGAATGGCTTCAGCGCGGTGGGCGGGCAGACGCGCAACCCCCACGGGCGGTTCGACGTGGGCGGCTCCAGCTCCGGCTCCGGGGCGGCGGTCGCCGCGCGGTTGGCGGCGGCGGCGGTGGGCACCGAGACGTACGGCTCGATCATCAGCCCGGCCGGGCAGTGCGGGCTGGTGGGGCACAAGCCCACCCATGGCCTGGTGAGCCGCGACCGCATCATCCCGATCACGGATGCGACCGACACGGCAGGGCCGATAGCGCGCAGCGTGGTGGACGCGGCCATCCTGCTGCGCGCGCTGGCTGGTGAGGACGCGAACGACCCGGCGACGCTGGGGGTGCAGGCGCGCCTGGACGGGCCCGACGCGCCGGGCGCCGGGGCGGATGGGCTGCGCGGCGCGCGGATCGCGTGGCTGCAGCACGACGCGCGGCGCGCCGGGGATGCGGAGGTGCGCCGCGCGACGCTGGACGCGCTGCGGGCGGCCGGCGCTACGGTAGTGGAGGCGCCGTTCGCGCCGCCGAAGGTGGCCTTCGAGCCGATCATGCTCCACGGCTTCAAGCACGGCGTGAACGCCTACCTGGAGGCGACGGGCGCGCCGGTGCACTCGCTGGCCGAGGTGA
>DATMBA010000395.1:0-4556 GCA_035559635.1 Roseiflexaceae bacterium
GCCCTCCCCTGAAACCCCACCCCTCACCTTTTTCCTATGATGTCACTCAGGCGTCACATCGCCCTGTATGCGTTTCTTCTCCTGGCTGCCTGGATGTCCTGGCGCCCGGCCGCCGCCGCCGCCGCGGATCTCCTGCCGGACCTGGCGATGGCACCGCTGCGCGACCTGCGCGTTGAGCACGCGGGCAGCCGCCGCCTGCTGCGCTTCACGGCGGAGGTTGTCAACCTGGGAGAGGGGCCGTTCGAACTGCGCGGCACGCGTGCGACGCCCGACGCGCCGATGGACACGGTCACGCAGCGGATCTTCGATGACGCGGGGGGCTGGCGCAACCTGCCGACGCCGGCCAGTATGGTCTTCGCCGGCGACGGCCACGACCACTGGCATGTGCGCGACCTCGAGCGCTACACGCTCACGCCGCGCGACCGGCTGGACGAGCTTGGCGTGGGCGCCAAGCAGGGCTTCTGCTTCTTCGACAACCACCCCTACCTGCTCTCGCAGCCGGGAGCGCCGCCGGGGCCGCAGTACCCCGGCTGCGGCGCGGCGGATGACACGGTGGTCACCATGGGGCTGTCAGTGGGGTGGGGGGATGTCTACGGCTGGCACCTGCCCGGCCAATACATCGACATCACCGGGCTTGCGCCGGGCGCCTACCGCCTGCACGCCACCGCCGACCCCGGCGGCTGGTTCGCCGAGGCGCGCGACGACAACAACGCCACGTCTATCGAGCTGCTCTACGACGGTGCGGACGTGATCGTGCTCGCCTCTCAGGTCATGCTCGCGCCCGTGATGGCCCAGCCATAGCGGCGGGGAGGCCCGGAGGGGCGGCAGCCCCTCCGAAAAGAACAAGAAGGACCCAAGCGCGGCCGCTGGCCCCGCCCCCTGCGCGCGAGCGCAGCCCTAATCTCGCCAGGCGTCGTTGAAGTCCGCGCGCTGCTCGTTGAGGGCGCGATCGAGCTGCGAGCGGCTGATGAAGCCCAACTCGTGGGCCACCTGGCCGAAGTGGCCGGTGACCCCGCTGCGCTGCATCTCCGCCTGGCGCTTGAGTGTGGCGTTGACCTGCTCCGGCGTCATCAGGCCGCGGCGCACGAAGTAGTCCCCCAGACGCGGCACGGCGCCGGAGCGCGGTTGAGCGGCCTGCTGCTCCGCGCCGACCTCGAGCTCGGCGACCTCCTCGTAGGCCACCTCGTACGTCACTGCGCCGAGCGTGACCTTGTCCCCCGGGTTGAGCCGCGCCTGGCCCGTGATGATCCGGCCGTTCACCGAGATACCGCCGCTGGGCGAGACCGGCACGATGAACCAGCGGTCCAGCATCTGGCGGATCTCGGCGTGCCGCGTGTCGATCCGCCGGTCTTGCAACACCAGATCGTTTGCTGCGCCGCTACCCACGGTGTTGACGCGGTTGACGAGCGTGTGCCGCCGCCCGAGCTGCGCGCCCGTGATGGCGGTCAACACCAATGCCTTAGCCATGCCTGCCCTCCTGGCGGGCGACGCTAGGCGGCGGGGTGGGACGTTGGGGGATAAGGCCGGCCCGCGCATATGCAGCCGAACGGTGGTCGCAGGCACATCATATAGCATGGCCGCCCTGGGCTGTCAAATGACGATCCTGTCATCTCCATCGCCGCGCCAAAATTGCCCCGAGCCACGTTCTTTTCATAAGAAAGGAGTGAGCCGCCGCTCACGGCTCGGCGTACCACGCTTGCGCGGGACCAACGCCACCCGCGCGCCCTTCCCGCACAGCGCGGGGGCGTACCATCTGCTCCCTCGCCATCACTCCCCGCTGATCGGCGCTTCGGAATGGAAAAGCACCTGTGTCGCTGGGGCTGCGCCCACGCCCCCCGGGCGGGCGCATCTCCGCTTTCCTTGCCTGCGGAAAAGGTGTGGCCCTATGCCGGAACAGCAGCATCGCGATCGTCTCACCGCACTGCACCGCCTGCTCAGCGAGCGGTTGAGTGAAGAGGAGCTTCGTACCCTTTGCTTCGATCTGCAGGTGGACTATGAAGACCTTCCAGGTAAGGGCAAAGCTGGCAAGGCTCGCGAGCTCCTGCTCTACCTCACTCGCCGTCGGCGGATCGCCGAGCTCCGCACCTATGGCCGGCGCATGCGGCCGGATCTGCCCTGGCGCGCTGCGCCCAGACGCAGCAGCCGCGCTGCACCCACCGCACCAGCGGCCGCGCCCGCTGTACCGGCGCGAGCCGAGACGCCTGCGTCGAGCGAAGCACTGCAGGTGCTCTTCCCGCACACGGTGGCCTGCACCCTCGCGCCGCCCGGCGGCACGGCCAGGATCGCGCGCATGGAGGTCTCCAACACCGGCGAGCGCAGCGTGCCCGCCGGCTGGCGCGCGAAGATCACCCTCCGCAGCGGCGTCGATCTGCGCATCACCCTGAGCGACACCAGCGTCCTGCCCGCCTTCCCCGCTGGCACGGTGGTGCCGATCGGTCCGTTCGCCGCCAGGGTGCCGCACACCCTGCACGGACACGATCGCTGGTGGCTTGAGATTGCAGTAGTCGATCCGCGCGGGAACGAGACGCTGCTCTTCCGCAGCCAGCAGATCGACGCAACCGGCGCGTAGGACGCAGGCCGCACGCGGCCGCCGGCTGACCCTCAGCCTGCCAGGACGGTCAGGCCCAGTAGGAGACCGATCGATGCTCAAGCCCGACGACACCTTGCTCGACGGCCGCTACGTCATCGTCCGCAAGATCGCCAAAGGCGGCATGGGGATCGTCTACCTCGCACACGACACGCGCCTCGGCCGCGAAGTGGCTATGAAGGTACTCCCGCCCGAGGTTGCCGACGATCGCCGGGCGATCCGCGATCTCAAGCAGGAGGCCGAGACCGCGGCAAAGCTCCAGCACGAGAACATCGTCGCCGTCTACGACTTCGGGCAGTCCGACGAGCTCTACTTCATCACCATGGAGTATGTGGACGGCCAGACGCTCTCCGATCTCGTGTACTTCAACCACCCGCTGCCGATCGCGCAGGTGATCGACATCATGCTGCAGATCTGCGCCGGGCTGCAGTACATGCACGAGCGCCAGGTGCTGCACCGTGACATCAAGCCGCACAACATCATGATCAAACCAGGCGGCACGGTCAAGATCACCGATTTCGGCATCGCGCACCTCGTCAAGCAGACCGTCACCCGCCACACCGGCACGACGAGTGGGACGGTGGCCTACGCCGCGCCGGAGCTGTTCACCGGGCAGCAAAGTGACGCGCGCACCGACATCTACTCATTGGGCGTCAGCCTCTTTGAGATCGTGACGAACGACCTGCCCTTCAACGGGATGGACATCACCTATATGCATCGGGAGGTGCCCGCGCCGTCGCCGATGACGCGCTACCCGCAGCTCAACATTCACCCGCAGATCGATGCGATCGTGCTCAAGTGCATGCAGAAGCGGCCAGACGACCGCTTCGGCTCGATGGTCGAGCTGCGTGAGTTGCTCCTCACACTCCAGCGGCAGCTCGGCGACCGGGAGCGGCTTCCGGATCTGCTGCGCGAGGCCCAGACCGAACAGCGCGCTGGCAATGCCCAGGCGGCGGCCCAGCGCTTCCAGTACATCCTGGGCGTCGACCCGGGCAACGTGGAGGCGCAGCAGGGGCTGCGGCAGGCGCAGGAGCAGCTCGACCGTCAGCGCGCCGTGGCCGAGCTATTTCAGCAGGCGCAGGACGCCGCGGCGGGCGGGGATTACCAGCGGGCGATCGAGCTGAGCCAGCAGGTGCTGGCGATCGATCCGGGCAACGCCGCCGCGCAGGCCGGGATCACGGCCGCCGAGCAGGCCCGCGCTGACCGGTACGCGCGCATCCAGAGCCTGTTCCGTGAGGCCCAGGAGGCCGTCGAGGCGCGCAACTACCAGCGGGCGATCGAGCTGAGCCAGCAGGTGCTGGCGATCGATCCGGGCAACGCCGCCGCACAGGCCGGGGTCGCGGCCGCCCAGCGCAGCCTGAGGGAGCAGCAGGCCGAGCGCGAGGCGCTCATCTCCCAGGCCACCGCCGCCCACGACAGCGGCAACTACCGCGACGCCATCCAGCTCTGGAACCGGGTGCTGGACACCGCGCCAGATCACCCGCGCGCCAGGGCGGGCCTGGCCCGCAGCGAGCAGGCGCTCCAGCAGCAGCAGCAGCAGGAGGTGGAGCGCTTGCTTGCGCAGGCCCGGGACGAGCAGCAGGCCGGCAACCTCGACGCCAGCGTCCAACTCCTCGAGCGCGCCGTGCGCATCGACCGGGCGCACGCCGCCGCCCAGGCGGCCCTCAAGGCCGTCCGAAAGGCGCTCAACACGCGTAGTAAGGAGCTCGCGCGCCTGGCGGATCAGGCCCGCCGCCAGGAGGACGACGGCGACCTGAAGGATGCCATCGCGACCTGGCAGCGGGTGCTGCAGCTCGATCCCGCGCACCAGGACGCCCGCACCAGCATCAAGGCGGACCAGGATATCCTGGACGCCGAGCAGCGCCGGAAGGACCAGGAGTTGCGGAAGCTGGTGGCCCAGGCCCAGGCCGAGGAGCAGCGCAAGGAGTACGCCACCGCCATCCAGACCTGGCAGCGCGCGCTGCAGCTC
>DATMBA010000396.1:0-17263 GCA_035559635.1 Roseiflexaceae bacterium
TGATCTCAGTCTGTTCTCGCTGGGCTTGCGGCTGCTGGCGTATTGTTTGCGTCATCGACGGACCATCCCACCTGGATTACCAATACAGCTGATCCCGGCACTACAGCACCCGCTCAAAAGTTCTGTACGGTAGTCAATACCAGAATATGATTCGAGTATGGAATTGGATGTACACTCCAGCAACGCTCGCAGTTATTGCAGGCCTGCTCACACTTACGTATACTATGTTTCTTTTAGAGCTTGATTTTCTTCTACAACTTGCATTGCTGGCAGTTGCAGTGGCCGTTGGCTTAGGTTTCACAAAATATTACTTCTACTACCGCCCGACATTAGGCACCGAGGATTAACATTCACTGCTCCTTCACTACAGGTGGTGAATTCATACCCCGTCCGTGTGCTGAAGAGCCGCACCAGGGACGGCTCGCTCTCCCAAGCACCGCCCTGGCGGCGATATTTGGTGTTAACGTTGCCGATGTCGGCAGCGATCAGCATCAGTGGGTTGCTCATGATCTCTGTCCTTTCTGGTTCTTCAGGACCTCCCGTGAGCATCCCTAGATATAGGGTTGCGACCTGGACGCGCTTGAGGCATAATCCGCGGCGTTGGTCGTTCAGTTATAGGAGGACGCTCGATGCCCAAGCAGCCGTTCATCTCGATCCCGCTTGATATTCCCGATGTACGCGTCCTCCAGACCGACCTCACGCGCGCCGACGAGCTCATCCTCACCATCGAGAGCACTCTCACCACTACCATCTGTCGCCGTTGTGGTCGTGTCCTCAGCGAGCAGCATGGCGAGGATCGGCCGCGTCTGCTGCGCCATCTTCCGATCCTGGGACGGCCTGTCGAGTTGCGCATTCGCCCCAAGCGCTTCCGCTGCCTGCATTGCGAGGGTCAACCGACCACCACTCAGCAACTCGATTGGTACGACCCCAATGCCCTCCATACCTTAGCCTACGAGCGTCATCTGATCGTCCTTGTGGTCAACAGCACCATCAGTGATGTCGTTGCCAAGGAGAATGTCAGTTACGACGCCTTGCTTGGCCTGCTCGACCGTTGGATTGCCAGCAGTGTCGATTGGCAGGCGCTCGAGCCCTTCACGGTGCTTGGCATCGACGAGATCGCCTTGCTCAAGCGCCACCGCGACTTTGTAGCGGTCATCACCGGCCAGAGCGCCAACGGTCGGCTCCAAGTGCTGGCAATCCTGCCCGTTCGGCTGAAGGCCACCGTGGTGGCCTGGCTGAAAGCCATGCCTGAGGAACATCGACGACGCATTCGTACCGTCTGCACCTCTCTGTGGGAAGGCTATGTAAGCGCCGTGCAGGAGGTGCTTGTGGATGCCACCATCGTGGTCGACCGCTTCCATGTGGCGCGCCACTATCGCGAGGCGGTCGATACACTGCGCAAGCAGGAAGTTCAGCGCCAGATCCAGACGCTGCCCCCAGACCAACACGACGATCTCAAGCACCTCCTGTGGCCCTCGCGCAAACGTCCGTCCGACCTCACCGACAACGAGCGAGTCGGGCTGGAGCGGTTTCTGGCACACAGTCCGGCGCTCGAGCAGGCGATCAAATTGCGCGAGGAGTTGAGCGGCATCTTTGATACGGCACGCTCGAAAGCGGATGGGCTACGGCGCATCGGCTTCTGGCGGCAACGTGTGAGTAAGAGCGGGCTGAGGTGCTTTGACGGCTTGCTGAAGCTGCTGGACAATTGGCTGGACCGGATCGCCAACTACTTCATCGACTATCAGACCAGTGCCTTTGTGGAGGGGCTCAACAACAAGCTCAAAGTGTTAAAACGTCGCTGTTATGGGATGCGCAACATCGGGCGGCTCTTCCAACGTCTGACGCTTGATGTTGAGGGCTACCGCCGGTTCAGTCCCTGGGAGGCGGCTGCCCACTAAATATGGGCGCTCTCACGGGAAATCCTGAAGAACCTCCTTTCTCTACGTTGTTGTGGGCGCGGGACACAGCGCCCACACGCCCAACACGGCTTCCCTTTATGGCGTCGCTGGTCGAGATGATCGCCCTGAGCCGATCTGTCGCCTATAGTCCTCCGCACTCATCCGCAGGATCTCGCCGGCGAAGGCGCGCTGGAACATCCGCGACAGGATGCGCTGGTCGAGTTGCTCCGGTGTGCGGTTGCTGGTGATGACCGTCGGCAGCTCCTGGTTGTAGCGGTGGTTGACGATCTGGTAGAGCTTCTCGCGCGCCCAGGCGGTGGCGCTCTCGGTGCCGAGGTCGTCGAGGATGAGCAGCGGCACCGTCCGCACCAGCTCGAAGCGCTCGTCGTAGGCCACCTCGCTGGACGGACCGAAGGTCGAGCGCAGGTGGTCGAGCAGGTCGGGCACGACCGCGAACAGCACCCGCTCGTTGCGGTCGAGCGCCTGATTGGCCGCCGCGGCCGCCAGATGCGTCTTGCCGACGCCGCACGGCCCGAAGAGCAGCAGCCAGCCGCGCGGCTGGCGGGCGAAGTCTAGTGCGCGCAGGTAGGCCTTACGCACGCCCGGTACGTCCGGGTCGAAGGTGGCGAAGGTCTGGTCACGGAACGACTGCAGGTTGCTCATTCGCGTGATCTGGGCCGCCTGGCGGCGTTGGCGCTGGGCGAGCTTGCAACGGCAGGGGATGAGCTCGCCGAAGCGCGGGTGGCCATAGGGCACGTCGGCGACGAAGAAGCCAGCGCCGTCGCACTCGGGACAGCGTGCTGGCGGCGTCTCTGTCGTGTCGGCTCGTGCCTTGTCGTTCGGCTCGGGAGCCGGCGCGACAACCATGGCCGGCAGCGCACCACCGGCCCGCGCCCAGCTGGTTGTCGGTGTGGCGTCGCGGGTCATGCGACACCTCCCGCCAGAGTGGCGGCGCGGCGCGCCTGTAGATTGGCCAGCGCGCGCTCCGTGGGCGCCCCCTCCTCCAGGTCGAGGGCGAGGTACTGGATCTCAAGCGGGCTGGCCTCGGGCGGGGCGATTGCCAGCGCCTGGGCCTTCGCGCTCGTCGCGCGGCGGGTGATCGCCGGCGATGCTGCTGGATCGGGCGTCGCAGCGTGCGGCGGCTCGACCCTCCAGGTTGTCACGATCGCGCCGATGCCCTGGCCGAGACCACGCCGGCGCTCGAGGTCGGCCTGCACCGTGCTGCGGTCGAGATCGCGGAACTCGCGCGCTGCCCGTGTGCTGAAGCCCTCGCGAAGGAGATAGCGCTCAGTGGCGGTCAGTCCACCCCCATCACCACCGGTCTGTGCGCCGGTCGCTCCGGGTGGTGGTGTGGGATCTTCATAGATCTCATTCTGAAGGATCTCACTATAAGGGACCTGATTCTGATCCATCAGGACGCCCTCGGCGAGCTCGCCATGCGATCTTGGAGTCGCGTCGTGCGACACTGCGGTCGCACCATGCGATCCCAGGGTCGCATCCTGCGACTCTCCCGTCGCATCGTGCGACGCCAGGATCGGATCGTGCGACTCCACCGTCGTATTGGCAGCCTGGCCAGCTGGCAGCAGCGATCCTATGGTCGCGCCATCCGACTCTGCCGTCGTATCGTCGCCAGCCTCATGCGACCCTGGCGTCGCATCGGCGGCAGGTGCCTCGATCTGTTCCGCATCCTGATGCGATCCTGGAATCGATCCATGCGACTCTGCTGTCGCATCGGCGGGAAGCTGTGGCGTCAGGTTAAGCAACGCCTGCACCTCGGCCAGGGTGGCCTTGCCGGAGTTGAGCAACGTGCGCAGCTCGGTCAGGACGGCCGTGTCGGTCGCGCTGCGGGCGCTGGTGCGCAGGTGGTAGCGGCGCGTCGTCTCGCCCCGGCGCGCCCAGATCAGCCAGCCGGCCTGCTCCAGCTCCGTGAGCCAGCGCTCGATGCTGCGGCGGGTCGCCGGCTGCCAGGTCTCCACCTGTGTCGCTTTGTCGGTGATAGTCGTGCCCATCAGCTCCTGCAGCAGCTCCATGACGGGCGGCTCGTGCAGGAACCAGAGCCGATGCAGCACACACCAGAGCCGGAAGGCCGGGTGGCTCACCTGGCGGTCGATCACCAGGACGTGCGAGGCCGGGACAAAGAGTTCGTCGCCGCTCAGTTTTGGCGCACCCGAAGACAGGGATGGGTCACGCGCTGATGCGGGTTGAGCTGGACGTTGGTCGATAGTTGTCATAAGAAGCCCCTCTACATAGCCATCACTCTTGGCGACGTGCATGGCGATCGGTGCTGCTCGCAGACGATAGCTGCCCTGCACCATGCCAGGGGCAGGTGCTATAGTTGGCGCAAGGATTTGATGGGCCCTCGAAAGTAGCGGCTTAACGCAACTGGTCTATTGGTGGCGATAGGTGTGGTACGGGAAGGAGCGAAGGGGTGAGGAGAGGATCAGGGGGCGGTCGTGGCCTGCCTCGCGCATGAGTCATTGCGTGAGTCATTGGCGGACAATGAGTGCCCGTGAGAGGCATGAAACCACTTCGGGAAATCCGCATCAGAATGCGGAAAGACAGTCGAGGACCGCCTGAGACCGCGCCGAAAAACGCCCTTAAAAACCGTTGGGGGCAACCCCGTACGGGTTCGAGTCCCGTCTCCGGCACCAGCGTTCTGATGCAGAAAACCCGTTGTGTGTGGGGCAGGGTTTCTCCTGCGTGGAGCCAAGCATGGAGCCAAAGTCCAGCTAACTGCTCGAGGCATGCCCTCCTCGCAGTCGGCCTCGTGTCCTGACGCCTCCACGTTTCGACTACGCCGTTCTGAAGCGAACCACGACGCCCGCCATCGTTCCAGCATTCCGATCTGTGAGGTCCCTCCCTTGGATGCCTTCGAGCTACGGCAGCATATCGTCGACGAGTACGCTGACTACACAACCAGTTTCCTCAACATCAGCGACGACAGCATCAGGGCGTACGTCGACCGGGAGCTCGCCCGGGGCCGCCTCTGGCCCGACTCCCTCATTCAGCTCTCTCCGTCCTACGCCCAGGACATGACGGTCGCGGAGCTCGTGGAGAGCGGCGTGCTTCACCCGCGCTGCGCCGAGATCTTCCGCGCCCCGGACCGCTCCGGTACGCCTCAGCCGCTGCGCCTCTACCACCACCAGCGCCGCGCGATCGACCTTGCCGCCCAACACAAGCACTACGTCGTTACCACCGGTACCGGCTCCGGCAAGAGTATGACGTATATCGTGCCGATCGTGAACCACGTCCTGACACACGACCCGGCGGCCGGCAAGGTCCGCGCGATCATCGTCTACCCGATGAATGCGCTGATCAACTCCCAGGAGAACGCCATCCGCCGGTTCCTGGACAACCTGCCGGAGCACGACCGCCCGGTGACCTTCGCACGCTACACGGGCCAGGAGAGCGACGCGCGCAAGACCGAGATCCAGAACAACCCGCCCCACATCCTGCTCACCAACTATGTGATGCTGGAGCTGATGCTGACGCGCCCGGAGGAGTTCGCCTTCGTCGACGCCAGCGCCGCAGCGCTCCAGTTCGTGGTGCTCGATGAGCTGCACACCTACCGTGGTCGCCAGGGGGCCGATGTCGCGCTGCTCATCCGGCGCCTGCGGGAGCGCTGCGGCAACCCGAACCTGCTCTGCGTCGGCACCAGCGCGACGATGGCGAGCGGTGAGTCGCACGGGGACCGGCGCACCGCGGTGGCGTCGGTCGCGAGCAAGCTCTTCGGCGTCAAAATCGGACCCGACGAGGTGATCGAAGAGACGCTGACCTACGCCGTCCCCTCTTTCAACCAGCCGACGGACGCCGCCCTGCGCGATGCGGTCCTCGCTGGCGTCCCCGAGTCGCTGAGCTGGACGGCGTTTCAGCAGCACCCGCTGGCCGCCTGGATCGAGCAGACCTTCAGCCTGCGCGCTGACCCGGGCGGCACGCTCCGCCGGGCGGAGCCGCGCACACTGCAGGAGGGCGCAGCGGCGCTGGCCGCCCGCACCGCGCTGCCCATCGAGCAGTGCATGGAGGTCATCCGGGGCTTCTTCAAGCTCGGGAGCATGGTCCGGGACCATGACGGGCGCTCGGGCTTCGCCTTCAAGCTGCACCAGTTCATCTCTCAGGGCGGCGCGGTGTATGCCACGCTCGAGCCGGCGGAGCGGCGCGCCCTGACTCTCGAGGGCCAGCGCTACATCGGCGGCGCCGGTGACGAGCGGCTGCTGTTCCCGCTGGTGTTCTGCCGTGAGTGCGGCCAGCACTACTACCTCTGCGCCTACCACCCCGACCTCAAGCTCGTCGAACCCCGCCAGCCGATGTCGCGCGGCGAGGATGTTCCAGCCTCCGCGGTCCCCGGCTACCTCGCGGTGGGTGAGGAGGTGTGGAGCGAGGACGACAACGACCTGCTGCCCGACAGCTGGTTTCGCATCACGCGCTCCAGCCGCACGATCAGCTCCGAGTTCAAAGCGTTCGTCCCGCGCCGCCTGTTCGTCTCCCCCGACGGCGCGCTCAGTGAGATCGGCACGGAGCAGACGACGCCCGCCTGGTTCATCCCGGCGCCGTTCCTGACCTGCCTGCGCTGCGGCGTGGTCTACACCAAGCGCGACAGGGACGACTTCCGCAAGCTCGCCCGGCTGAGCAGCGAGGGGCGCAGCACCGCCACCACCCTGATCGCCGCCGCCGCGATCGACCAGATGCGCCGGTCGGCGCTGGAGAAAGAGGCGCGCAAGCTCCTCAGCTTCACCGACAACCGCCAGGATGCCTCCCTTCAGGCCGGGCACTTCAACGACTTCGCCAGCGTGGCGATGCTGCGCGCCGCGATAGCCGGGGCGCTGTCGGCTCAGCCGGCAGGCCAACCGCTGACCTACGTGAACGTTGCGCGCGAGGTCTGCCGGGCCCTTGACCTGCCCCAGGAGTTGTACGCCAAGGACGTCGGGGCTTATGGCGGCGCCAGGCGGCGTAACGAGGAGGCGCTCACCGCCTTGCTGGAGTACCGCATCTACGAGGATCTGCGGCGTAGCTGGCGTATCACGCAGCCGAACCTCGAGCAGTGTGGGCTGCTGCGGATCGACTACCTCGACCTCCACGAGCTTTGCGCGGACCCGGCGCCGTGGGAGCCGCACCCGGTGCTGCGGGAGTGCACCGCTGAGCAGCGCGAGCGCACCCTACGGGCCATGCTGGAGCACATGCGCCGCGAGCTGGCGGTGGACGCACCCTGGCTGGACCCTGAGCGCCAGGGCGATCTCGTGCGCAAGGTCAATGCGGCGCTGAATGACCTCTGGGCGTTCGACGAACAGGAGTCGAACCAGCTGCGCCGGGCGACGTTCTTCGTTCCGCCAAGCGACGAGCCGCTCCCGCCCGGCGGTCGCAGCCTCTCCGCCCATAGCGCGCTCGGCCGATTCCTGCGCTCGCCGCAGGCGTGGCCGCCGCTGTCACAGCGCCTCGACGACGCCGCGTTCGAGCAGCTCCTCACCGCGCTGCTGAGGATCCTCGTCGGCGCCAACATTCTGACCGAGCGCGACGCCGACCCACGGCAGCGCGCGTACCAGATCCGTCACGATGCGCTCCTGTGGCTGCCAGGCGATGGCGCCCCGCCGCCGGCAGACCCGGTGCGCGCCCGCCGCCTGGCTTCCCGCTCCGCAGGGCCGCGGCAGATCAATCGCTTCTTCCGGAACTTCTACCAGCAGACGGCGCGCAGCCTGCGCGGGCTGGAGGGGCGCGAGCACACCGGCCAGGTGCCACAGGAGCAGCGCGAGCGCCGCGAGCAACTGTTCCGTACGGGCGAGCTGCCGGTGCTCTTCTGCTCGCCGACGATGGAGCTGGGGATCGACATCGCCGACCTGAACATGGTGCACATGCGCAATGTGCCGCCGACGCCGGCGAACTACGCGCAGCGCAGCGGGCGCGCCGGGCGGAGCGGCCAGGCGGCGCTGGTGGTGACGTACTGCTCGATGGGCAGCGGCCACGACCAGTACTTCTTCCAGCGGCCGCTCGAGATGGTCAACGGGATCGTGGCGCCGCCGCAGATCGACCTGGCGAACGAGGACCTCATCCGCGCCCACGTGCACGCGATCTGGCTTGGGTTTACCGGGATCGATCTGCAGCGCTCGATGCTCACCATCGTCGACACCAGCCTGCCGGGCTACCCGCTCCGTGAGGAGGTGCGCGCTCGTCTGGCGCTCTCCCCGGCCCGGGCCGAGGCATGCCGCGCCGCCTGCGCTCGCGTGCTCGCCGAATGCGCTGCGGATCTGGCGACGGCCAGCTGGTTCGATGCGGCGTGGCTGCGCCAGGCGATCGATGATGCGGCGGATGCCTTCGACCGGGCCTGCGGCCGCTGGCGCGAGCTCTACCAGTCGGCCGACGAGCAGCTGGCCGAGGCACGGCAGACGATCGATCGCTCGCACCAGAAGCAGCTCGGCCGTGATGAGGTGATGGAGGCGAAGCGGCGCCACGACGAGGCGCTGCGCCAGAAGGACCTGCTGTGCAACAACCACGGCGCCGGCCAGGGGGAGTCGGATTTCTATCCCTACCGCTACTTTGCCAGCGAGGGGTTCCTCCCAGGCTACAACTTCCCGCGCCTCCCGGTGCGCGCCTTCCTGCGCACCGGCGGTGATGGCGGCGAGTTCCTCGCTCGGCCGCGCTTCCTTGCGCTCACCGAGTTCGGCCCGCAGAACGTGATCTACCACGAGGGCCGCAAGTACAAGGTGGTCCGCGCGATGCTGGCGGCCGGTGATGCACAGCGCCGTTTCGCACGTGCCAAGGTGTGCATGCACTGCGGCTACTTCCACGAGCAGATCGATGTGGACATCTGCGAGCACTGCGGCGGCGGGTTCGCCAGCGGCGGCGCGCGGATCTTCCAGCACCTGTTCGAGATGACGACGATGATCACGCAGCGGATCGACCGCATCACGTGCGAGGAGGAGGAGCGCCTCCGCGAGGGCTTCCGCATCGGGACGCACTACCGCTTCTCGCGTGACCAGGCAGGTCTGCGCTGCGTGTCGGCAAGGACGGACGGCGGCGCTGGCGCGGCGCTCGGTTTGAGCTATGGCGCCGCGGCGACGATCTGGCGCATCAACCACGGCTGGAAGCGCGCCCGGCAGGAGGGGTTCGCGCTCAACGTGGCGAAGGGCACGTGGAGCACGGGGCCGGACGACGACTCGCCTGGGGACCTCGGTAGCCCGAGCGAGGTGCGGCAGGGCGTGCGGATCGTGGTGCGCGACACGCGCAACATCCTGGTGGTCCGGCCGGAGGCGATGGTGAGCGGCGACTCTGAGCGGGTGGCGAGCCTCCAGCACGCGCTCCAGCGCGGCATCCAGGAGGTCTTCCAGCTCGAGGAGCAGGAGCTGAGCTCGGAGTTGCTAGGCGAGGGCGCGGAGTGCCGGATTCTGTTCTGGGAAGCTGCTGAGGGTGGCGCTGGCGTCCTGCGCCGCCTGGTGGAGGAGCCGGATGCCCTCGGGCGCGTGGCGCGGGCAGCGCTGGCGATCTGTCACTTCGACCCGCAGACCGGCGCGGAGGATGCGGCCGTGGCCGGCGAGTGCGCCCGCGCCTGCTATCGCTGCCTGCTCTCCTACAGCAACCAGCCGCAGCACGCGCTGCTCAACCGGCGCGCTCTGCGCGATCTCCTGCTGGATCTGTCGCGCACCACCGTCGTCCGTGATGCGCCCGCCGCGCCCACCACACCCGATGCGGTGGCGGTGGACCTCCCGCCGGCCGCGGCGCGTGTGCTCGGCTACATCCGGGCGCACGGCGGCCGTGAGCCAGACGCGCTGCTGCCGCAGGTGGCTGGACACCGGCCGCACCTGGCGTACCTGCCGACCAGCTTCATCCTCTGCCCCGAGCCCGGTGAGTCGATCGCGGCAATGCGCGACGAGCTGGAGGACGCGGGGTACACGGTGGTCGTCGTGCGGCCCGACGACGACATCGGAATGCGTCTCGATAGCTACCGCTTCTGGAAGGTGTAGGGGAGATCAGCATGGCCCGTTTTGAAGCCGGCTCCCTTGTCCGATGCCGCGAGCGCGAGTGGGTGGTGCTGCCCTCCGACCAGGAGGACGTCCTGCTGCTCCGGCCGCTCGGTGGGGCCGAGGCCGAGGTGTGCGGCATCTACCTGCCGTTCGAGGGCAACGGCGTCTCTCACGCGCGCTTCCGGCCGCCCGACCCGCGCCGCGGCGGCGACTTCGTCTCGGGCCGGCTCCTCCGTGACGCCGCGCGCCTCGCGCTCCGCAGCGGCGCCGGGCCGTTCCGCTCGCTCGGTAGGCTCGGCGTCCGCCCACGCCCCTACCAGCTCGTGCCGCTGATCATGGCGCTGCGCCTGGACCCCGTGCGCCTGCTGATCGCCGACGACGTCGGCATCGGTAAGACTATCGAGGCCGCCCTGATCGCTCGCGAGTTGCTGGACCGTGGCGAGATCCGCCGCCTGACGGTGCTCTGCCCGCCACACCTCTGTGACCAGTGGCAGCGCGAGCTGGCGGAGAAGTTCGCCATCGAGGCGGTGGTGGTCCGCGCGAGCACAGCCGCGTCGCTGGAGCGGGCCCTGCCGCGCGGCGATGTGAGCATCTTCGACTACTTCCCGTTCACCGTCGCCAGCATCGATTATGTCAAGAGCGACCGGCGGCGCGACAGCTTCCTGCGCGCCTGCCCCGAGCTAGTGATCGTGGACGAGGCCCATACCGCCACCAGCGCGGGCGGGCGTGGCGCCGGCCAGCAGCAGCGCTATGAGCTGGTGCGCGACCTGGCCGCCAGGGAGGACCGCCACCTGCTGCTGCTCACGGCGACGCCGCACAGCGGCATCGAGGACGCCTTCCGCTCGCTGCTGGGGCTGCTCGCGCCGCGCTTCGAGCGCTTCTCCCTCGAGCGCATGCCGGAGGCCGAGCGCGACGACCTGGCCCGCCACCTGGTGCAGCGGCGCCGGGCGGACGTGCGCCACTGGCTCGGCGAGGAGACGCCCTTCCCGCTGCGCGAGTCAGCCGAGGCCACCTACACGCTGCCGCGCACCGCCGAGTATCGCCGGCTGTTCGACGACGTGTACGAGTTCACCCGCGAGCTGGTGCGCACCGCGGGCGCCAACGGCCAGGGGCGTTCCTGGAAGCAGCGGGCGCGCTACTGGGCCGCGCTCGCGCTGCTGCGCTGCGTGATGAGCAGCCCGGCCGCCGCCGAGAAGGCGCTGAGGGTGCGCGCCGCCGGCGTGGACGAGGCGCTTGACGCCGACCTGGACGCGGCCGGCGCGGACGAGCAGTTCAGCGGCTATGTGTACGACCCGACCGACCAGGAGGGTGCCCAGGACCTCGAGCCGGGGCACGTGGTGGAGCAGGGCGCGCCATCCTCCGGCGAGCGCGCGCGGCTGCTGCGCTTCGCCGCCCGGGCGGCCGCGCTCACCGGCGCCGGCGACCCCAAGCTGCAGAAGGTCCTCGCGATCGTCGAGGGGCTGCTGCGCGACGGCTATAACCCGATCGTGTACTGCCGCTACATCGCCACCGCCAACTACCTCGCCAGCGAGCTCGCGGGACGCATCAAGGGCGACGGGAGTGACTCCGCGGGGCGTCCGGGGCAGGGCCTGCGCGTGCTGGCGGTGACCGGCGAGCGCACCGAGGAGGAGCGCGAGGCGCTGATCGCCGAGCTGGAGCGCAGCCCACGCCGGCTGCTGATCGCCACCGACTGCCTCAGCGAGGGCATCAACCTGCAGCAGTCGTTTGACGCTGTGGTGCACTACGACCTGCCCTGGAACCCGAACCGGCTGGAGCAGCGCGAGGGGCGCGTGGATCGCTACGGCCAGCCCTCGGCCACCGTGCGCACGGTGCTGCTGTACGGCGACGGGAATCCGGTGGATGAGGCGGTGATGAAGGTGCTGCTGCGGAAGGCGGTGAGCATCCACCGCACGCTCGGCATCAGCGTCCCGCTGCCGGTGGACAGCGGCACCGTGGTGGAGACGCTGATCGGCGCGCTGTTCCGGCCCGCGCCGCAGCAGACTTCGTTCCTGGAGCCGGAGGAGCAGCTGGCGCTGCTGGACGCCGACGAGGCGGTGCGCTCGGTGGAGCTGGCGTGGGACCGGGCGGCGGAGCGCGAGAAGGAGAGCCGGACGCGCTTCGCGCAGCGGCGCATCCGCCCCGACGAGGTCTTGCGCGAGCTGGAGGAGAGCGACGCGGTGCTCGGCGACGCGGCGGCCGTCGAGCGCTTCGTGCGGGCCGCGCTTGAGCGGCTGAATACGCCGGTGGCGCAAGGGAAAAGGCAAAAGGCAAAAGGGAAAACGGCGGCGGAGGCCGAGGAGGTCTGGGAGATCTCGGCGCACGCCCTCCCCGCACCTGTGCTCGAGCGGCTCAGAGAGCATGTGCGTCGGCAGCAGCCGGGGGCGAAGGCCGGCTCAGAGCCTTCTACCATCACTCTTTCACCTTCTACCTTAACCCGCTCCCACCCGCTCACCGCCGCGCTCGCCGACTACATGCTCGAGACGGCGCTGGCGCCCGAGGACGGCGAGCAGCCGGCGGCCCGCTGCGGGCTCATCCGCACCGACGCGGTGGCGCGGCGTACGGTGCTGCTGCTGCTGCGCGTGCGCATGCTGATGACCCATACGCCGGCGCGGAGCGCTGCCGGGAGCGCGCGGCAGGCGGCGCCAACGCTGGCCGAGGAGCTGGTGGTGTGCGGCTACACGCGGGCCGGCGGCGTGGTGGAGTGGCTGGACGAGGCGCAGGCGCTCGCGCTGCTGGAGACGGCCCAGCCGAGGGCCAACGTGACTGTGGACGAGCGCACGATCGGGGTGGAGCGCGCGCTGGAGGACCTGGAGGGGCTGCGCGGTGAGCTGGAGCGCGTCGCAGGCGAGCGGGCCGAGCGCCTGCGCGCGGCCCACCAGCGCGTGCGCAGCGTGACCACCGGCGGCAGGGTGGACGTGCGCCCGCACCTGCCGGCCGATGTCCTGGGTGTGTATGTGCTCTTGCCGATGCCACGAGGTCTGCTGTGAATGCACGCTGATGCCGCGGATTGGACGGATTGCCGCTGATTCTTCACCTGCACTATCCGTCTCATCTGCGTCATCTGCGCCATCTGCGGGCTATCGAACGCTGATGCCGCGGATTGGACGGATATTCGCTGATCTGCGGCTATCTGCGTCATCTGCGTCATCTGCGTTCCCGTTCCTGTTCCCCCGTTCTGCAGAAAGCGAATCTATCGTGACGTTCAAGCACAGCAATCTCACCGACGGTATCATCAACGCCTTCTACCAGGTCTACAATGCGCTGGGCTATGGTTTCCTCGAGAAGGTCTACGAGAATGCACTCGTGTATGAGCTGCGGAAGCGTGGCTTCGAGGTCGTCAACCAGGCGCCGATCAAAGTGTACTACGACGGCCTCGTCGTCGGCGACTATTACGCTGATGTCCTGGTCAACAGCACCGTCGTCCTCGAACTGAAGGTCGCTCAGGCGATCGGGCCGGAGCACGAAGCACAGCTTCTCAACTACCTGCGCGCGACGCGCTATGAAGTCGGGCTGATCCTGAACTTCGGCCCAAAGCCACAGATCAAGCGCAAGATCTACGACCTGGCCCGCAAGCACGCCACGATCAGCTGACATCCGACCGATCTGCGTCATCCGCGTCATCAGTGTGCTATAAGAGAACTCAATGCCCTACACCACCATCACCACCGAGGGCGGCCTGCTCCCCGCCGACATCCTCGACGCCGTCGCCGCCGGGGAGCTGCCCGGCCAGCGCCCAGAGGACTTCGGGCTGGACCGCACGCGGCTGCTCTCCGACCGCATCAGCGCGACGTGGCAGGCGGTGCGCGGGCACTGGGCGCTGTTCCAGTCGTACCTGGGCGAGCTGCGCCCGGAGGAGAGCGCCACGACGGAGACGCGCGAGCAGTGGGTGCTGCCGCTGCTGCGCGCGCTCGGCTACCAGGTGAGCTTCAACCGCAGCGCCCACGTGGTGGAGGGCCGCACCTACGCCATCTCGCACCGCGCCGGCCAGGCCGAGCACGCGCCGCCGGTGCACATCGAGGGCGTGCGCGTCAGCCTGGATGCCCGCCCGCCCTCCGGCCGGCCCCGCCTCTCGCCGCACGCGCTGGTGCAGGAGTACCTCAACTCCACCGAGCATCTGTGGGGCATTGTGACTAACGGCGAACGGCTGCGCCTGCTGCGCGACTCCTCGCGCTTCACCCGCCCGGCCTATGTGGAGTTCGACCTGCGGGCCATGATGGAGGGCGAGAAGTTCGCTGAGTTCGCCGTCCTCTACCGCCTGCTGCACCGCTCGCGCCTGCCCGCCACCAGCGAGGACGCCGCCGGCTGCCTGCTGGAGCAGTACCACCAGCGCGCTGTGGAGCAGGGCGGCCGTGTGCGCGACCGGCTGCGCGATGGGGTGGAGGCGGCGCTCAGGACGCTCGGCAACGGCCTGCTCCAGCACCCGGCCAATACGGCGCTGCGGCAGAAGCTGCTGGCGGATAGCCCGCAGATGGCGCAGATGACGCAGATAGCCGCAGATCAGCGAATATCCGTCCAATCCGCGCCATCTGCGTTCGATCCACTCACGCCCCAGGAGTTCTACCGCCAGTTGCTCAGGCTGGTGTACCGCCTGCTGTTCCTCATGACCGCCGAGGAGCGCGGCCTGATCGCCGCCGAGCTGGACGAGACCGACCCGCTCTCGCCACTCGCGTACCGCCCATCCGCCGACGCGCGCCTGGCGATCTACCGCGACTACTACAGCGTGGCACGGCTGCGGCGCCTCGCCGAGCAGCCCGGCGCCGGGCGCGGCCCCTACGATGACCTGTGGCTCGGCCTGCTGGCGACTTTCCGCCTGCTGGAGGGCAGCGATGAGGCGATGCCGCGCAGCCTGGGCATGGCTCCGCTGGACGGTGACCTGTTCGGGCAGCAGGCGATCCCGGCGCTGGAGGGGACCCGCCTGCGCAACGCCGACCTGCTGGCGGCCGTGCGCGCGCTCTCGCTCTACCGTGAGAAGGAGAGCAAGGCGCTCAGGCGCGTCAACTACGGCGCGCTGGACGTGGAGGAGCTCGGCAGTGTCTACGAGAGCCTGCTCGACTACCGGCCGGTCGTGCGCGTGGGTACGGCGACGGATAGCACGCCGATGGCGCCGATGACGCCGATGGCCGCAGATCATCAGACCGATCAGCGCCCATCCGTCCCATCCGCGCCATCAGCGTTCGATCTCGTCTCGGGCACGGGCGTGCAGGTGACGGATAGCACGCCAATGGCGCCGATGACGCCGATGGCCGCGGATCATCAGGACGATCAGCGCCCATCCGTCCCATCCGCGCCATTAGCGTTCGATCTCGTCTCCGGCACGGAGCGCAAGACCACCGGCAGCTACTACACCCGCCCCGAGCTGGTGCAGGAGCTGATCAAGAGCGCACTGGTGCCAGTGATGGACGAGCGCCTCAAGGCCGCCGGGCGCGACCCCGAGGCTCAGGCGCGGGCGCTGCTCTCGCTAAGGATCGTGGACCCGGCGTGCGGCTCGGGCGCGTTCCTGCTCGCGGCAGCCCGGCGCGTCGGGCGCGAGCTGGCCAGGGTGCGCTCGGGCGAGTCGCAGCCGACGCCCACCGTCTACCAGCGCGCGGTGCGCGATGTGATCCGCGAGTGCATCTACGGCGTGGACGTCAACCCGCTCGCGGTGGACCTGTGCAAGGTCGCGCTGTGGCTGGAGAGCATGACCCCCGGCATGCCGCTGACCTTCCTGGACAGCCACATCCGCTGGGGCAACTCGCTGATCGGCGCGACGCGGGCGCTGGTGGCGCGCGGCATCCCGGACGACGCCTATAAGCCGGTGACGGGCGACGATAAGGCCACGGCGTCCGCCATCCGCAGGCGCAACAAGGCCGAGCGTGAGCAGGCGAAGCACGGCGCGACCCAGGCCAACTTCCTCGACACGCCCCCCGCCACGAGTGCCTCCTCGCTGGCCGATGAGTTGCGCCGGCTGGACGAGGCCCCCGACGACAACGTGGCGGCGGTGCGGGCGCTGGCGGCGCGCTACCGCGACCTGCGCGCCCGGGCGGAGGCCGAGCGCACGCTGTTCGACCTCTGGACGGCGGCGTTCTTCCAGCCGCTCACGCCCGAGAACGCGCCCCGCGTGCCGACCACCAAGGACCTGGAGGAGCATAAGCGCCGCCCGAAGGACCTGCGCGACCCGAAGGTGGCCGCGGCGATGGTGCTGGCGCAGGAGGTCGGCTTCTTCCACTGGGAGCTGGAGTTCGCGCAGGTGTTCGATAGCACGCCGATGACGCGGATGACGCCGATGGGCGCGGATGACCGCAAGGATCTGCGTCAATCTGCGCCATCTGCGTTCCCTCCCATAAGCGGCTTCGAGGCTGATAGCACGCAGATGACGCCGATGACGCCGATGGGCGCGGATGATCGCAAGAATCCGCGTCAATCTGCGCCATCTGCGCCATCTGCGTTCCCTCCCGCATCTGCACTCCCTCCCGCCGGCGGCTTCGACGTCGTGCTCGGCAACCCGCCGTGGGAGCGCATCAAGCTGCAGGAGCAGGAGCACTTCGTGGACGTGCCGGAGATCGCGAGCGCTCCCAACAAGGCCGCCCGCGAGAAGGCGATCCAGGCCTGGCGCCAGGGCGATGAGCGCCAGCGCGCCCGCATCGCCGAATTCGACGCCGCCAAGTACCGCGCCGAGGCCGAGAGCCGCTTCGTGCGCGCCGCCGGCCGCTTCCCGCTCACGGCCGTGGGCGATGTGAACACCTACGCGCTGTTCGCCGAGCACGCCCGCGCGCTAATATCGCCAACGGGCCGCGCCGGGATCATTGTGCCGACGGGGATCGCCACCGACGACACCTGCAAACTCTTCTTCGGCGACCTGAGCCAGCGGCGGCAGCTCGTCAGCCTGTACGACTTCGAGAACCGCGAGGCCGTTTTCCCTAGTGTGCATCGCAGCTACAAGTTCAGCCTGCTGACGATCGGCGAGACGAAGGAGCCGACGCGCTTTGTGTTCTTCGCCACCAACGTCCGGCACCTCAGCGACGACCGGCGCGCCTTCACCCTCACGCCGGAGGAGGTCGCGCTGATCAACCCCAACACCCGCACCGCGCCCGTGTTCCGCACCGCCGCCGACGCCGAGTTGACGAAGAAGATCTACCGCCGCGTGCCGGTGCTGGTGAACGAGCGCACCGGGGAGAATCCGTGGGGCGTGCGCTTCATGGCGATGTTCCATATGTCGAACGACAGCCGCCTGTTCCGCGACGCGCCGGGCGAGGGGCTGCTGCCGCTGTATGAAGGGCGCATGGGTTTTATATTTGACCTTGACTACCGTACAGAACTTTTGAGCGGGTGCTGTAGTGCCGGGATCAGCTGTATTGGTAATCCAGGTGGGATGGTCCGTCGATGACGCAAACAATACGCCAGCAGCCGCAAGCCCAGCGAGAACAGACTGAGATCACA
>DATMBA010000397.1:0-3386 GCA_035559635.1 Roseiflexaceae bacterium
TGTGATCTCAGTCTGTTCTCGCTGGGCTTGCGGCTGCTGGCGTATTGTTTGCGTCATCGACGGACCATCCCACCTGGATTACCAATACAGCTGATCCCGGCACTACAGCACCCGCTCAAAAGTTCTGTACGGTAGTCAAGGCCCGATCTTGTTCAACAAGCCAGACGCACCACCGGACGCGTGGGCCGATGTTCCACGAGGGCGGCTGAGACCCGACCACGTCGTTCGGCTGCTGCACGATGTGGCCGCTGCCTGTGACATCGTTGGGCTCGCAATCGCCGAGTACCTGCCTTGGGAAGCGATCGCAACCCGCAACCTGTTGCGGAAGCTCCCACTGCTTGCCGGCTAAGACATGGTTTCGCTGCGCGGCCTCCTACTTGACCGTCTGGGGAGGCTCGGAGGGGCTGCGCCCCTCCGAAGTGGTTCGCAGCCACATCACTCGCCAGCCCAGATGGTATACTACTCCCACGTCCTCATGCCGCAGGAGGCCCCGTGCGAGTCACCAAAGCCGTCATCACCGCCGCAGGCCGCAACCAGCGCGCTCTCCCGCTCCAGCGCGTGGTGGACCGCGACGGCACCCCCAAGTCTGTGCTGCGCATTGTGGTGGAGGAGGCGCTGCAGGCCGGCGCCGAGGAGATCTGCGTCGTGGTCTGCCCCGGCGACGCCGAGCCGTACGCTGCCGCGGCGGATGAGCACGCCGGGAGGCTGCGCTTCGTCGAGCAGGAGCGCCCGCTCGGCTATGGCCACGCTATCTTCCGCGCCCGCGACTTCGTCGGCGATGCGCCCTTCCTGCACCTGGTGGGCGACCATCTGTGGATCAGCCAGGGCGCCAGGGGGTGCGCCGAGCAGTTGGTAGAGGTGGCCGAGGCCGAGTCGTGCGCCGTCTCCGCCGTGCAGCCCTCGCGCGAGAGCCTGCTGCCTCACTACGGCGCGGTGGGCGGGCGGCGCCTCCCCGGCCGGCAAGACCTGTACCTGGTGGAGACGGTGCTGGAGAAACCCACCCCCACCGAGGCCGAGCAGCGCCTGGTGGTGCCCGGCCTGCGCGCCGGCCACTACCTGTGCTTCTTCGGCATGCACGTGCTCACCCCCGGCGTGATGCAGATCCTCGAGCGCCACGTCACAGCCGCCGGGAACCGCGGCGGGGTGCAGCTCTCCCCCGCGCTGGACGAGCTCTCGGCCCACGAGCGCTACCTGGCGCTCGCCAACCTCGGCAGCCGCTATGACGTGGGCGGCAAGTACGGCGTGCTCACCGCTCAGCTCGCCCTGGCCCTCGGCGGCGTGGACCGCGACGAGGTGCTCACGACGCTGGTGGAGCTCCTTGCCACGCGGCGAGTGTGACAAACGAGAGAGGTTTGTCAGGGAGGGCTTGCCCTCCCTGACCCTCCCGTGCTCCCCCGCTCCCATTCCGTTGACAACTCCGTTCCAAAGGTGCCGCCTGTGTCCGAGCTCACCACTATCATCACCGCCGCCGACCCCGCCATCCGCGACCGCTCGTTGGACGCCTTCTGCCGCACGGCCTCGCTCGAGACCCTGCTCGCCGAGTGCGCCGCCCTGGAGCGGCTGCGCCGTACGAGCGACAATCTCTACGAGCGCGTGCGTGCCCTCTTCTTCCTTTACGCGATCTACCGCTTCCACATGCCGGACAAGCCCGGCGTGCGCCCGGTGGGCCACGTCCCGTTCGACGGCTACGTCCACCTGCTCAGCCGCCGCTTCGAGGAGGCCATCCAGGTCTTCTCCGCCGCCCAGGCCGCCGCCGGCCCTAGTGATGCGCTCTGCTCCGCGCTGGCCGCCGCCTACCACCGCCTCGCCTTCCAGACCCTGGCGGATCAGGTGCGCCGCTCGGTGCGCTCGGTGCGCGGCAACCAGTGGATGTTCCGCGTCGGCCACCCCGCCGACCAGCCGCTGCGTGTGCGCCCCGAGCTGCTGCGCCGTGATGCGCCCGACGCCCCCTTCCCGCTGCTGCGCGAGGCCACCCCGGTGCGCATGGATCTCTCCCACAGCGCCTGGAGCGACATCTTCTTCCTCGGCATGGACTTCCCGGAGGGCGCGCGGGTGCTCAACGTCTCGATCGACCTCGGCGTGCGCGGCCGCGACCCCGCCCCCCGCCCGCCGGTCGAGGCCTACGTGCGCGTGATCGACGAGCCGGTGCTGCGCCTCACCAGCGTGGATCTCGGCGCCACCGCCGACATCACCGACCTGGCCGAGGTGTTCGACTTCGCTCGCGACTACCTGGGGCTGCTCAAGGCCGCGGTGATCGCCAGCGGCATCGTGCCGCCCGGCATCGAGGGGTCCGGCGAGAGCCTGGCCGACCTACTCGCACGCCTCACGGCCCCCGGCCACGGTATCGAGCTTGTCAGCGCGGTCAACGGCATCCCCAAAGGCTCGCGCCTGGCGGTCTCCACCAGCCTGCTCGCCGCGCTGATCGCCGTCTGTATGCGCGCCACCAGCCAGGCCGCAGCGCTCGGCGGCCAGCTCGCCGAGCACGAGCGCCGCCTGGTGGCCGCCCGCGCCATCCTCGGCGAGTGGCTGGCCGGCTCGGGTGGCGGCTGGCAGGACTCCGGCGGCGTCTGGCCCGGCATGAAGCTCATCTGCGGCGAGGAGGCCCGCGAGGGCGACCCGGAGTTCGGCGTCAGCCGCGGCCGCCTGCTCCCAAGCCACCACATCCTCACCGCCGAGGAGGCCTCGCCCGCCACCCGCGCGGCGCTGCAGCAGAGCCTGGTGCTGGTACACGGCGGCATGGCCCAGAACGTCGGCCCGATCCTCGAGATGGTCACCGAGAAGTATCTGCTGCGCTCCGAGGCCGAGTGGGAGGGGCGCAAGGAGGCCATCCGCGTCCTGGACCAGATCCTGGCGGCCCTGTGCGCGGGCGACATCCGGCGCATCGGCGCGCTCACCACCCACAACTTCTTCGGCCCGATCCAGACGATCATCCCCTGGGCCACCAACCGCTACACCGAGGCGCTGATCGACGCCGTCCGCGCGGCGTTCGCCGAGGACTTCTGGGGTTTCTGGATGCTCGGTGGGATGTCCGGTGGTGGCATGGGCTTCATCTTCGCCCCCGCCCGCCGTGCCGAGGCCCAGGAGCGGCTGCTGGCGATCATGGCCGAAACGAAGGCCCGCCTGGAGCGTGCGCTCCCCTTCGCCATGGCCCCAGTGGTGTATGACTTCGCCATCAACGAGCGCGGCACCTTCGCGGATCTGTTGGCGGGCGACGATGCGCTGATGCCGCCGGACTACTACGCGCTCACCGTGCCGGCCATGCTGCGCCAGGACCCGCGCGCGCTGCCGGCCACCCGCCGCGCCGAGTTGGATCGCTTCGCCGGCGCGCTCCGCACCCGCCCGGCGCTCTCCGGCATGCTGCAGACCCTCTTCGACCGCCTGCTGCC
>DATMBA010000398.1:0-4249 GCA_035559635.1 Roseiflexaceae bacterium
GAAAAAGATGTAAGATATTCGGTGGGGACCGTAGGCCGCCACACCCCGCGCGTACCCTTCGGGAACGCCTACGGCGTGCGCGCGGACAGTCACGTCCGCGCGCACCTTAGTCTTAGCGGCCGCGCCGCAGGATGATGATGCCGGCGGCCACCAGCAGCAGCGGGAGCAGCATCTTGCCGAACAGCGGGCCGAGCAGCATGTTCAGCAGGATGAAGGCGCCGATCCCCACTAACACCAGGCCCAGGGTGCGGTTGCGCCGGGCCTGCGCGTCCGCCGGAGCGCTTCCCGCCGGGTCCACATTGTTGATCGGGATCTCGGCCTCGGGGTCCACTGGCGCGCCGGTCATCGGGTCGAAGCGCCGCCGGCGCGCCGGCCCGCCGGCCACGAACACCTCGCGCACCTCCGCGCCCAGGCGCGTCGCCTGCTGGCGCATCTCGTCGAAGGCCTGCGCGGGCGCCGCGCCTGGCCCGCCCTCCAGCGGCATGATAACCCACAGGATCGGGTAGAGCAGCGCACCGACGCCGGTGAAGAACAGGGCCACGAAAGCCAGCCGGACGATCACCGGGTCCACCGCCAGGTACTGGCCGATACCTCCGGCCACGCCGGCGATCATTTTGTCGCTGCGGCTGCGCATGAGCCGCTGGGACGGTGTGTACATTGCGGTCTCCTTTGACATCCGAGGTGATTAGGTCATAGGTGATAGGTCATAGGGGGTGGGCAGCAGGGTGAGCTCAGCCCCGAACTATCACCTATCGCCGATCACCTGTGGTTTATGACGCCGCCGCGCCTGTTTTTGTTGCGTGCCGGCTGCTGGATGGTTATGCTATAATGCCTCCGGTAGGTACAGCGCGAGGGTTCTCCGCATGTCCGTGCATCTTCCGTCCGGCACGCCCCCCCTGGTCGCCGGCGCCATGGCGCGCATCGAGCGCCGACTCCCCCACCCCGGCGAGGTGTTGGTCCGTGTGGGGCAGCGCGTCGAGCCGGACGAGGTGGTGGCCAGGGCCTTCGTCCCTGGCACGCCCCGGATCGTCAACCTCGCGCGCGCGCTCAGCGTCGCCCCGTCCCGTGTGGAGCGCGCCATGCGCCGCGAGGTGGGCAACAAAGTGGCCCAGGGCGAGGTGCTCGCCAGCACCGGTACGCTCGGCGGGCGCACCTGCCTGTCCCCGGTCGACGGCGTGATCGCCATGGTGGACGGCGAGACCGGCTATGTGACGATCGTCCCGGACCCGGCCACCGTTGAGTTGCAGGCCACGGTGCGCGGCATCGTCATGGAGGTGCTGCCCTACGAGGGCGTGCGGATCGAGACCCCTGCGGCCCAGGTCTACGGCGTCTTCGGCTTCGGCCCGGAGCGCGCCGGGGTGCTGCGCCTGCTCGTCACGGACCCGTCTGAGCCGATCCTGCCCGAGCACCTGGACGCGCGCAGCGCCTACGCGATCGTCATCGGTGGCAGCGGCATCAGCGCCACGGCACTCCAGCGCGCGGTGAAGGAGCAGGTGCGCGGCGTGATCGTCGGCGGGGTGGATGAGGCCGAGTTGCGCGCCTTCCTCGGCTGGGACTCGCCCGCCCGCTGGCGCACGGGCGTCCGCACCTGGCGCTTTCCGGCGCCTGAGCGCGAGCACGAACTGACGCTGGTCGTCACCGAGGGCTTCGGCGTCCGGCCGATGTCGTCGCCGCTGTTCGAGTTGCTCGCCTCGCACGACCGGCAGGAGGCGCTGATCGAAGGGGTGACGCAGCTGGCCGGCCCGTTGCGCCGCCCGCGCGTGGTGATCCCGCTCTCGGCCCGCACCGCCGGCATCCAGATCGATCCGCCGCGCCCCGCCCTGCGCCCCGGCGCCACCGTCCGCCTGCTGGACCACGAGCATATGGGCCAGGTGGGGCGCGTGCGCGCGGTGCCTGGCGCGCCGCGGCGCCTGGCTGCGTCCCGCGTGCGGGTGGCGGCTGTCGAGGTGATACAAGAGGATACGACGGCGCTCACCCTGCCGCGCACCGCGGTTGAGGTGCTGAGCTAGTACGCTGAAGCGTAGGTTGGTGCGCTACGCGCGCCGCTTTCGAGCGGGCGAAAGCCCTGCGGAAACCCTGGGCGGACTTCCGCCGCCATGTACTAGCCCATCGCCGCTTATGAGCCAGGCACTCGGTCAACCCGTCTCCACCGCTCCCGGCGCCGAAGCTGCCGCCCGTATCCTGGTGGTCGACGACGAACAGCACATGTGCGATATCTGCAGCCGGACCCTGCGGCTCGGTGGCTACGAGGTGGTGGCCACCAGCGACCCGCAGGCGGCGGCACGGCTGCTGCAGCGCGACCGCCCGTTCGACCTGCTGCTCACCGACATCAAGATGCCCACGATGAGCGGGCTGGAGTTGGCGCGCATCGCCCACGAGCGCGACCCGGCGATCGCTGTGATCATCATGACCGGCTTCGCGTCGCTGGAGAACTTGCAGCAGTCGGTGCAGCGCGGCGTGGCGGACTTCCTGGCCAAGCCGTTCGAGTTGGAGCAGTTGCGGCTCGCGGTGGACCAGGCGCTCCACAAGCGCGCTCTGCTGCAAGACAACCTGCGGCTGCGCGCGCTCGAGCAGCTGCTCTCCAGCAGCGAGGCGCTCAGCACCACGCTCGCGCTCCCGGAGTTGGTCGGCATCGTGCTGCGGGTCACCATCCGCCAGAGCGGGTGCGCGGCCGGCTTCCTGCTGCTGGCGGATGAGCCGGGTCGCCTCGGTGAGGCGGTGGCCTCGGCGCCTGAGGGCGAGTTGCTGCCGGAGGGGCGGGCCCTCGCCGAGCGCGCCCTCGTCGAGCGGCAGGCCATCCTGTCCGGCGCGCCCGCCTGCCGTCTCGGGGGTGCGCCGCTCCAGCACGCTCTGGCGGTGCCGCTGCGCGCCCAGGGGCAGCTCACTGGTGTGCTGGTGCTGTGCGATGATACGCCGAACCTGCTGCGCCCCGGCGTGCAGGAGGGGATCATGCTGCTGGCCAACCACGCTGGCGCCGCGCTGCACAACGCCTACCTGTACAGCCAGCTCGATGACGCCTTCCAACGCCGCCAGGAGCTGGACCGTATGAAGAGCGAGTTCATCTCGATCGCGTCGCACGAGCTGCGCACGCCGCTCGCGCTGGTGCTCGGCTACACCATGATGGTGCGCGATCAGAGCAGCGGCGAGCAGCGCGAGTACCTGCAGCGCGTGCTGGAGGGCGCCCAGCGCATCAAGGAGATCGTGGACGACATGGTGAGCCTGCGCCATGTGGAGACCGGCGAGGCCCAGATGGAGCTGCAGCCGGTCGTCATCCAGGATCTCATCCGCCAGGCGCTGGATCGGGTGCGCCAGGGTCCGGGGGTTATCCCGCATACGATCGCATATGATATGCCGGACGAGCCGCTCGTCCTCCAGGGCGACCGCGAGAAGCTGGCCGTGATCTTCGGCCACCTGCTCTCCAACGCGGTGAAGTTCACGCCCGAGCAGGGGCTGATCACGGTGCGCGCCTCGGTTGAGGCGCGCGCTGTGCTGGACGCAACGGGCACCTACATCGTGCGGCCGGCGCCGCACGAGAGCGGGCCGTGGCTGGTGGTGGCCGTGCAGGATACGGGGATCGGCATCCCGGAGCACGAGCAGGTGCGGATCTTCGACCGCTTCTACCAGGTGGCGGACTCGTTGACGCGCGACCGCGGTGGCACCGGGCTGGGCCTGGCGCTGGTGCGCGAGTTGGTGGCGGTGCTCGGCGGGGCCTTGCTGCTCACCAGCCGCGCCGGCGAGGGCAGCACGTTCAGCGTCGCGCTGCCGTACCGCCCGCCGCCCGAGGCGGGAGCATGAAATGGGGAGGGGCGGGGTGGGCACAGCCCTCCCTGAAGCCTCTCCTCTTCCACGGACAGGGTGCGGCTGTGCCGCACGGGAGTCTCACTGCGAAAGGCGAAGGGATCGATGGCCTACCGACTCCTGGTTGTCCCAGGCGATAGCGAAGACCTGCGGGCGCTGCAGAGCCAGCTGGGCGGCGATGTGGAGGTGCAGGTGCTCGATAGCGCGAACGATGCGCTCTGGGAGGTGCGCAATACGCCGCCCGAGGTGATCGTCGCCAACGTCGATCTGCCCGGTATGAGTGGCCTGGACCTGGCCGAGATCCTGCCGAACTTCGGCGTGCCAACCAAGGTGGTGCTGTGGAGCCGTACGCCGGATCCGCAGGCCGCCCGGCAGGCCGCCGGGGCGGGCGTCCATCATTTCTTCAACGGCGCGGTGCCGCCAGGGGACCTGCACTCGGCGCTGTACGAGG
>DATMBA010000399.1:0-2239 GCA_035559635.1 Roseiflexaceae bacterium
GGCCAGCCCACAGGGCGCGCCGGACCCGGCCGCCGCGGCGCGCACCTTCGCCGCCCACGAGCGCTGGGCCGAAGCGTTGCCGCACTTCGACGCCGCGCTGGCGGTGGCCACCGCTACCCTGCAGCTGGAGCTGCGGCGCGAGCGCGCCCTGGCCCTGCGCGGCCTGGGGAACCTCGAGGGCGCCCTGGCCGAGCTGGCCGCCGTGGGTGCGGCCAACCCGGACGGCGAGGCCGGGCGGCAGGCGCAGCTGGACTGGGTGCAGACGATCGGCTGGAGCGGCGACATGCAGCGTGCCCTCGCCGGCTACCGCGAGTTCGCCGCGGCCTACCCTACGGACCCGCGCGCGCCGGTGGCCCTGGGGCGCGCCATTATCCTGCTGGAAGAACTGGGGGACCTGGAGGGGGCCGCGCAGGTGCGGCTGGAGTTGGGGCGGGGCTACCCGGCCGCGGAGGGCGCCGACCGCGCGCTCTTCCTGGCCGGCATGCACTTCTACGACGCCGGGCGCTACGACGAGGCGCTCGGAGCCTGGGACGAACTGGCGCGCCGCTCCGCCGGCCTGGTGGCCGCGCAGGCCACCTTCTGGAAGGCGCGCGTGGCCGAGGCCCGTGGCGCGGCTGACGCCGCCGCCGACCTGCGCGACACGGCGCGCGCTACCGCGCCGGACTCCTACTATGCCGCGCGCGCCAACGAACTGGCCGGCAGTGTGCCCCAGGGGAGCGTGCCGCCCGGTGCGCCCATCCCAGAGGCGGACTGGCGCACGCTGGAGGACTGGCTCGCCGGGTGGGCCGGCGGCGAGCCCTACCGCCTCGCCGAGCGCGGCTACCCGCCCGAGGTGGCGCAGGACTCGGCCGTGATGCGCGCCGTGGCCCTGGCCGAGGTCGGGCTGATCAGCGAGTCGATCGACGAGTGGCGTGCGCCGCTGCGCACCTGGCGCGACGATCCGCTCAAGTTGTATCTGCTGGCGCGGCTGGCGCACGAGCGCGGCGTCACCTACGCTGCGTTGGTGGCCGCCGAGCGCCTGGCGGCCATCTCGCCGGCGCAGGGGCCGGGGGGCGTGCCCGAGGCCCTGCGCCGGCTGATCTACCCCACCCCCTACCGCGCGATCGTCCTCGAACGATCGCGCGAGTACGGGCTGGACCCGCTGGCCCTCTACGCACTGCTGCGGCAGGAGAGCCACTTCAACCCGGCCGCCCTCTCCTGGGTCGGCGCGCGCGGGCTGGCGCAGGTGATGCCCGAGACCGCACAGGGCATCGCGCAGGCGCTCGGCATGGCGGACTTCCAGCAGGACGCGCTGTTCCGCCCGGAGGTGAGCATCCGCTTCGGCGCCTTCTACCTGCGGCGCCAGCTGGACAACCTGGGCGGCAGCCTGCCGGGCGCGCTGGCGGCCTACAACGGCGGCGCCGGCAATGCCCGGCGCTGGGCCGGCGGCGAGCACATAGCTGACCCGGATCTGTTCGCCGAGCGCATTGACTTCGCCGAGACGCGCAGCTATGTCAAGCTGGTGTACGGCGCCTACGGGGCGTATCGGGGGATGTACCAGGCGGAATAAGCCCACACAGCCCGGTAGGGGAGGGGACCTCTGGGGCCCCTCCCTGAAAAACCTCTTTCTATTTGCGCAGGCCTGCAGGTGTTGATATGGCGGATGCGTGCCCTGGAGCGCGCAGCGAGAGGGACGTATGCGCGTGCGCGGCCGGCTGAGTCTCGGGATGTGGGGAGCCGGCGCTGCACGCCGTACAGGAGCAACTGTGAGGACACACGAGCGCGCCTTGTCTCTGCTGGCCGCGCTGGCGCTGCTGGCACTGATGGCCTGGCGCTCGCGGCCGGCGCGCGTGGTCTCAGCGCGGGTCACCGCGCTGGCGCCGGGCGCACCCCCATTGGCGCACGTGGCGCTGGCCTACGGCGCGGGCGCGCGGCCGGTGAGCACCGTGGTGGATGTGCTGGGCGCAGATGGCGAGTCGCTCGGCAGCGCCACGGTGGAGGGGCACCGGCTGCTGCTAGAGGTGCCGCTGAGCGGCGCATCGCACGCCTACCGCGTGCGCGTCACGGCGATGCACCGCAGGGTCGGGGGCGTATCGCTAGGCAGTTTTGAGTTTTGAGCGCTTGACTACCGTACAGAACTTTTGAGCGGGTGCTGTAGTGCCGGGATCAGCTGTATTGGTAATCCAGGTGGGATGGTCCGTCGATGACGCAAACAATACGCCAGCAGCCGCAAGCCCAGCGAGAACAGACTGAGATCACA
>DATMBA010000400.1:0-3168 GCA_035559635.1 Roseiflexaceae bacterium
CCAAGCCCTCCCCTGAAACCCCACCCCATCCGTCAATCAGCGTACTAGGGCGTATCCGCAAAGCGGGAGGTTTGGAGGGGCGCAGCTCCTCCAAAAGAACCTTTGAGAAGATTTTTGGGGGCTGCGCCCCCAGGCCCCCGCAAACGCAGTTTGCGGATAGGCCCTAGGGTACGCACATGTCACTCTTAACACCCCTGGCACTTATAGGCGCCCTGGTCGTCGGGCCGTTGATCGTGGCGATGTACCTGCTGAAGCTGCGCCGCGAGGAGCGCCGCGTCTCGTCTACATTCCTCTGGCGCCGCATGGTGCGCGACGTGGAGGCCAACGCGCCCTGGCAGCGCCTGCGGCGCAACTGGCTGCTGCTGCTCCAGCTGCTGCTGCTGCTGCTGCTCGTGCTGGCGCTCGCCCGGCCGTTCTTCTTCACCACGGGCATCGCCGGCCGCAACCTGATCCTGATCGTGGACCGCTCGGCCAGCATGGCGGCCACCGACGCCGTGCCCTCGCGCCTGGCGGTGGCCAGGATGCAGGCGGCACAGCTCGTGGAGCAACTGCCGGACGGCGGGCGCGTTACGGTGATCGCCGCCGGCGGGCAGATGGAGGTGTTGGCGGCCTCCACCACCGACCGGCGCCAAGCCAACGAGGCGATCGCGGCCATCACCCCGCGCACCGGCGGCGGCAGCGACCTGTCGCCGGCCCTGGCGCTCGCCGCCGCGCTCTCCTCGCGCGAACCGGAGAGCGAGGTGGCGATCATCTCGGACGGCAATGTGAGGGTGCCGCAGGATATCAAGATGCCCGCGGTGGTGCGCTTCTTCCCGGTGGGCGAGCGCGACGGCAACGTGGCGGTGAGCGCGATGGCGCTCCAGCCCAGCCCTGCCGGCCAGACGCTCTTCATCCAGGCCGCCAACTACGGCGCCGCCGCCGCCCGCCGCCGGATGGACGTCTTCCTCGACGGCTCGCTGTTCAGCGCCTACGACATGCAGCTGGCTCCCGCCGTGGCCGGGTCTGACGGCTCCGCCCGCCCTGGCGAGCAGGCGATCGTGGTGGACGTGCCGGCGCAGGTGCGCGTGGCCGAGGCGCGCTTGGTGGAGGACCCGGCGGATGCGCTGCCGCTCGACGACCGTGGCTGGGCGGTGGGCGCCGCCGAGGAGCGCACCAGGGTGCGGATCGTCGGCCCCGGCAACCGCTTCCTGGAGACGGCGCTCGGTCTGCTGCCCACCCTGTCTGTCACGCTCGTCCCGACCACCACCACCGTCTTCCCGGAGACGGCCGCCGAGGTGCCGGTGACGATCCTGGACGGCGCTATCCCGCCGACGCTGCCGCCCGGCAACCTGCTGTTCATCAACCCGCCGCGCTCCACGGCCTACTTCTCGGTCACCGGCGAGGTGGACTTCCCGGCGCTGCGCCCGGCCCCGGCCGACCTCGGTGGCCAGCAGGCCTCCAGCCTGTTGCGCAATGTGAGCGTCAGCGATGTGAGTGTGCTCAAGGCCGCGCGCATCACCCCCGGCGCATGGGCGCGCGTGGTGGTGGAGGGCGACGGCGGGCCGATGCTCATGGCCGGCGAGCAGGACGGGCGCCGCATCGTCGTGCTGGCCTTCGCGCTGCAGAACTCGGATCTGCCGCTGCAGGTGGCGTTCCCGCTCCTGATGTCCAACATCGTCGGCTATCTGGCGCCGGGCAGCGGTGCGGAGGCCTCGCAGCTGCAGCCCGACCAGCCGCTGGTGGTGTCGGTGGACCCCACGGCCTCGCAGGTGCGTGTGACGCGGCCAGACGGCCGGGTGGACCAGGCGCCCATTCAGGGCGGCCAGGCGATCTACGCCGACACCGGCGTGGTGGGGCCGTACGTGGTGGAACAGCTGGACCGCGAGCAGTTGATCAGCCGGCAGCGTTTCGCGGTGAACCTGTTCGCCCCCGAGGAGTCGTACATCGCTCCCAAGGCGGACCTGAGCGTGCCGCAGGTGAGCGGGCTGCAGCAGGCGGTGACGCGCGAGCAGGTGGGCCGCCAGGAGTTCTGGCGCTGGCTGGCGGCGGGTGCGCTGGCGGTGCTGGTGATCGAGTGGCTGGTCTACCAGCGCAACGGGATCGCGTTCCTCAGGGAGCGGCTGCGGCGACGCACGGCGTTGAATGTTGAACGTTAGCACGTTGAACGTTGAGCGTTAGCGGTGCATCCGCCCCGTCCCTTGGCAGAAGCGGGAGGGTCAGGGAGGGCAAATTCCTCCCTCCAACCCATCCCCTTCCAACGCTCCGAGCCTGTTTGAAACGGGGAGCGTGAGGGGTTGCACCCCTCACCCATCCCCCGCACCCCCAGCCGGGAGGTTGTTCAAACAGGCGCTCAACGTTCAACCGGTATGGCGCTTTCCTTCATCCACCAACATGCCCTCTGGCTCCTGCTGCTGCTGCCGGCGCTGTGGGCGCTGGCGCTGGCGGGGCCGCGCCGCCTGGCGCCGTGGCGGCTGTACGCCAGCCTGGCGCTGCGCACGCTGATCCTCCTGGCGTTGGTGCTGGCGTTGGGCGGCGCGCAGTTGGTGCGCCCGGCCCGCGGTGTGACCACGGTGTTCCTGCTGGACGCCTCGGACTCGGTGGCGCTCTCGCAGCGCGCCCACGCCGAGGCGTTCGTGCAGGAGGCGCTGGCGCGTATGCCGCCCGACGACCGGGCGGCGATCGTGTCGTTCGGGCGGCACGCGACGATCGAGCGCCCGACCTCCGCTGCCCGTGAGTTGCCCCCGCTGAGCGCCCGGCCCGGTGGCGAGGCGACCGACATCCAGGAGGCGGTGGAGCTGGGGCTGACGCTGCTACCAGCCGAGGGCCACCAGCGGCTGGTGCTGCTCTCGGACGGCGGGCAGACCACAGGGGACGCGCTGGCTGCGGCACGCCTGGCGGCCGCCCGCGGCGTGCCGCTGGATGTGGTGCCGCTGACGGGCGGGGCGGACGGGCTGGACGCGCTGATCGGGGCGGTGGAGTTGCCGGCCGCGGCGCGCGAGGGCCAGCGGCTGCCGCTGCGCCTGGCGGTGGAGAGCAGCGCGCCCACCCCGGCGCACCTCACGGTGATCGGCCCGCAGGGCGCGCCGGTGCTGGAGCAGGAGCTGGCGCTCACGGCGGGCCCGCAGGTGTTCGAGCTGACCCTGCCGCCGGCGCCCGTGGCGTTCAACCGCTACGTGGTGCGGCTGGAGG
>DATMBA010000401.1:0-2621 GCA_035559635.1 Roseiflexaceae bacterium
GGCCGCAGGCCCCCGCACCCCCACGCTGCGGGCGGCGCCCTCCCCGCAACATGCTTCCCTCTACAAAGCGGGAGGTTTGGAGGGGCGCAGCCCCTCCAACTAGCGCGCGTCTTGGAGGTGGAGGAGGCGGCCGGCGAGGGCCAGGGCGGTTACGAGCGCGGCCACCAACGCGAAGGCCAGCAGCGGCGTGCGCGTCACGAGGTCGCCGGCCAGCACCAGCAGCGCGAGCGCGGGCAGCACGCCGGCGAGCGAGGCGAGGATGTAGCTACGGAAGGAGATCGGCGAGTAGCCGGCCGCGAAGGACACCAGCGGGTAAGCGGGGCCGGGCAGCAGGCGCAGCAGCATCACGCTGCGCCAGTTCATGCGGGCAGCCAGGCGTGTGAGCTGCGCGCGCCGCTCCGAGGTGAGGCGGCGGTCCAGCAGGCCGCGGCCCCAGTGGCGGGCCAGCCAGAAGCCAGCGCTGGCGCCCAGCAGGTCGGCCAGCGCCGCGTACAGCAGGCCGAGCGGCGGGCCGAACGCCAGCCCGGCGCCCACCTGCAGCAGCGTGGCCGGCACCACCGGCGCCACCAGCGTGGCCGCCAGGGCTACGATCAGCGCCAGCGGACCCCACGGCCCCAGCCCCGCCAGCGCCGCACGGATCGCCTCCGGGTGCAGGGCGGCGCCAGTCTCGCGCAGCAGCCAGATCCCCGCCGCAACCGCGAGCGACAGCCCGCCGAGGAGCAGGATGCGGCGAGCGGGAAACCGCGTTCGCAGGAGGGTCATAAGCGGTCCCACCGTTCCACGTTCCACGGTCAACCCTCTCCTGGGCCGCCGGCCCTGTCCAACACATACACCGCCAGGTCACAGATCCCGCTCCGCACCTGGTAGCTGCGGCGGATCAGGAAGTGCGGCGCCAGCAGCGCCCGGTAGTCCGCGTCGGTGCGGATGTGGTCGCCGCGGTCCAGCCAGTGCATCGTGTGGCCAAGGATGTTCCACGGCCGCGGCGAGGGGATGTCCTCCATCACCAGGAGGCGTGCGCCGGGCCTGAGCACGCGGTGCAGCTCGGCCACCGAGGCGCGCACTAGTTCGTCCGGCAGGTGGTGGAAGACACCCAGCACCAGCGCGCCGTCGAAGCAGGCCGTATCGAACCCGAGCGCCCCGCCGCTCATCACCGCGTAGCGGCCACGCCCCTGGCGGCTGGCGTAGCGCACGTAGTGATGGGCGATGTCGAACCCAGTGTAGGTGCCTGGCGGGAAGTACTCCGCGGACACGCCCGTGCCGCAGCCGAAGTCCAGGTACGCCGTACGCGTGCCGTCGGATGCCACCAGTTCGCGTGCGATGATCTCGCGCTCCGTGCGGAAGCCGTTCTCGGCGATCGCACGCAGCGTGACCCACAGCCGCGGGTTCTCGGAGAGGCGGTTCAGCGCCGCCTGGACTATATCACCTAGCATCGGCGGGCCCTACAGATCACCGAGAGGCCGGCCGGGAAGGAGCCGCCGCGCGCCAGCCAGGCCGCCTCGGCGGCCATCGGCCAGCGCAGCGCCTCGTTGAGGGCCGCCGAAGGCATCGTCAGGTCGGACTCCGCGCGCTCCAGCGCCGGCAGGGCCCGTTCCAGGAGGCGCTGCGCCAGCGCCAACGGCAGCAGCAGGCTGTTGACGTACGAGGTGCGCTCAACGGCGAAGCCTTGCGCCGCCAGCATCTCGCGCACCTCGGCGGCCGTGTAGCGGCGCCGCCCGTGCACCGCCCGGTCATGCTTGCCGCGCAGCAACTCGAAGGCCGGCAGGCGCACGAGCAGCCGCCCACCGGGGCGCAGCACCCGCCGCGCCTCGGCCAGCGCCGGCGCTTCGTCCGGCACGCCGCGGTGGTAGAGCACCTCGAAGGAGGTCACCAGGTCGAAGCTCGCATCGGCGAAGGGCAGCCGCAGCACCGACGCGCGCGCGAGCGCCCCCGGCAGCCGCGGCCCGCCGAACTCCAGCGCGTCCGGGGCCATGTCGACCCCCAGCACACAGCCGTAGCGCCGCAGGAACAGCGCGTTGCCGCCGGTGCCACAGCCCGCATCCAGGATGCGCAGGTCGTGCCGGGCGCCGTACACTTCGTCCAGCAGCGCGGCGGCGATCGCCCGCATCCCGCCGTACCACCAGTGGCTGGTCTCGACGGCCGCCATCGTCACATATTCGGAGCGTTCCATAAACGCTAAAGGCTAAAGGGTCGCCCGCGAATCGGGGCGCGGGGCGGAGTCCCGCCGGGGGTGTGGGGGCCTACGCCCCCCACACAATGTCTGCTCACATCTATTTCGGAGGGGCTGTGCCCCGCCACACTTCCCCGTGGGGGTGCGGGGGTAGCACCACCGCCTACGTCGTGGAATAAAGAGGTGGGAGCGCGCTCCGCACCGCCGGCAGAGTGTACCAGATGCCGCCGCGGGGTGCAAGTCTTAAGGTGCAAGGGTGCAGGGGTGCGACCAACGTTCGTGCGCCGCCGACCACGCCCGGTGGTGGCGCGCCCGCACGACGGTTCGCCACACCCGGTGCAAATCCCCCGGGTGGCGGCGACGCGATGGGCCACCGGGGCGGGGCGACGGCGGGGCGCGATGGGCCACCGGGGCGGGGCGACGGCGGGGCGCGATGGGCCACCGGGGCGGGGCG
>DATMBA010000402.1:0-7454 GCA_035559635.1 Roseiflexaceae bacterium
GGACGAGCCGGCTAACCTGGGCCATATGAACGCGGCGATCGCGGCCGTGGTGGCCGATGCGCGCCGCGCCGGGCGGGCGGTGCTCCTGGCCGGCGGCGACTGCTCGCACTGCGTCGGGGTGCTCGCCGGCCTCCAGGCGGCCCACGGCCCCGCCGCGCGCGTCGGCCTGGTGTGGCTGGACGCCCACGGCGACTTCAACACCCCGCGCACCACCCGCTCCGGCATGCTCGGCGGCATGCCGCTGGCCGTCTGCGCCGGGCTGGCCTTCCCCCGCTGGCGCGAGCTGGCCGGCCTGGCCGCCCCCCTCCCCACCGACCGCATCGTGATGGTGGACGTGCGCAACCTGGACCCGCCCGAGGAGCAACTCATCCGCGCCACCGAGGTCGTGATCGCCGCGCCGGCCCCCGGCTTCCCCGGCCACGACCTGGCCAGCGCCCTGGCGGACCTGGCGGGGCGCTGCGACATGCTCTACCTGCACGTCGACTCGGACATCCTGGACGAGCGCTTCGTGCCCAACCACGCCACCCGCGAGCCGAACGGACCGGACCTGGCACAGGTCCAGGCGGCCATCGATACCACACTCGCCACCGGCAAGGTGGCCGCCTTCGCCGTCGTCTCGGTCTACGGCGAAGGCCCCGGCAGCCAGGTGAGCGTCGAGTCCGGCCGCGCCCTCATCCGCGCCGGCCTCGAGTCCTGGGCGCGCCACGGGATGGCGCCTTGAGGTGAATATGGGAGGTGTGGGGAGGACCTGGCCCTCCTCACACCTCACAGCGCCCGCGCCACGTCCCCCATGCGCGCGAAGGTTACGTCGCCACGCCCCAGGCAGTGCGCCACGAAGCGCTCCAGCATGGCGATGCGGTGGCCGCGGCCGATCACCTGCGGGTGCAGCGCCAGCGTCAGCACGCCGCCCTCCACGTGCTCGTGCATCCAGTCGAACTCGGCCGTCCAGATCTCCAGCACCTTGCTCGGCGCCGAGGTGCCGTTGCGGTAGGGGTTGAAGTTGAACTGGAAGTGCACCCAGTCGTCCAGCTCGAACGACATGGGCAGCTCCCATAGCCGCGCCTCGCGCCCACGCACCAGCGGCTCCTCGCGGCCGACGCGGTCACCGATGCGCGGCCGGTAGGGGCGGAAGTCGTCCGCCATCAGGCTCGAGTCGTACAGAAAGCCGTACTCCTCCAGCAGCGGCAGCGTCTGCGGCGAGAGATCCGCCGAGGGCGAGCGGTAGCCGAGTGGCCGCACGCCAATGCGCTCGAGCGCCGCCAGCGCCCGCTCCATGTCGCGCCGCTCCTCCTCCGGCGCCTGGCCGCTGGGGTCCACGTGGGCGTAAGAGTGGTGCGCCACCTCGTGCCCGGCCGCCAGGATGTCCTCCACCGGCTCGGGGAAGGAATCGATCGTGTGGCCGGGGATGAAGAACGTGGCCGGCAGCCCGTGCGCGCGCAGCAACTCCAGCGCGCGTGGCACGCCTACCCGCGCGCCGTACTCGCCGCGATAGAGCATGGCGAGTGTGGTGTGCGGGTAGCCGAACCAGACCGACATCGCGTCGAAGTCGAACGTCAGGCAGATGGTGCTGTTGGGCATGGGGCGCTCCTTCGATGCATCCAGGGAGAGGTTTGGCGGGGCTTCGCCCCTCTGCGATAGTCTCAGACGCGCGGCGCGGCCAGCGCCTCCCACGCCACACTCACGCCGATGAACACCAGCGCCGCCACCAGCACGCCCTCGACCTGCAGCGGCGTGAGGCCCGGCGCGAGCCACTGCGCCAGCCAGGGGAGCAGCGCGAAGAGGCACACCAGCGCGTAGAGCAGCACGTTGCACGCCATCCCCGCCCGGTAAAGCCAGCCGGCGCCCGCTGCAGGCCCGCTGAGCAGCATCAGCACCGCCGATCCACCCCCCAGCAGCCCGGCGACGACAAACACCGCCTGCCAGAGCGGGCGCGCCTCGCCGCCTAGCAGCGCGCCCAGGCTCATCACCCCCGGCACGAGAAATGACAGGTGGACGCTGTAGGCCACCCGTCGCCGGGCGCGGTCCTGAATCCACTCGTCGTGGCGGAACTGGATGATCGCCCACCACAACCCCAGCAGCGTGAAGCTGAATGTCGTCACCGTCTCGTAGAAGACGTCCATGGGCACCTCGCACACGCAGACGTAGAGCGCATAGCGCCAGCATACCATTATAATGGAGAGGGTCCAGCGGGTTATCCTTGGCACAGCCCGCCCTGGGCTTGAGGCCGCGCAAGCGGCCTGCGGAATAGCTCGCCCGCCCGTTCACGGGCCGGGGGTGGCGCCGCACCTGCAAGCCATGACGTCACATCCGCAGGGCCCTGCCTTGCAAACCTGGTCCATTGGACCGGAGGCGCTGCGCGTCACCGATCTCGCGAGGGGGTCCGTATGGACAGCATCAGACTCATCAATCAGCGCGGCGGGATGCCTCCGCGCTTCTATATTCTCAGCGGTGCGGACCGGCGCACGCTCACCGAGGCGGTGCGCGCGCTGCCCTTCCACCGCTTCATCCCGGACGAACGCGGTGGCGCGTTCCTGGTGCGCCTGGAGAGCCTGGAGGCGCTGCAGGCGCGCGGCCTCACCGTGCGCCGCGAGGACGCCGACGAACATGTCGTGGGCGCCGCACCCCGTTAGTCCTCCGGCGACACTTTGCTACAGCGGATGCAGCGGTTGCTCGAGCTCGTTCCTTTCTCTGTGCCCTCTGTGCCCGCCGCGGCAAGCGAAAGCCCACTGAATGTCAGGATACTGATGACACTGCACCAACAGACCGATCTCCCCCCCTACCGCCTGCCGGCGGCCGGCGTTGTGGCGGCCCTGGAGAGCGATGCCCGGCGCGGCCTGACGAGCGCTGAGGCCAGCGTGCGCCTGGCTCGCTACGGCCCCAACGAACTGCCGCACGCGCCGCCCGTCCCCGCTTGGCGCAAGTTCCTGGCCCAGTTCCAGAACCCGCTCACTATCCTGCTGCTCGTCGCCACCCTGATCTCCTTCGTCGCCTGGCTGATCGAGCGCGACACGCCCGCGCCCTATGAGACGATCGCCATCCTGGCGATCGTCGCCCTCAACGGCGTGCTCGGTTTCGTGCAGGAGCACCGCGCCGAACAGGCGGTGGCCGCGCTGCGGGCCATGGCTGCCCCCAGCGCCCGCGTGCTGCGCGACGGCCGGCAGCAGCAGGTCCCTACCGCCGCCATCGTCCCCGGCGACATCCTGCTGCTCGAAGAGGGCGATACAATCGCCGCCGACGCGCGCGTGCTCGAGTCGGTCGCCATGCGCGTCTCCGAGGCCGCCCTCACCGGCGAGAGCGCCGCCGTGGCCAAGGACCCTCGGCCGATCGACGCCGAGGCGAGCGTGGCCGACCGCCACAACATGGTCTTCAGCGGCACGGCCGTGGCCGCCGGGCGCGGCCGTGCGGTCGTCACCGCCACCGGCGCCCGTACCGAGCTTGGCGCGATCGCCGGCTCGCTGCAGCAGACCGAGGACGAGCAGACACCCCTCCAGACCGAGCTTGACCGCGTCGGCAGGCTGCTCGGCGTGACGGTGATCGCCATCGCGGTGGTGATCGGCGCCACCATCCTGCTCGTGGACCGTGTGCGCGCCCTCGGCGAGATCGTGGACGTGCTGCTGCTGGCGGTGTCGCTCGCCGTGGCGGCCGTGCCCGAGGGTCTCACCGCTATCACGACCATCGTCCTCTCGCTCGGCATGCAGCGCATGGCCCAGCGCCACGTGATCGTCCGCAAGCTGGCTGCGGTGGAGACGCTCGGCTCCACCACAGTGATCTGTACCGACAAGACCGGCACGCTCACCAGGAACGAGATGACGGTGCGCACGGTGGTCACCGCCGGTGGCCGGGTGGACTTCACCGGCGTCGGCTACGAGCCGCGCGGCGAGGCGCGTGTGGGACCCCGGCCGCTCGAGGCGGGGCCACTGCGCACGGAGGTCCGCCGCACGCTGCGTGCCGCCCACATGGCGAACAATGCCACGCTGGTACGGCAGGACGGGCGTTGGACGGTGCAGGGCGACCCGACCGAGGGGGCGCTCCTGGTGGCGGCGCGCAAGCTGGGCTACCGTGAGGAGGAACTGGTCGGGCGTTTCCCGCGCGTGGGCGAGGTGCCGTTCTCCTCCGAGCGCAAGCTGATGAGCACCGCCCATCAGGACGCCTATCGGGCCGAGCGGATGGTGGTGTTCACCAAGGGTGCGCCGGATGTGCTCCTGGCGCACTGCACCCACGAGCGCGTGGGCGACGAGGCCGTGCCACTCACCGAGGCCCGCCGCCGGGAGATCATGGCAGTGGTGGAGCAGTTGGCCGCCGACGCCCTGCGCACGATCGGCGTGGCCTACCGGACCATCCCGAGAGCGGATTTTGAAGTGCCGATGGTGGATTTGGATGGGGGCGACAACGACGTAAGCAGGCAAGATCGGACATCCGGCATGCTGTCGCCACAAGTGGTTGATCGGACACAGACAATCCAAAACCTAACATCCAAAATCCACGATGAGGACGTGGAGCGCGACCTCGTCTTCCTCGGGGTGGTGGGCATGATCGACCCGCCGCGCCCCGAGGCGAAGACCGCGGTGGCCGCCGCCAGGACCGCCGGCATCCGGCCGATCATGATCACCGGCGACCACCCCGTCACCGCCGCGGCGATCGCGTGCGAGTTGGGCATCAGTGCGCCAGGCGAGCGCGCGGTGACGGGCGCCGAGCTGCAGGACGCCTCGGAGGAACAGCTGCGCGCGCTGGTGCGCGCCTCATCGGTATACGCCCGCGTCGCGCCCGAGCACAAGCTGCGCATCGTCCGCGCGCTCAAGGCCGAGGGCGCAATAGCTGCCATGACTGGCGACGGCGTCAACGACGCGCCGGCGCTCAAGGCGGCCGACATCGGCGTGGCGATGGGCATCACCGGCACCGACGTGGCCAAGGGCGCCGCCGACATGATCCTGACCGACGACAACTTCGCCTCGATCGTCGCAGCGGTGGAGGAGGGGCGCGCGATCTTCGCCAACATCCAGAAGTTCCTGCGCTACCTGCTCTCCTCCAACATCGGCGAGGTGCTGACCATGTTCTTCGGCGTGCTGCTGGCTGGCGTCATCGGCCTGGTCCCCGAGCCGGGCGCGGCGATGGTGGTGCCGCTGCTGGCCACGCAGATCCTGTGGATCAACCTGCTCACCGACGCCGGCCCGGCGCTGGCACTTGGCGTGGAACCGGGCGACCCCCACGTGATGCGCCGCCCGCCGCGCGACCCGCGGAGCCGGGTGATCAGCCGCCGCATGTGGTTCGACATCGTCTTCGTCGGAGTGGTGATGGCAGCCGGCACGCTCGGCGTGATGGACTGGGCGCTGCCCGGTGGGCTGGTCACCGGCGGCGGGCCGCTCACGGCCACTTCCGAGGCCGGGCGCTACGCCCAGACGCTGGCCTTCACCACGCTGGTCTTCTACCAACTCTTCAACGTCTTCAACGCCCGCTCGGACGAACGCAGCGCCCTGCGTGGGCTGAGCAGCAACCCCTGGCTCTGGCTGGCGGTCGCGATCTCGGCCCTGTTGCAGGTGGCGGTGATCTACCTCCCCGCCCTGCAGTCGGCCTTCAACACCGTGCCACTCGCCGCCTCAGACTGGCTGCTCTGCCTGGCCGCGGGCAGCACCGTGCTCTGGCTCTACGAGGCACTAAAGCTCGTGCGGCGGTAGCCCTACGGCGTGGCTAGTACCACAGAGGGCACAGGCCTGGGAAGCGATCCCCCGTGCCGATCTGCAACACCGCGCCCTTTTCCGGCGTTGTAGTATTGAGTAGGAGGGGCAGGGAGGGCCAGCCCTCCCTACCTGCCGCCCACGTCCGAGCTACCGGCGGGCGGGGCAGAGGGGGTTGGGCTTCTCCCTGAACCCCACCTGTTCCGCGAACCGTGTGCGCGCAGCGCGCGAGAGTCGAGCAAGGAATACCCCGATGACAAACCGAGCGGGACTCGAGCAGGAGATCGCCGATGGGCGTCGGCGCGTCGCCGGGCTTCAGGAGGAGATCAAAGCCATCCGCGGCTACATCAGCGCCAACGAGCACGTCGTCCAGAGCCAGCCGGAGTCGCTGCGCGCCATCACCCAGGACGGGTTGGCCAGAGCGCGCGCCAACCTGGCCCATAAGGAGTTCGAGCTGCAGACCGAGGAGCAGCGCCTGGCGGACGCCCAGCGCGTGCTCGCCAAAGCGATCGAGGTCGAACGCAAGCAGCAGGAGGTCCAAAAGCTCGAACGCGACATGGAGGCGCTTGTGGCGCTGCTGGAGCGGGCGCGCATGGATCTCTCGCGGCTGGAGGGCGAGCTGCACGCCATGACGGGGCCGGTGAGCATACCGGCCTATGCGCTCCACCTGGCCGACGGCCGCACGCTTGCGCTGCCCACCGACCGCGCCGAGCTGCTCGTGGGATGCCAGGATCAGCAGGACCGCATCTACCCGGATGTGGACCTGGGGCCGCTGGGTGGCCGGCAGAGCGGGGTGAGCCGCCGCCACGCGCTGCTGCGCTGGATGGGTGGCCACTGGACCCTCACCGACCTTGGCAGCGCCAACGGCACGTTCGTCAACGAGGCCGCGCTCGCGCCGAACGTGCCGGCCGTAGTGCAGGAGAACAGCCGCATCCGCTTTGGTGCCTTCGCCGTCACCCTGCGCTCCGCCGCGCCCGGGAAAACGGTGCGCCTGTAGCAGTTCCAGCGGGGGGAGGGCACGGGACGGCTGTGCCCTCCCGCAAACCTGCCCCATCCAGCATGGGTGCGTCAACGCACGTGCTGAACGAACCACCAAAATCGCCTCGCGCTCCCTTGACATGTGCGAGTGGTGGTGGTATACTTATGGGCACCGTAACGAGGACGTCTCACTCTTCGGAGGCAGACGCAAAAATCGGTTGAGCCGCGACAGCACGCAGACGCGCTGGTGAGTCAGCGCCGTCACCAGGCGTATGCCTCACCCGCATACCCTGGTTTTTTGTCGCCTCAGCCGTGCACCTTCACAACTGAATCGTGTGGATCACGTGCGTGTGGGTCCAGGGGGCGCGGCGTTCGCGCCACGCTCTCACAGTATGAAGAGTTTGATCCTGGCTCAGGACGAACGCTGGCGGCGTGCCTAATGCATGCAAGTCGCACGGGGCAGCTTCGGCTGCCCAGTGGCGCACGGCTGAGGAACACGTGGGGATCTGCCCGACTGTGGGGGACAACCCCGGGAAACCGGGGCTAATCCCGCATACGCTCTGTACGGAGGAAAGCAGTGATGCGCAGTCGGAGGACCCTGCGGCCCATCAGGTGGTTGGCGGGGTAACGGCCCACCAAGCCGTTGACGGGTAGCTGGTCTGGGAGGATGACCAGCCAGACTGGGACTGAGAGACGGCCCAGACTCCTACGGGAGGCAGCAGCAAGGAATTTTCGGCAATGGGCGCAAGCCTGACCGAGCAACGCCGCGTGGAGGATGACGGCCTTCGGGTTGTAAACTCCTTT
>DATMBA010000403.1:0-18655 GCA_035559635.1 Roseiflexaceae bacterium
CCCTGGCGATCGCCGCGCTGTTCCAGCCGGTGCGCGTGCGGCTGCAGGAGTTCGTGGACCGGCGCTTCTACCGCCACAAGTACGATGCGGAGCGCACGCTGGCCGCCTACGCTGCCGCCGCGCGCGACGAGGTGGACCTGGCGCGGCTGCGCGAGGACCTCATAGCCGTGGTGAACACCACCATGCGGCCGGAGTATGTGATGCTGTGGATGCCGCTGCACACGGGTGCAGGGGCCGCAGGCCCTCACCCCGATCGTAGTTCGGAGGGGCTGCGCCCTGCCGAACCTCCCCGCAGGGGGGTGGTATGACCGCACTGCTCCGCACCCTGTGGCAGGCGCTGCGGCGGGAGGCCGCCCCACAGTCGCGCCCGGCCGCCGGCGCGCCCCTCGTCCACCGGGAGGTCGCGCCGCCGCTCGACATCGCCTCCGACGACCCGCTGATCGCCTACCTCCTGCGCGCGGGCGGCGCGGTGGAGGTGGACACCATCGAGCTGGACTCGCCGGGGGTGCGCATGCTGCGGGCCGCGGGCGTGAAGCTGGCGGTGCCGCTGGTGAGCCAGGGGGAGCTGATCGGCCTGCTCAACCTCGGCCCGCGCCTCAGCGAGCAGGAGTACTCAGCCGACGACCGCGCGCTGCTCAACAACCTGGCCACCCAGGCCGCCCCCGCCCTGCGCGTGGCCCAGCTGGTGCGCCAGCAGCAGGCCGAGGCGCAGGACCGCGAGCGCCACGAGCACGAGCTGCGCGTGGCGCGCCTCATCCAACAGACGCTGCTGCCGCGCACGATGCCGAGCATCCCCGGCTGGCGCCTGGCCAGCCACTACCAGCCGGCGCGCGCGGTGGGCGGCGACTTCTACGACTTCGTGGAGCTGAACGATGGCCGGCTGGTGATCTTCGTCGGGGACGTAACGGACAAGGGGGTGCCAGCAGCGCTACTCATGGCCACCACCCGCAGCATCCTGCGCGCCGCCGCGCAGCGGCTGGTGGCTCCCGGCACAGTGCTGCGGCGCGCCAACGAGCACCTCTACGGCGACATCCCGCCCAACATGTTCGTCACCTGCCTGTGCGCGGTGCTGGACCCGGAGAGCGGGCGGCTGTGGTACGCCAACGCTGGCCACCACCCACCCTACCTGCGGCGCGCCGGCCAGGCGGAGGAACTGCGCGCGGTGGGCATGCCGCTCGGCCTGATGCCGGATATGCAGTACCACGAGCACGAGATCATGCTCGAGCCAGGGGATGGCATCCTGCTCTACAGCGACGGCATCGTGGAGGCCCACAGCCCCGCGCGCGAGCTGTTCGGCTTCCCCAGGCTGCAGGCGGCTGTGACGCGCCACACCGAGGCACGCGGCCACGACCTAATCGCGGCCCTGCTGGAAGACCTGGCGAGCTTCGCTGGCGCGGGCTGGGAGCAGGAGGACGATATCACGCTGGTGACGATTGAGTGCGACCCGGTGCCCGGCCGCGCGCCGCGCCCGCTGGCGCCCGAGGAGGCCGACCGCCGGCTGGATGGGCCGTGGGCGCGGCTGGCCGAGCACCACGTGCCCAGCCAGCCCGGCAACGAGCACCTGGCGTTGCGCTATCTGGCCGAGGCGGTGCGCGACCTGGGGCTGGCACCGCGCCAGCTGGAGCGCTTGCGCACCGCCGTGGCCGAGGCGACGATGAACGCCATGGAGCACGGCAACAGCTACCGGCCGGACGCGCCGGTGCTGCTGGAGGTGCTGGCGTCTCAGGCGGCGATCGTCGTACGCATCACGGACCACGGCGGTGGACGGGACATCCCGGCGCCCGAGGTGCCGGACCTGGAGGCCAAGCTGGCCGGGCTGCAGCCGCCGCGCGGCTGGGGACTGTTCCTGATCGAGCGCCTGGTGGACAGGCTGCGCGTCAACTCCGAGGGCGAGCGTCGTACACTTGAGCTGATTCTGTACCGGGAGGAAGACCGCCATGCTGGCAAAGCATCTTGAGGCGCGCGTCCGTCACCAGCCGGGAGTGGCGATCATCGACCTGCGCGGGGAGATCAACGCCGCCGCCGAGGTTGCGCTGGAGGCGGCCTACGCCGAGGCCGGGCGCGCCGGCGCGCCCGCTGTGCTGCTCAACTTCGGCGAAGTGAGCTACATCAACAGCACCGGCATCGCGCTGATCGTCGGCCTGCTGGCCAAGGCCCGCTCCTCCGCACGCCGCCTGCTGGCCTGCGGCCTGAGCGAGCACTACGTGGAGATCTTCCAGATCACGCGCTTGGCGGACTTCATGCAGGTGTTCCCAGACGAGCAGGCGGCGCTCGCGGCCATCGCTCAATAGGGAGGGCCAGGGAGGGCTTCACCCTCTCTGAAACCCCCTCTTTTCATTTCAGGGCTGTTCGTGTGGCTGCGACCCTGCCTGGTCAGGCTCCGAATGAGTGGCGTGATCGGTATGCCTGTCCACGGAGACGATTGTCTGTGCCGTGCTCAAGATTTCGCGGCGCCGGATCTAGTTACTACATCACCACTCAGCTAGCTTCCAGATCTCGGGGCGCACGGCGCCAGCCTCCACGCCGATCTCGGCATAGATCGCCACGGCCTGCTTGAGATGCGTCATGGCCTCGACCGAGCGCCCAGCGGCGTGCAGCAGGTCGGCCAGGTTATTGTGCAGCGCCGCTTCGCGGTGGCGGTCGCCCAGCACCTCGGCCAGCCGTAGAGCCTCCTCCGCGAAGCCGAGCGCTGACCCAGTGTGCTCGCCCGCGCCGCACGCCAGCGCCAGGTTGTTGAGCGCCGCGATGCGCGCGCTCTGGTCGCCGAGCGCGCCAGCGAGCTGCAGGCTGCGCTCCAGGTGGCGCCGGGCGCTCTCCAGGTCGTCCCGGCTCGCGGCCAGCACCCCTAAGATGTTGTGGGACTGCGCGAGGGCGCGGGTGTCGCCGGCCCGCTCGGCCAACTCCAGGGCGCGCTGCGCCAGCTCCGCCGCCCGTGCCGCGGCCTCCGGCCCGCCAGCCAGGTGGGCCGTGAGGCTCCAATCGGCGTAGACGCGGGCGCGCTCGCCGGGCGGACCGCCCTCGAGGGCGGCGAGCGCGGCCTGGAAATGGCTCTCCGCCTGGTCCCACGCGCCGCGGCGGTGGTGCACGCCGCCGAGCTTGCGCTCGATGGCTGGCAGGCCCTCCGGGTCGCACAGGGCCGCGGCGGTCTCGTAGCTGGTAAGCGCCTGGCTGTACTCGCCGCGCAGCGTATGCAGGTCGCCGATCGCCTCGTGCAGCGCAGCGGCGGCCGGGTGCCCTAGCGCCAGCGCGGCGCGGTAGTGAGCCAACGCCTCGGCGTTCGCGTACAGGGCGCGGGCATGGTTGCCGGCCAGCTTGAAGTGGTCGGCGGCCAGCGCGTCCTGCCCGGCCTCGCGGTAGTGGTGGGCGATCAGCCCTGCCACCGCGCCGGCGTCGCGGCGGGCATGGGCGCGGGCGGCCAGCGCGTCCGCCACGCGGCGGTGCAGCAGGCGCCGGCGGGCCAGACTGGTCTCCTCGTACACCAGTGCGCGCAGCTTCTCGTGGCTGAAGTCGTAGACGGGCGATAGGCTAGAGGTGATAGGCGATAGGCGATCGAGAACAGCTTCCGCTCCCTTCCTATCGCCTATCGTCCAGCGCCTATCGCCCGCCTCTGTGACAAGCCCCACGGCGATCAGTTCCTCCAGCGCGGCCACAGCCTCCTCCTCGCCGCGACCGCTCGCCTCGCGCAGCGTGTCGAAGTCGAACGAGCGGCCGATCACCGCCGCGGTGGCCAGGATCTGCGATGCGGTCTCGCTCACGGCCGCCAGGCGGGCGTGCAGCACATCACGCACGCTGCCGGGGATCGGCCACGCGCCGCCGCTCGGGGCACCGCCGTGGGCCAGCGAGGCCAGGTATTCCACTACGAACAGCGGCAGCCCCTCGGTCTCTCGGTGCAGCTGCGCGCTGAAGCCCGCCGGCAGCACGCCGCCGGCCGCCTGCACCAGCGCGGCCACTGCCTCCGGCCCGAGGCGCCCGAGTGTGAGGGCGGTGGCGGTGCGGGCGCGCTGGGCCTCGGCCAGCAACTGGCGCAGGCGGTGGCCGGCGGGCACGCACTCACTGCGCCAGGTGGTCAGCACCAGCACCGGCCGGCCCTTCAGCCGGCGCACGAAGTAGGTCAGCAGGTCAAGCGATGCGGCGTCCGCCCAGTGCAGGTCGTCGATGAACAACACGCCGGGGACCGGGCCGCGGCACACTGCCAGCAGCACCTGGCTCAGGCCCTCGAAGAAGCGGTTCTGCGCGCCCGGGCTGTCCAGCGGTGGCGGGGGCGGCAGAGCGGGGCTGCGCAGCGTCACCTCGGGCAGCAGGCGGGCGGCCTCGCTCAGCCAGTGCGGTGGCACCTCCGTATGCCAGTCCGGCCGGAGCGGCTGCGACACGAAGGCGCGCAGCCCGGCGGCCAGCGGGCCGTAGGCCAGATCTGTCTCGCCCTCGTAACAGCGCACAGCCACCGTCACGCCCCCACGCGCCCGCACATGCGCCAGCAACTCGTCCGCCAGACGGGTCTTGCCGATACCCCCCTCGCCCTCCAGTACCACCAGGTGCCCATCCGCGCCCACTGCGCCGTAGGCGCCGAGCAGCGCTGACCACTCCACGTCGCGCCCAACCAGCGGGGATTGCAGATTGGAGATTGCAGATTGCAGATTGCCCGGGGCAGACTGAGCGCTGATGCCAGGAGAGGGCGTGGTCGGAGAAGCGCGCTGCTCGCGCCCGGAATAATCGCCAATCTGCAATCTGAAATCTGCATTCTCTTTGATCGCCTGGTACAGCTGGGTGGTTTCCTCGAGCGGCGGGACGCCCAACTCCTTCTCCAGGATGCGCACGCACTCGCGGTACTGGTGCAGGGCAGCGCTGCGCCGCCCTGCGGCAGCGAACAGGCACATCAACTCGCGGTGCACCGGCTCGTGCAGCGGGTCGAGCGCCAGCCAGCGGCGTGCGTGGCCGATGGCCTCCTCGTACTCGCCGCGGGTGCCGTGGCAGCGCACCAGCCGCTCCAGCGCACCCGCCAGGTCGCGCCGCAGGCTCTCACCCTGGAAGAACTGCCAGTCGTCGAAACTGGGGCTGTCCCGCAGGGTGAAGCCGGCCATGAAGTCGCCGCGGTACAGCCCGGCCGCCTCGGCGAGCGGCCTGAGGCAGGCGTCGCAGTCCTGGCCAGGGCTGTGCCGGGCGCAGCCGGCCACACACCGCCCAAACTCCTCCACGTCCAGCCACAGATCCTCCCGCCGCAGGCTCACCGTCTCGCGGCCGGCGTCCAGCCACTCGCCGCCCAGCGCCTTGTTGAGAGCCGAGAGGGTGCGGCGCAGCGTGGCGCGCGCGTGGGCCTGGTCGTAGTCCGGCCACAGCAGCGCGGCCAGCGCGTCGCGGCTGTGGGGTTGGTCGGTGACCGCCAGATAGGCCACCAGCGCGATGGCCTTGCGCGTGTCCACCTCCACCGGCGCGCCATCGCGCTCCACGCGCGGCGCGCCCAGCAGGTACAGGTTCAGGCGAGGCAACGCGTTCTCCTTAGAGCTTGTTTGAACCGCCTTCCGGCTGGGAGCGCGGGGGCCGCCGGCCCCCGCATCCCCCCGCGCAAGCGCCGCAACGACTCTACTATGTGACCGGGCTTCCGTAACGATTGCGCCTGATGATACGACGCCTGAGTAGGACAGCACGTCGCAGCAATGAATTTTCTGTAACGCCAGCCGTAACGATCGCCGCACGAGGCATGGCTATAGTGAGCCACAGACGTGTACCGGTATGGGTGGGCTAGAGAAGGCAACGGCTCAAACCTGCCCCCGCATTGTGAGGAGACCACGATGACCACGATGACCGACACCCCGGTTCGCACCCGCGCGCCCCTCTCGGCGCTCAGCAAGACCACCATCGGGGCGCTGGCGGGGATCGCCCTGGTGGTGGGCTACGTCGCCGCGGCGCTGATCAAAAGCGTCGACCCCATAGCCGGGGCGGTCATCGGGCTGCCGCTCCTGGCGGCCGGGCTGATCGCCACCGGGTGGCGTTGGGCGCCGGCGTTGGGAGTGCTGGTCACCGGTCTGCTGGCCGCGCTCCTGGGCATGGTCCGCGGCGAGGTGGCCAGCAACATCGGTGGGCCGCTGTTCGCGCCGCTCGTCGTGCTCATCGCCCTGACGCTCGTGGGGCTGACCTCCGGCGTCGCGGCGCTGGTACAGAACTACCGGCGCCCGGCAGGTGAGCGCCGCACACCGCGGGCCCTGCCGCTCGCGCTCACCGCGGTGGCAGCCTTCACCACCGGCCTGATCGCGCTCGCCAGCCTGCCGCAGGCGGGGGTGCGTATGGGCATCAGCCCCGAGGTGCTGGCTACGCTGCCGGCGGTCACAGTGGACACGTTCACGGGCGGCGAGATCCGCGTCAAGGCCGGCGAGACCGTGGCGCTGCGGCTGGACAACCCCGACTTCGCGGCGCACTCATTCGATGTGGACGAACTGAACGTGCATGCGCCGATGCCGGCCGGCGAGCAGGGCCTGGCGGTCTTCAAGGCCACGCAGCCTGGCGTCTACCGCTTCTACTGCGCGCCGCACTACGACAAAGCCACCGGCCAGGGGATGCACGGCACACTGGTGGTGGAATAGGTGTCAACGGAGGGAGCGGAGCGAGCGGAGATTCTCTGGCCGGGCCTCCGCTCCCTCCGCTCCCCCTCCGCTCCCTCCGCTCCCTCCGCTCCTTCCGCTCCCCCTCCGTTGCCAAGGCTCCGTTCCCTCGTCCTTAAGAATGAGTGAGTCGGCCCAAAGGCCGGACGACAGCGCGCAACATTCCAGCTATCATGGCGTCCATTGTCTATTGGAGTTTCGGGAACTGGGGAAGGAGCGGTCGATGGGTCCTCGCTGGAGCAAGATACTCGGCGACCTGCGCGGCAGCCTGACGCGCACGATCCTGGTGGTGCTCTCGATCGCCGTGGGCGTGTTCGCCATCGGCGTGAGCGTGAGCACCCGCGTGATGCTGGAGCGCGAGTTGAGCGCCAGCTACGCCGCCGTGCGGCCGTCCAGCGCCACCCTCTACCCCGAGCCATTCGACGACGATCTGGTTGCGGCGGTGCGCGGCATGCGCGAGGTGGCCGACGCCGAGGGCCGCCGCACGGTGACGATGCAGGTGCAGGTGGCACCGGACTCCTGGAAGCGGCTGACGCTCTACGCCATTGCGGACTTCGACGACATCCGGGTGAACCAGATCCGTCGCGTGAGCGGGGACTGGCCGCCACCCGAGCGCGAACTGCTCATCGAGCGCGCCGCCCTACCTATGCTCGGCGTGCAGGAGGGCCAGCAGGTGGCGGTGCGTACTCCGGACGACACCCTGCGCCACATGCGGCTAGCCGGCGTGGCGCACGACCTGATGCAGTTCCCGGCGCCGCTGGCCGACACAATCTACGGCTACGTCACTTTCGACACCCTGGAGTGGCTGGGCGAGGAGCGCAGCTACAACGAGCTGTACGTCGTTGCCAGGGGCGACACCAGCGACATCAAGCACGTCCAGCAGGTGGCCAACACGGTGCGCGACAAGGTGGAGAAGAGCGGCCGCACCGTACAGTTCGTCTGGGTGCCGGAGCCGGGCAAGCACCCGGCCGCCAGCTTCTTCGAGACACTACTGCTGCTGCTGAGTGCGCTCGGCTTCCTCTCGCTGGCCCTGAGCGGCTTCCTGGTGGTCAACACCATCTCGGCGCTGCTGGCGCAGCAGGTGCGCCAGATCGGCGTGATGAAGGCCATCGGCGCGCGCGGCGGGCAGATCATGCGCATGTACTTCGCCACCGTGCTGATCTTCGGCCTGATCGGGCTGGCGGTGGCGGTGCCGCTCGGCGCGCTCGGCGCCGTGCTGCTCACCGGCTTCCTCGCCAATCTGATCAACTTCGACCTCACCAGCACGGCCATCCCGCCTGAGGTGCTGGCGCTGCAAGTGATCGTCGGGCTGCTGGTGCCGGCGTTGGCGGCGATCGTGCCGGTGCTGGGCGGCATCCGCGTCACGGTGCGCGAGGCGATCAGCTCCTACGGCCTCGGCAAGGGGCAATTCGGCACCGGCCGTCTCGACCGGCTGCTGGAGCGCGTGCGCGGCCTCTCCCGCCCGCTCGTGCTCTCGCTGCGCAACACCTTCCGCCGTAAGGGCCGCCTGGCGCTCACCATGACCACCCTCACGCTGGCGGGCGCGATCTTCGTCTCGGTCTTCAGCGTGCGAGAGTCCATGCTGCTGACGCTGGACGACGTGCTGCGCTACTACCAGTACGACGTCCAGATCACCTTCAATCGTCCCTACCGCACCGACCAGGTGGCGCGCATCGCGCTCCAGACACCTGGCGTCGTCGGGACCGAGAGCTGGGGCGCCGGTAGCGCGCGCCGTGTGCGGCCGGATGGCAGCGAGGGCGATGCGATCACCATCACCGCGCCGCCAGCCGACAGCCGGCTCATCCAGCCGATGGTGCTGCAGGGCCGCTGGCTGCTGCCCGAGGACGAGAGCGCGGTGGTGATCAGCTCCCCGGTGCTCAAAAAGGAGCCGGACCTCAAGCTGGGCGACGAGCTGACGCTCAAGATCGACGGGCAGGAGCGGCGCTTCCGGCTGGTGGGTGTGGTGCAGTTCATTGCCGAGAATATCTACGTGAACGAGCCGTACTTCTCCCGCATCACCACCAATGTCGGCCGCACTACCTTCCTGCTGACGGTCACACGGGAGCACAGCGCGGAGGCGCAGCAGGCGGCCAAGGCGGCGCTGGACCAGGCCTACAAGCGCGCCGGGGTGCGGGCTGGCACGCTGGACACCGTGGCCGACCTGCGCAAGAACATCGAGTTCTTCTTCAGCATCATCGTGGTGCCGTTGCTGCTCATGGCCGTGCTGCTGGGCTTCGTTGGCGGGCTGGGGTTGATGGGCACCATGAGCATCAACGTGCTGGAGCGCACTCGCGAGATCGGCGTGATGCGGGCTATCGGCGCCACCGGCGGGGCCGTGCGTCAGATTGTGCTGGTGGAGGGGGTGCTGATCGGCGGGCTGAGCGGACTGCTCGGCGCGCTGATCGCCCTCCCGATGGGCCGGCTGCTGGGCGAGTTGGTGGGGGTAGCCTTCTGGCAGTCGCCCCTTAGCTACACCTTCTCGGTGGCGGGCGTGGCGATCTGGCTCACGGTGGTGATGGGACTGGCGGCGCTGGCGAGCGTGCTGCCGGCCTGGCGCGCGGCCAGGCTCACGGTGCGTGAGGTGCTGGCGTACGAGTAGCGCCGTACGTGACACGAAGACACGAAGACATGAAGTAATAGTAACCTTCATGTCTTCGTGCCTTCGTGGTTCGGCTGCCTACACCAGTTCGTCCCTGGCGTCCGCGATCACCGTCCCCACGTCCTCGCCCACGCAGATCCGCCGCATCGCCCCCGCCTGGTCGAAGTCGAATACGTGGACCGGCAGGCTGTGGTCGCGCGCCAGCAGCACGGCCGATTGGTCGAGGGCGCGCAGGTTCTGGCGGATCACGGTGTCGTAGCCGATCGTGCGGTAGCGCCGGGCGGCGGGGTTGCGGCGCGGGTCGGCGGTGTAGATGCCGTCCACGCCGTTCTTGGCAGCCAGCAGCGCCTCGGCGCGCAGCTCGAGCGCCCGCTGGACGGCGGGGTAGTCGGTGGTGACGTAGGGGTTGCCGGTGCCGGCCACCAGGATGATGATCCGGCCGTGCTCCAGGTGGTTGATGGCCCGCAGGCGGATGTAGGGCTCGGCCACGGCGTTGATCGGGATGGCGGTCATCACGCGCACATCCGATCCCTCGCCACGGGCGGTGAGCGCGCCGCGCAGCATGAGGCCGTTGATCACCGTGGCGAGCATGCCGATGTTGTCGGCCTCGGCGCGCTCGATGCCCCACTGCTCGCCGAGCTCGCCGCGGAAGATGTTACCACCGCCCACCACGATGCCCACCTCGACGCCCATACGATGCACGTCCAGCACCTCGTCGGCGATGTGCTCGATGGCCTGCGGCGCGAAGCCCCAGCCCTCCTCGCCTGCCAGCGCCCCGCCGCTCAGCTTCATCAGGATGCGCCGGTAGCGCATGGGATGTCCTTTCTCGATCCACGAACCGCCCTTCGTATCCCTGGTGTCCTTCGTGGATCATCTGGCCAGCGCCCGTGCGATCGCGCCCGCATGCTCGGGGTAGCGCGCGGCGAAGGCGCGCAGCAGGCCGAAGCACCCCGCCAGCATCATGTCGCCGTGCGGCACGGCCATGTACGGCCGCACGGCCCGCGCCCCTTCCTCGGGCCACAGGGTTGATCCCCGCAGCGCGCTCCGCCGCGGCCCGGTGACGGCCAGGAACGGCCGGGCGCCCGGCGTGGGCTGTAGCACCAGCGCACCATGGCCGCTGGTCTCGTACACCTCCTGATTGCTGATCGTCCCCTCGCCCAACTGCTGCAGGTAGCGCTCGAGCTGCCCCGGCTTCAGCTCGCCGGTGTGATGCTCGAAGCATCCGGCGATCCGCCCCGCGACGATGTGGAAGGCCAGGCAGTGGAAGTTGCCGACGTTGGCCGCAAGCAGATCCGCCTGCGCAGCCACCAGCGGGTCGTCCAGCGCGCCGAGGATGGCCGCCGGCGCGGTGTCCATCACCACCGTGGGTAGACCGGCCGGCACGGCCTCCGCCGCGGCCCGCAGGCGTGTCATCGCCACGGGCACCTCGTCGCGCCGGAAGCCGAGCGCCAGCAGCCCGCCGCCCCCGGCGAAGCGCTCGGCCAGGTAGCGGAAGCGGAACACCCGGTCGCTCACGTCCGGCGGGGCGGCGCCGTGGTCGAACACCGCCACCGCCACGCCGTCGTAATCCGGCAGGACGCCGAAGGCCCCCAGGGCCGCGTCCACTGCCGCCAGATCCACGTCTCCGGTGCGGATGCGCTCGACCTCGGGCGGCAGCGCGGCCAGCTCATCCTCGCTCAGCAGCCGCACGCCCATCTCCCGCTCCACCCACGCCAGGTCATCGTTGAAGGTGGTGGCGGCGCTGGGCGTGGCGTAGGCCGCCAGCCCGGCGCGCAGGTGGTCCTCCACCGCCCAGTGGCACGGCCCACCGCCCATGATCGGCCCGTGGAGGGCCAGCGACCTGCCTGCGGCGGTGGCCGCGCGCACCTTACGCGCCACGATCTGCGTCGGCGAGGGCATCACCAGTTGCAGGCCGTTCTCCACCGGCGCCTCGCTGTCGAACAGCAGGATGTCCTGCGTGCCGGTGCCCACATCGATCGCCAGGATACGCATATTGTCCTCTGTGCTGCGAAGGGAGGGCACAGCCCTCCCTTGGAGCCGCCCCTTTGCGCGGGGCTGTGGGGCCGGAGGCCCTGTGATCCCTGTGCGGAGGGCACGCCCCTCCGCGCCTCCCCTGCGGGGGTTTCAAGGAAGGGCCTGCCCCCCCTTCAATCCACCATTGCAATTATGACCACAGCCGGTCATTGCAGCGCTCGGTATCCCACACCGTCGTCGGCTCGGCGAATCCCGGGTCACCGTCCACCAGGTGCTCGTTCACCACCTCTTCGTTCAACTCGAAGCCCAGCCCGGGCGCCTCCGGCACCGCGATGAAGCCGTTCTGGATGATCGGGTTCGGCAGCCCGGTCACAAAGTCGTTCCAGAACGGCACCTCGGTGAAGTGATGCTCCAACGCGATGAAGTTCTCGGTGGCCGCGGCACAGTGGACGCTCGCCATGGTGCTCACGGGCGTGCCGGCCATGTGCAGCGCCATGCTGATGCCGTACTCCTGCGCCAGGTCGCCGATCTTCTTGGTCTCCAGGATGCCACCGCTGGTGGCCAGGTCCGGGTGGATGATGTCCACCGCGCGCGCCTGCAGCAGCGGCATAAACCCCTCCTTCAGGTAGATGTCCTCGCCGGTGCAGACCGGTGTGCGCAGCGCGCGCTCCAGCCGCACCCATTGGTCGGTGTACTGCCAGGGCACCATGTCCTCGAGCCAGGCTAGATTATAGGGCTCGAGCGCCTCGCCGAGGCGGATGCAGTCGTCCACGCCGATGTGGCCGAAGTGGTCGGCGGCGATCGGCACGTCGTAGCCGACGACCGCGCGCGCCTCGGCCACGTACTCGGCCAGGATGCGGATGCCCTTCTCCGTCAGGCGCACGTGAGTGAAGGGGTGCTGGATGTTCCTGATGTCCAGCATCCGCTCCAGCGGCGTACCGTCCCCTGAGTGCAGCATGCCGGCCGGGTAGGAGAGCGCGCCCGGCACGCCCACTAACTGCTGGATGCCCACGTCCATCTTGAGCATGGTGAAGCCGCGCTCGCGCCGCTCCTTGAGCCGGTGCCCCATGAACTCGCCGGTCGGCTCGCTGGGGGTGTCGCAGTACATGCGGATCTGGTCGCGGTGCTTGCCGCCCGCCAGCATGTAGGCCGGCACGCCGTAGGCTTTGCCGGCCAGGTCCATCAGCGCCATCTCGACGCCGCACACGCCGCCGCCCTGCCGCGCGTGGTGGCCGAACTGCTTGATCTTGCGGAAGAGCCTGTCCACGTTGCAGGGGTTCTCGCCCAGCAACTGCCGCTTGAGCGCCAGCGCATACGTCTTGCTCGCGCCGTCGCGCACCTCACCGTAGCCCGAGATACCCTGGTTGGTGTCGATCCGGATCAGCGGGAAGCGCCAGCCGCCCCACCCCACCGTCGCCGCGCGCATGTCGGTGATCTTCAGTTCGCTCGGCCGCGAGTGTGTGCGCACGTGGTCTTCCGGACGGGCCTCGATGTCGCTCATGACGTGCTCGCCTTCTCCTCCATGCTTGCAGGCCAAGCCTGCGGAATGGGGAGGCCTGGAGGGGCTAGACGAATCCCCCATGGATCGTTTCGGGGATCGTAGACCCCCGTACCCCTCGCTGGAGACGCTGCCTGCGTACCTCCTGCCAGAGAGAGTACACCCTCCCTGGCCCTCCCGTGCGGATTGTACACCACATGAGCCGGCGGGCGTCAACGCCTCGCTCCGCCCTCCGGCGGATTGACGCACAGGCCTTAATCGATTTATTTTAGGTATGACGAAAAAAAGATTTGAGTCCGAGGAGAACATGTTATGCTTCCGCTGTCCTGGATCGTGCAGCACAGCCTGATCTACGGTGGTATCCTGAGCGCCGTCATGAGCATCTTGATCATCGCCAGCCTGTACCTGCGCCCGCAGATCTGGGTCGGCGACGCGCCCTCAGACATCCAGGCCGCCGCCGGACCCATGAGCGCCGGCGATCGGCGCCTCAAGCGTGTGCTCGGGTTTGCGACACTGCTCTTCGTCGGCGGCATTCTCACGCATGCGATCCTCGGCATTGCGGAGCGCGCCGGTAGACCGCCCGCGTTTCTGGACATCGCGCTGACCTCCTTTCTGATCATCCAGGTGTTCAACGTGGTGGACCTGCTGCTGATCGACTGGCTGCTCGTGGTCACGCTGCAGCCGCGCTTCGTGATGCTCCCCGGCACGGAGCACATGCCGGGCTACCGCGACTACGGGTTCCACTTCCGCGCCTTCCTGAAAGGCGTCGCGGGCTCTCTGGTCGCGAGCATCGTCATCGCCGCGATCACGGTCGGGATTGCGCAGCTGGGGTAAGGGGCAGGGAGGCGGACCTCCCTGCAACCTCCTGCTGGTCGGCCACACTGATGTTGATGGATGCAGAGGGAGGGGCCAGGGGAGGGCGAAGCCCTCCCTTGAACACCCACCCATCACTATCACGGTGGTGGACTACTACGCTGGAAGCGCACTGGAAGCGAGAGCGAGGACTGTATGAGCAAGCTCAGTGACAAAGTCGCCGTCATCACCGGCGCCGGGACGGGTATCGGCAAAGGGATCGCCAGGGCGTTCGCGCGCGAGGGCGCCCACCTGGCGCTCGCCGGGCGCTCAATCGCCACCCTCGAGGCCACCGCACAGGAGGTCCAGGCGCTCGGCGCGCGCGCCCTGGTTATCCCAACCGACGTCACCGACGAGGCGCAGGTGGCTGCGCTGTTCGCGCGCGCCGTCCAGGTATTCGGCCGCGTCGACATCGCCGTCAACAACGCGGGTGTGTTCGACGGCGGCCCGATCGAGGAGCTCTCGCTGGAGACCTGGCAGCGTGTGATCGCCGTCAATCTCACCGGGCCGTTCCTCTGCACGCGCGAGGCCATGCGGCTGATGAAGGCACAGGGCGGCGGCCGCATCCTCAATATCGGCAGCATCTCCGCCCAGGTGCCGCGCATGCACTCCGTGCCATATAGCACGACGAAGCACGGGCTGGTGGGGCTTACCAAGGCAGCCGCGCTGGAGGGGCGCGCCCACGGCGTAGTGGTGAGCTGCCTGCACCCCGGCAACGTCGCCACCGAGCGGCGGCAGGCGAGCGACGCGCCAGCCGACCAGGAGCCGATGATGACGCCCGATGAGCTGGCTGAGGTCGCCGTGGCGATGGTATCTCTGCCGCTGCACGTCAACGTGCTGGAGAGCATCGTGCTGCCGACAGAGCAGCTCTACCTCGGCCGCGGCTAGGGTGTGGCGAAGAGTCGTGCGGGCGCCGACCACGCCCAGCCCGTGGTGAACTATGCAAATTTAATTGGGTCTCCGGCGACCGACCACGCCATATGCCCGATTATTTGGTAAAAGTTCATTACCCGCCGGTCGTGATTGGTGTGCAAAAACGTTCGTCACACCCCGCCGCTAGATGCACTACCGTACCTTCCCGGCCGGTGGTATACTGCCGGTGCGCGAAGGAGGTCCGATGCTGACCGAAGACGACCTCGAGCAACTCATCCGCGACCGGGCGATCCGGCTGCTGGTGCTCGGGAGCGGCAAGCACATCTGGGAGGCCTCGCCCAGCCCGCTCCACCAGATGGTGATCGACGAGATCCGTGCCTCCATTCGCACGTCCCCGCATCGTGAGAGCCACAGCGCGCACGGCTGCGGCTGCCACCATCTCTCCGATGTCTACATCAGGCTGCCCGACACCTCGCTGGTGCGCCCGGATATCTCGCTGTTCTGCACGCCGCCACCACGGCAGCGCGAGGCGCTCCAGCTTGTGCCACAGGCGGTGATCGAGGTCATCAGCCCCGGCTACGAGGCGAAGGACCTGGAAGACCTGCCGCCGGTCTACCTCGCCAACGGCGTGCTGGACGTGCTGGCGCTGGACGTGGACCAGCAGCGCGTCTCCCACTTTCGGCGCGACGGCGCGGCCACTCACAGCACGCCGCTGACGCTGGAGCTGGAGTGCGGCTGCACCTGCACGCTGCGCTGAGGCCACTCCCTGGGATCGTGAAAAGGTGAGGGGCCAGGGGATGACTTCGCCCTCCCCTGGCCCCTTCCGGATGTAGATCTCAGCGCAGCGCGCTCTATGTGCAGGTGGCTCAGGATCCAGCCCCGGCCGTACGGCGCACCGGGCGGCGCCGCGCCGACCTGCGCTTGAGACCGAGCAGCTGCACCGCGTGCGAGTCCGCGCCGTACTGCGCGAGCACCTGCCTCTTGGCGCCCAGGATGCCCTCGTGCAGCGCCCACTCGGCGGCATAGGCGGCGTCGCGGGCAGCGGCGAGTGCCTGCAGCGCGCGGTTCTCCGCCTGCTGGGCCTCGTCCATCGCCCGCGCCAACTCCGCGAGCGCGGCGGTGGTGAACGCTGCGTTGAGCGGCTGGTAGTCCGGCAGCGAGTGCAGGCCGATGAGCGCGTTCCGGTTGCTCTGGATGTCGTCCGGGGACAGGCGGCGTGCGCGGCCGTTCGTCATGGGATCCTCCTTCGATGGACGTGGTATGCGCCGGAGCTGTCCGGCGCCGACACCAGTACACCGCGCGACCCCACGCGGCGACACCTGGTTTCGATTGCGGAGCGATTGCGAAAGCGTTGCAGGTTCAGCGCTGTCCCATCGGCCGCTCGATGCTGGCAGGCCAGGCCTGCGGAGCAGGAAGGGTTTTGCTGCCCGTGGTATCATGAGATGCGCAGCGGGTTCCCCAGGCAGGTTGATCCGAGTGGTATGTGCTGCGCAGTGAGCTATGGCAGAGACATTCCGTTGTACGCGCTGCGGCGCCGACAACCCGCCCGGCGCCCATTTCTGTATCGAGTGCGGCGCATCCCTCGTGCCGGCGACAACCGGGCCGACCACCTCTCTGGTGGGCCGAACATGCCCCCGATGCCGCACGAATAACCCGGCGGATGCGCACTTCTGCGCCGTGTGTGGCCAGCGCCTCGGCGCTGAGCCTGCGCCGCGGTCACGGCCCATACTGGCCCGCCCGACGCACGCACGGCAACGTCAAGGAGATGAGCGTATGTATTGCCCGGTATGCCGCGAGGTAGCGCTGGTCATGGCGGACCGCCAGGGTATCGAGGTGGACTATTGCCCGCAGTGCCGCGGTGTGTGGCTCGACCGCGGCGAGCTCGACAAGATCATCGAGCGTGTGGCGCTCGCGCAGGGCGGGCCCACAGGGCCCATGCGACAGCCGCGAGACCGCAACCCGGCGGAGTATCACGAGCACCGGGACTACGACGATGACTACCGCCGCAGAAAGAAGCGGCGCGGGCTGCTCGACGAATTGTTCGATTTTGACTGATGGACCGTGGCCCCCATTCTTCGGCCGTGCACCACGCCCGGCGGGCAATGAACGTTGAGAACCTCATCGGGTCTTCGCGGACCACTCGGGGCTGATGAACGTTGCGTAGGTACGCGGGTATCTGGCTGCGCACCCGCCCGACGGCTCAACCCGCGGGCGCTCCTGCGCGCAGGCCGCCTGCGCGGCCGGCAGGACAGCCCGCGCAGGCGGGCTTGGCAGGGGATAGCCCGCCGCTTCAGCGGCCGGGCGTGGGAGGGCGCCACGTACCCGTTTCACAGGTTAAAGTTCATCAGCGCGTTCAGATGCATCCCGCTTCAGCGCGCTTCGGGTGGCCGCAGGTGGCTCTCAGCCCGTGCGGGATCCGCGCCGGATACCAGTTTTAACCCTCAAAGTTCATACCCCACAGGCTATCGCTCCCAAGCCCGCGGGAAGCATCCGCACCAGTGCAGGAAGTGCCTGCACACCTGCGGGACCGATCTGCACGCCTGCAGGAAGTGCCTGCACACCTGCGGGATCGATCTGCACGCCTGCAGGAACCATCCGCATACCCGGTAATCATCATCGCCGCGAAACAGATACCAACCTTGAAACACGCAAGTGTGTGGACACCTGAGAGTCTGGAAAGGCTTAATGGGCTGCGTGAGGCTGTAGCCGAGGAGGGGCGGTAGTATCATCCGGTTTTCGTCATGCCCTGGGCTGCTGTCACAGGTGCCGGTCATACGCGAATGAGGGGTTCGGTAACCCTTTCAATTATTGCTGGCCATGCTCCTGCTGTACCCGCCGGACCTGGACTGCGGGCAGATCGGTGCACGAAACTTTGCGGTGCCGGGGAGTGACCCGCACGGGTTTGATGGGGATAACGGCGGGGTGGGGTGCGCGGGGTAGAAATCAGTTGAGACCGGCGTGGTCACCACGCCGGTCTCAACGTGCACTGCACGACCCGCGAAACGGGGCCCCGGCTTATGGTGCCCAGCCGGGATCCCTTGTGACAACTACGGATTTAGGTTGTGACAGTTAGCGTGAGCAGGAAAATTCTCGTCCGGAACCGGCAACGGACTAAGAACCAGGTCAACACCCGGTGCTACGCCGTCGGGGATCGTCCGGTCAAACCCCGCTGACCTATATTTGGAGGCCGGAACCGTCGGGTCAAAATGAACGACTACCTGGCTCGGATCGGACGTGTCTATAGATGTAATAAACCCGGTCGCCTGAAGTGCTCTCAGGAACGATTGGCCATCCCTGACCTGGCCAGGAGGCACGACCTCTCCCAGCACACCAGCCCTACATAGCGCGCCGATAATCTCATGAATCGCAGCCGAAGCGGGTCTTGGCGTGGAAAGGCTGGCAGTGAGTGCCAGGATAAACGCTAATACGCCACGGACCAAGAATCTGGAATTACGCATGATTTTTCTCCTTATGTTGAAGTCTTCGAATTCAGGTGGACTTTGGGATTGAACGCGACCTAGGCTAGAGGAATGTGTCCTCTCCCAAACCCTCACCCGCCCCATCGACATTGTCCAAACGATGTGCTAGTTGGGCGGCGAAGCTGATGCTTCAAAAAGATAGCGGTAACAGTAAGATACACCCCATCGGTTAGTTTGTCAATAGGGAAATCGCGTCTTCGCGTCTTACACAGCGGCGAGGACACGGCACAGATATTCTGATAGTGTCATCGTAACTATTTAGCTTTATGAACAGGTGAGCGTGCGAGAGAGAGTAGGCGCTAACACTGCTCCACGATCGCACTACCGGCCATCTAGCATTGCTGTAGGATATTCGCATCTGCCAACCAAGCTTCTCATCCTGGATCAATGGTATCCCTTATAGCACGGCGATACTTCCGCCGGCGAGCGCGCCGCCATCGCCGCGCTGGTGCAGAAATGCCTGGCCACGAAGGGGCAAAGGCCCGCAGGTGAAGGCGTCGGAGGCCGAGATCGACGAGCGGGTGGCGCGGCTATACGGGCTGAGCGCGTTCGGTGATCGAGGGGTTCAGCCCAGAGCGCCGCGAGATCGACGAGCGGGTGGCGCGGCTATACGGGCTGAGCGCGGCGGATCTTTAGAGCATTGGTCACGTATGCTTGGGGCTGCGCCCCCAACCCCCATGGGGGAGGCGCGAAGTTGGAGCACGCACCGACATGGGCATGCGGTGCGATGGTGCAAGGGTGTAACGGGGCGACCACGGGGCGACCACGGGGCGGCGGGGCGGCGGGG
>DATMBA010000404.1:0-2555 GCA_035559635.1 Roseiflexaceae bacterium
GCGGGGGCCTATGGCCCCCGCGCCCCCCAGCCGGGAGGCGTTTCAAACAAGCTCTCAGAGAACGGGGGTGTTCAGGGCGGGCAAGCCCGCCCTGGCCCTCCCTTGCGGGAAGTTGATATCCGGGATCGCAAACTGCATCACCGACGAGGGCAAGCCCGCCCTGGCCTTCCCATTGCCCCCACCAGCCCTATCGCTACGCGAAAGCGATGCCGTGCTGTGCGGAGCGCTGTGCCAAACCCCCGCTCTGCCCGTCCAGCGGGCTGGAGGCTGCAACAATCGCCGTACACGGCGCGTCCTAGCCACAGGAAACAAGCGAACCGGCCGGGGCCACGCGCCCCGCCTGAAAGGACCGACCGATGGAGACCAAGCGACTCACCCGCAGCCGGAGCGACCGGATGGTGGCCGGCGTGGCCGGCGGGCTGGCGGCATACATGGGCCTGGACCCGCTGTTCGTGCGGCTGGGCTTCCTGTTCCTTTCGCTGCTCAACGGCCTGGGCCTGCTGCTCTACCTGGCCCTCTGGCTGCTCACCCCCAACGAGGACAGCGTCACGGCGGATGCGCGCGCGCAGGTGCGCGAGAACGCCACCGAGATGCGCGAGGCGGCCGAGCAACTCGTCCAGCGCATCCGCGGCGCCTTCACACCGCACAGCTAAATGCTTCCAAAGAGCACATGCGACATGGGAGGGTCAGGGAGGGCCTGCCCTCCCTGGAAATCCCTCTTCCGTATGACGCAGGCCTGGCCTGCAAGCATTTAGCGGCGTGATCCCGAACCACGAAGGCACGAAGATCTCACCTTTGCTTCGTGTCTTCGTGTTTTCGTGTCTTCGTGGCCCACACGGCCCGGCGGACGCGCCGCATGCCGGCGGCCACCCTGGCCGCGAGCCACTCCGGCTGCGGGTGGGCCAGCAGCGGCCACGGCTCCCGCCCCAGGCTGGCCAGCACACCGTTGGCCGCCGCAATCGCGGTGGTGGCGGCGCGCTCCAGGAACAGCGCCGGCGCCGGATGGTATACCCAATCGCCGCAGGCGAACACCTCCGGCCAGGGCGTCTCCACCCCCAGATGCTCGCCCGGCTCACCTACCGCGAACAGCGTGTGGGCCGGCTCATTGTGCTGCACCACCGCGTGCAGCAGCGCGCCGCGCAACTCCGGGAAGGCGCGCGCCGCGTCCGTGACCACGAGCGCCAGCAGCGCCGCGTCCGGCCGCGCCAGCACCTCCGGCGGGCCATAGATGTGCATCTCCACCGCGCTGCCGCCGGTGGCCGCAGACCAGGCGGCGTACTCCGGCTGCAGGCGGTGCAGCCAGAAGAAGTTGTCCATCACAAAGTCCCCGCCGATGATCCCCGAGTCCGGCCCCGGCCGCGGCTGGCCCTCGAACCACAGGCGGAAGATCGCTGTCGGCACGCCCTGCGGGAAGCGCATGCCGGAGGCGGCCGGCGCGGTGGCAGGGCTGGCACGTAGGAGCTCTGCGGCCGCCGGCGCGTCCAGCGCCAGCACCACCCGCCCCGCCTCGGCCACCCCCTCCTGGCCACCCGCGCCGGCGTACAGCACCCGCCAGCGCTGGCCCGCACGCTCCAGTCGCAGCGCCCGCGCCCCCATGCGGATCTCGCAGCCGCGCGCCCGCACCACCTCGGCCAACGGCTCGGCGATGAGCGCCGCCCCCGTGCCAGGCAGATAGTCAAAGGCCCACGAGTCGCGCCTGAGCAGCGTGTAGAAGCGCAGGAACGCGATGAACCCCGCGGCCGGCACCTCGTCCGGGTGGGCCGCCAGGCCGCTACGCGCCAGCGCAGCGAAGAAGTTGCGCAGGGTCGGCGTCCAGCCCTCGGTCAGATCGGCCAGCGAGGCGCCGCGCAGCGTTCGCTGCTCGGCCAGCGGGTCGACGGACATGGCCACCAGCAGCCCGGCGAGCACGCGCGGCAGGGCCAGCAAGTCGGCGGGCGTGAGAATGTTCAGAAAGCGCGGCCGGGTGAAGAGGTACAGGTAGTGAAACGGCGCCGGGAGCGGGCTGCGGCGGATGGCGCTGCCCACCGCGGCGCGGCGCACCAGCGAGCCGCGCCCGTAGATCCAGCCCTCCTCACGCGAGGGGCGCAGCGCCAGCGGCACATCGCAGCGCGCCAGCGCGGCCCGCAGATTGCGGTACGGGGACCAGATCCCGTGCACGCCGTGCTCGGCGGCGAAGCGCCAACTGCGCCCGCGGTGCGCGAGCTGACCAGCCTGGGCCTCAAGGAGGCGAAGGACCTGGTTGAAGGCGCTCCCAAGCCGGTCAAGGAGGGGGTCAGCAAGGAGGAGGCCGAGGCGGCGCGGGCCAAGTTGGTCGAGGCCGGCGCGACGGTTGAGATCAGGTAGGGTCCGCCCAACCGCATCTGGAGGGGCGCAGCACGCGCAGCGATCGGCAGTTCTGTACTGTTGATAACAGCGCCTGCTGTGCCCCTCCACGGTTGTATGAACGATGCTGTCATCATCGGGGGTGGGGTCGCGGGCCTCACCGCCGCGGCGCACCTGGTGGGGCGCGGCCTGCGTGTGCTGCTGCTGGAGGCCGACCCGGCGCACATCGGCGG
>DATMBA010000405.1:0-8882 GCA_035559635.1 Roseiflexaceae bacterium
GTGATCTCAGTCTGTTCTCGCTGGGCTTGCGGCTGCTGGCGTATTGTTTGCGTCATCGACGGACCATCCCACCTGGATTACCAATACAGCTGATCCCGGCACTACAGCACCCGCTCAAAAGTTCTGTACGGTAGTCAATAAAACTTCATCAACCCCCGCGAAGATCCCTCCTTCCCTTTGCACGTCCGATAGGACTGCTATAGAATAGGCGCACGACCGGACATACAGCAAAGGAGCGAGCTATGGACGCGGTCGATCTTCGTACCCTCTCCGCAGCGGAGCTGACGGACCTGGTGCGGCAGCTCCAGGCGGCGCACGAGCAACTGCTCACCAGCGCTGCCGCCCTCTCGCAACTCTCGGTCACGGTGCAGCAGGCGCTGGCGCCGGGTGCGGCAAGCGACCAGGTGCGCGCGCTCCTGGCGATGAGCCAGTTCCTCACGGTGGAGCACTCGGACGAGGAACTGGCAGCGATGCTTGGCCGGCAGAGCGCCGAGCTGTTCGAGGTGGACGGCGGCGTGCTCTTCCTGGCGGACGAGGCCGGAGGGCTGGCGCCAGCCTCGCCCACCGGCCTCCCGGCCAGCGCCGAGGCGGTGGACTACGTGGCAGCCACGGCGCGCCAGGCGTGGCAGACACAGTCCGTAGTGACGGCGCCGGGGAACGGCGCGGGCCTGCCGGCGTGCGCCGCGCTGCCGCTGGTACGCCACGGTCGCGGCATCGGCGCCTTCGTGCTGACCCGTGCGCAGCCGGGGGAGCTTGGGTTCGCGCCGGAGACCTGGGCGCTGGCGACGATCTTCGCCGGGGTGGTGGCGGTGGCCTGCGCCAACCTGCAGCACGTCGCGGCCCTGCGGCGCGAGGCCCGCTTGCTCGAGGCGCTGGTCGAACAGCGCACGCGCCAACTCCAGAGCAGCCGCGACGTGCTGCGCGCGGTGTTCGACCACCTGCCGGAGGGGGTGCTCCTGCTGGACGCCGACGACCGCGTGCTAGCGGCCAACACCGTGTTCTGTGAGACGATTCTCGGCCGCCATCCGCGTGATGTGGTGGGCCAGCAGTACGGGGAGGTCCTGCGGGCGCTAGAGAAGCGTGCCGGCGCGCAGGGCAGCTTGCGGGTGACCGCGGTGGCAGCCCCAGGTGACGGCAGGAGCGGTCAGCGCCTGGTGTTCTGGGGTCCGGAGGCCAGGGGGTAGTGTGCCACCGGCGGAGGGTTTGGAGCGCGAACCCTCGACGATGTTCTGAAATCCAATCGCCCGTATACCCTACGGAGGCGCACCTATGGCGACGACCCGCGGGCCGGCCGCCGTGTACGGCACCAGCGTGACCCGCCCTGAGGACTTCGACGCCTTCTGGGCCGAGGTCATGGCCGCGGCGGACGCCATCCCGCTCAATCCAGCGATGGCGCGCGTGCCGCTGCGCTCCACCCCCGAGGTGGACACATACGAGATCCACTACGACAGCCTGGACGGCCTGCGGATCGCCGGTTGGTACTGCGTGCCGAAAGAGTCATACCTGCCACCGCCCTACCCGGCGCTGCTGATCATGCCGGGCTATATCTCCGAACCGACCCTGCCCAAGTCGTGGGCCAGGAAGGGGTACGCCGCCGTGGGCGTGGCCCCGCGCGGCAAGCTGCGCTCGAACCGCCACTACAACCCCGGCTACCCCGGCCTGCTCACCACCAACATCGTCGACCGCAACACCTACGCCTACCGCGGCTTCTACGTGGACGCCGCCCGCACGGTGGACTTCGTGCTGGCGCGGCCGGAGGTGGACCGCGCCCGCATTGGCGTGCACGGGAGCAGCCAGGGCGGCGCGCTGACGATCACCACCGCCGCGCTGCGGGCCGGCGCCGTCGCGGCGGGCGCGGCCGGCGCGCCCTACCTGTGCGGCTTCATGGACGCGGCATCGCTCACCCACTCGTGGCCCTACGAGGAGATCAATGACTACCTGCGCGCCTACCCCGAGCGCGCCGCGGCGGTGCGGGAGACGCTGAACTACTTCGACGCGATCAACTTCGCGCCGCTGATCCGTTGCCCGATGCTGCTCTACCTCGGCCTCGGCGACGACGTCTGCCCGCCGGAGACCGGTTACGCGCTCCACCAGGCCCTCACCTGCCCGAAGGAGTTGCACACCTACCCACGCTGTGCCCACGACGCCGGCGCCTACTGGGAGATGCCGAAGGTCGAGGCGTTCCTGGACCGGCACCTGCGGCCGGGGGCGCATTCGGCGCAGGGGCAAGGGGCGGGGGCATAGTCGCGACGGGCCATGCGGGGCTTTGGGCATGTGGCGCCGCACCACACCCGGCCGGGCCCAGCGGGCATCTCACGGCGGGCTATCTTCTGCCGCCGATGAAAGGGACGTATCGACGATGTCCACCCAGCCCGATCAGCCAGAGCTCGACGCCTACTGGGACGCGCTGGATGCGGAGCTGGCGCGTGTGCCGGCGGCGCCGGAGCTCGAGCCACTCCCGCTGCGCTCCACCGACTTCGCCGCGGTCTCCGCGCTGCGCCTCACCAGCATCGGCCCCTATCGCATCTTCGGCTACTACAGCGTCCCTCGCGGCGCCGGACCGTTCCCCGGCCTGCTGGTGACCCCGCGCTACGGCAGCGTCAATCATCTGCCGCACTACGACGACCGGCGGCGCTACGCGGTGCTGGTGCTGATGCACCGCGGCCAACGCCTGGCCGACCAGCCGTTCCAGGCATCCTACCCCGGCCTGCTGACCCACGGGATCGACGACCCGGCCAGCTATGTCTACCGCAGCATCGTGGCCGACTGTCTGCGCGGCGCGGAGTTTCTCCTCGCGCGCCCCGAGGTGGACCCGGCGCGCGTGGCGGTCGCCGGCGACGACCTGGCGCTGCTCACGGCCGCGCGCCGCCCGCGCTTCGCGGCCGCCCAGGTGAGCGGCCTGATGTTCTACCGCATGCTGGAGGCCGCCGCCCGCACCGACGCCTACCCGCTTGAGGAGATCAACGACTACCTGCGCGCCTACCCGGAGCGCACCGCGGCGGTGGCCCGCACGCTTGCATACTTCGACCCGCTGCGCCACGCGGCGCGCATCACGGCCCCAACGCTCCTGACCGTCGGGGACACGGGCACGGTGGGCGGCCCGGAGTGGCTGCGCCCGCTCAGCGAGGCGCTGGCCGGGCGCGTACAGCACTACCAGCTGACCCACGAGGGCGGCACCGACGCCGACTGGCTGGATGCCTGGCTCAGCGCGCGCATGGGCGTGGAGCCGATGCCGCGGCTGTGGGAGGCGGCGCGATGACGACCTACGAAGATCTCGGGGTCCGGCCGGTGATCAACGCCGCCGCGACGCTCACCCGGCTGGGGGGCGCACGCATGCCGGCGCCGGTGCTCCAGGCCATGGTGGATGCGGCCGGCGCGTTCGTGGACCTGGACGCGCTGCAGGAGCGCGTCGGCGCGCGCATCGCCACGCTGACACACAACCCGGCCTGCTATGTCTCCTCGGGCGCGGCGGCAGGGCTGGTGCTGGCGGTGGCGGCCTGCATCGCTGGCGACGACCCGGAGGTGGTCGCGTCTTTCCCGTACCCAGAGGGGCGCCGGCGCGAGGTGGTGGTCCACTGCTGCCAGCGCAACGGCTTCGACTACGCCATCCGGCAGACGGGCGCGCGGCTGGTGGAGATCGGCACAGCCAGCGGTGCGGCGCCGGAGGAACTGGAGGCGGCGCTGACAGAGCGCACCGCCTGTGTGGTCTACTTCGCCGGCGCACACTTCGCGCGCGGCGCGCTCCCACTGGAGCGTGTGGTCCAGGCGGCCCACGCGCGCGGCGTGCCGGTGATCGTGGACGCCGCCGCGCAGATCCCGCCGATCGCCAACCTGTGGCGCTTCACCGGCGATCTTGGCGCCGACATCGCGATCTTCAGCGGCGGCAAGGGGCTGCGCGGCCCGCAGGCCACCGGGCTGGTGCTCGGCCGTCCGGATCTGATCGCCGCCTGCCGGCGCCACGGTAACCCGAACCACGCCATCGGCCGGCCGATGAAGGTCGGCAAAGAGGAGTTGATGGGGGTCCTCGCGGCGGTCGAGTGGTCGCTGGCGCAGGACGAGGCGGCGCTGCTGGAGCGCTACGAGGCGATGGTGCGCTTCTGGCTGGAGGGGCTGCGCGGCCTGCCGGGGGTGCGCGCCGAGCGCGGGTATCCAAGCGAGGCCGGCCAGCCACACGCCCGCGCGATCGTGCGGCTCGACCCGGCGTGCGGCCTCACGCGCGACGCACTGGTGGATGCGCTGCTGCGCGCCGACCCGCCGGTGGCGGTGGGTGTGATGGGGAGCGACGCGATCGCCCTCAACCCGCAGACCGTTGAGCCGGGCGAGGAGCGCCTGGTGCTGCATGCGCTGCGGCAGGCGCTTGCGATGGAAAATGGTGGGTCTCAGGGAGGGCTTGCCCTCCCTGACAGTGCAGGGCAAGCGCCTGGCGGTTATCAGCGCGGAGGATTGGGAAACTCTTGTCGAGCGGCTGGAAACGGTTGAGGATACTGCCATCGCCCAACAGGCATTCGCCCAACTCAAGGCAGCTGTGGCGATCGAGCTAAAGCTGGATGGCTCAAATCAGAGGCTGACGGCTGATGAACGTTGCGTCTGGCATCGGGCATGCGGGCGCCCTCCCACGCCCGGCCCGTGCACGCCACAGGCGTTCCCGCAGGGTACGGGCGGGCTATCCTTCACGAAGGCCACCTGCGCGGCCTGGGTGGCAGCCCGCGCCGGCGGGCGTGGCAGGGGAGAGCCCGCGGCTGATGCACGGTGCCGCTGTCATCGGGTCTCCGGGCGCCCTCCCACGCCCGGCCCGTGAACGGGCGGGCTATCCTTCACGAAGGCCACCTGCGCGGCCTGGGTGGCAGCCCGCGCCGGCGGGCTTTGCGAAGGCTAGCCCGCTGCTTCAGCAGCCGGGCGTGGTGCAGAGCCAGATATCCGTTTGAAATCCCTAAGAGCTTGGTTGAAAGCCTCTGCCGCAGGAACTGGCGAGCGCCGGCGAGTGACTACAGCACCCCACGACCCTTCAGCTCCAGGTACTTGTTGATCAGCGCCACGGTCAGCTTGTCGGCCGGGACGTCCAGCGTGAGCACCCCGCTGCGGTGCAGGGTGTCCAGCACCACCTGGCGCTCATCCAGCAGCATCTCGGCCACCGCCCGCTGGTACACCGCCTCCGAGCTGCGCGCCGGCTGGGCCGCCAGGCGCGTCACGTTGGGGTCCGAGATCACCACGCAGAGCGGCAGGTGGCGCTGCGCCAGGCGCGCCAGGTGCGCCACCAGGGGCCGCGCCGCGTCCAGCGTCACCAGGTCGGTGAAGAGCACCACCAGCGAGCGGCGCTTGTGCTTGAGGCCCAGGTAGGTGAGCGCGCGGGCGTAGTCGGCCTCCACCGGCTCGAACTGGACGTTGTACAGCGCCTCGAGCATGCGGTAGAACTGGCCGCGGCCGCGCCTGGGCGCCAGGTAGGTGCGCACGTCGTCCGCGAAGCTCAGCATGCCCACGTGGTCGCCCTTGAGGGTGGCGACGTAGGAGAGCATGAGGGACGCGTTGATGGCGTAGTCCAGCTTGGCCAGGTCACCGATGGGCGGGCGCATGAGGCGACCGGTGTCGATGGCACTGACGACGTACTGGCTGCGCTCGGTCTCGTACTCGGCGGCGATCGGCTTGCCGCGCCGGGCGGTGGCCTTCCAGTTGATGCGGCGGAACTCGTCGTCGGTGTTGTACTCGCGCAGGCGCTCGAACTCGGCGCCCTGGCCGAAGATGCGCGCCGGGCGCAGCCCCAACTCGAACAGCAGCCCCTTGCGCGCCAGCAGGTCGTACTTGCGCACGTCGAGCACGTTGGGATAGACCTTGACCTGGGCGGCGGCGGGGTAGCGCGCCTGGCGGGTGAAGGTGCCGAGCGCGCTCGGATAGCGGATGTTGACGTCGCCGAAGGCGAAGTCGCCGCGGCGCAGCGGCCGCAGGTGGTAGTGCAACTCGGCCAGGCCGAAGGGGGCGGCCGCCCCGCTGAGGATCACGGCGTCGGCGGGGATCTCGAGCGGGTGCTCGTCGCGCAGCTGGAAGCGCAGCGAGCGCGCGGAGCGGTTGGCGATCAGCAGCGTCACTAGGTTCTGCGCGCCGAGCGAGAGCTTGCTGTCGTTGATGCGCTCCACCTCGATCGCCTGCGGCCGGGTGGTGACGAGCGCGTCGGCGGCCACCAGCGCGGCCACCGCCAGCAGGTAGGCCACGGCGAGCCAGAGGAGCGCCGGCAGCAGCGCGACCCCGGCCACCAGGGTGGAGCCGAGCAGGAGGAGGAGCAGCAGGCGGAGCGAAGGGATCATATGCGTGTGTTTAGCGCGGCACCTCTACTTTGGCCAGGATACGTGTCATGGCGGTGTCCGGGGTCAGGCCCTCGATCTCGGCCTCGGGCCGCAGAATGATGCGGTGGCGGTAGACCGGGCGCACCAGGAACTTCACGTCGTCCGGCACCACGAACGCGCGCCCCTGCATGGCGGCCCAGGTCTTGGCGGCCAGCAGCAGGCCGATCGAGGCGCGCGGGCTCCCGCCGAGTAGCAGGTCGAGCGACTTACGGCTGGCCTGGGCGATGTCTGTGATATAGGTGAAGATGCCGTCGTCCACCTGCACCTGCTGGATCTCCTCACGGCAGCGGGCGAGTGTCTCGGGGGTAACGGTGCGCTCGAGGCCGGCGCGCTCGAGGTGGTGGGCGTCGAAGCCGTGGTGGTAGCGGCGCAGCACCTCCACCTCCACCGGCTGGGGCGCGTAGTCCACCAGCACCTTGAACAGGAAGCGGTCGAGCTGGGCCTCGGGCAGCGGGTAGGTGCCCTCGTATTCCACCGGGTTCTGGGTGGCCATCACGAAGAACGGCTCGGGCAGCAGCAGGCGCTCGCCCTCGATCGTCACCTGGCGTTCCTCCATGGCCTCCAGCAGCGCACTCTGGGTCTTGGCCGGCGCGCGGTTGATCTCGTCCCCCAACAGTACATTGGTGAAGACCGGGCCGCGGCGCAGGCGGAACTGGCCGCTGCCAAGCTCGTAGACCTGCGTGCCGATCACATCCGAGGGCATCAGGTCCGGCGTGAACTGCACGCGCTTGAACTCGGTCTGCGTCAGCGCGGCGAGTGTCTTGGCCATGAGGGTCTTGGCGGTGCCAGGGACCCCCTCGAGCAACACATGGCCGCCGGTGAGCAGCGCGATCAGCAGGTGGGTGAACGGCTCCTCCTGCCCCACCAGCACCTTGGCGGCCTCGGAGCGGATGATGTCTGCGGTGTCTTGTGTTAGCATCGGTCTTCTCTTATCTCTGAATGCAGAATGCAGGATACAGAATGCAAAATGCTGTGGCGTATGCAGCCCCATAATCGGCATTGTCGTGCAACCAGGATTTCCCGCGCGCTCTCTCTACAGCGAAGCGCAACATGGTTGAACGCCGGGAGCGCGCGCATCGTGCGCGCAGGCGGGCGGGATGCCCGCGCTCCCGGCATGCGACTGGTTCAATGGTTCTGCACTTCGCTATAGGCTGCTCCCAGCACCAGCATTGTCGCGCACCCAAGCGTGAACCCGGGCCTCCAGGTCGCCGCCAGCGCGGGCCTGGACGTTCGACCGGTACAGCAGCGCCATCCAGATCGGCAGGGGCGGCAGCACCACCACCAGGCCGATCAGCCAGGCGGTGGCGGAGGCCGCCTGGGCCACCGGCGAGCCCTCACCAAGCGCCAGGATGAGGGGCAGCGGCACCAGCAGCCCCACCGCCAGCGTCACGGTGAGCGCCACGGCCGCCAGCAGCACCGCGCTGAGGCCCCAGGCCAGCGCGTTACGCCAGAAACGGTAGCCGATCAGCGCGAAGCTGCGCTCCATCGCCGCGCCAAAGGGCAGCGACTCCTGTGCCCAGGGCTGCAACGCGTAGACCAGGCTGCTGTAGCTGGCCCCCCCAACGATCAGCGCGAACAGGTAGACGCCGGCGAAGAGCACACCGAGCAGCGCAAGCGCCGCCACGCCAAGAGCCGTCTCGCCGCCGGTGGCGCCCAGCACGCCGACGAAGGCGGCGCCGAAGATCCACAGCGGGCAGATGCAGGTGAAGCTCAGCGCCGAGGAGACGAGCTGCATGACGATCGAGTAGACGATCGTGAAGCACCCCATCCCGGCTGCCCGCCGCGGCGGGATCGCGAGCGCCTCCCGCAACCGCACCGGCCGGCCCTCGGCGGCGGCCAGGGCGGCACGCGAGAGGCCGCCCACCAGGTAGACCAGCAGCGGCAGCAGGAGCAGCGTCGCGCCGAGCACCACCAGCACCACCTGCAGCTCGGTCATCCACTGGGCCGACGCCACGAGCAGCCCGGCCACCACCGCCACCGGCACGAACCAGCTCGCGGCGATCAGCAGGAAGGCGGCGAAGTGGCGCCGGTACAGGCTCAGCCCGTCGTCCAGGATCGCGAGGATGGGTTGGAGGCGATCGGCCATACGCTTCAGATTGCAGATTGCAGATTGCAGATTATGCGCTAATGTCGCAGTGCACAATCTTCAATCTTCAATCTTCGACAGGTACGCATCCGCGTCGGCCACGGTCCGCAGGAGGCCGGCCTCGTCCACGGGCGCGGCGCGCAGGCGGCCGAGCAGGGCCAGCAGCGCCGGCTCGTCCAGTTCGCGGGTGCGAGCCAGCTCGCGCACGAAGGCCGCGTCATCGAGCTGCGGGTTGACGCCATAGGGTCTGGCCAGGCGGCGCTTGAGCGCGGCGTGGTAGTGGCGCAGGATGTAGGCGCGCTTGCCGCCGCGCTGGAACAGGTCGGCCATGCTTTCGACGTACTCGGCGCTGCTGGCCCTGCTCGGCCGCCTGCGCGCCGCGCCCGTGGACGAGGCCGGCCTCCTGCGGACCGTGGCCGACGCGGATGCGTACCTGTCGAAGATTGAAGATTGAAGATTGT
>DATMBA010000406.1:0-3174 GCA_035559635.1 Roseiflexaceae bacterium
TGGCGCGCGTTGGGCTGCAACCACACACGCAGCGGCTGGGCCCCGGGGCCTGCCGCGCGGTTCTCCAACACTAGCTCGGCGGCACTGCTCAGCACCGTGAGCGATTGGGTGAGTTGGTGCAAGAGGACGTGCAGCGCTGGACCGGCCAGCGTGTGTGCGCCCGGCGCCGCGCCGTGGAGTTTCCCAACGGGCGCGTGAAACGATGTGCTGGCGGATGGCTCGGGCATGGTATTGCTCCTGTCTCGCATGGGCGAAGCTGGTCCCGCTGCCGCACGAGCGCGGGATGCGGCCGGCTGCGGAGGGTGATTTATGACATTTTATTCACCTTGGGTCCGATTATACCGTTTTTAAATCTTCGTGAGAACACGCCGTTGGTCCTCTCGGCGGGCAGTACCATGCGCGCCCACGGGACGGCCCGCTGCAAGCGGCGGTGCCTATAAGCGCTTGTCTGAAAAGCTCCCGGCTGGGGGCGCGAGGGCCGCAGGCCCCCGCATCTCCCCCGCCCGCTGCTGCGCGGCGGGCGGGCAGGGGATGTGGGAGGAGCGAAGCCTCTCACCCCCCCGACTCGCCGGCGCACGCGTACCTCTGCAAGGTGACCCGCCGCGCCGCGGCAGTGTGCTACAATCTGAGCTGTGAGACACAGCATCATGCGAGTCTGGCGCAGCACCACGGTGCGGGTGGCAAGCGGGCGGGCGGGAGCGGTGGCAACGTGGCGGCCGGCGCTGGCGGCGCTGGCGCTAGGCCTGCTCGCGCTGCTGCCGCGCACGCTCGGCCTGGCGGATTACTTCACGACCGACGAGGCCTACCATTGGATCACGCGCACCGAGCGTTTCAGTGCGGCGCTGGCCGCGGGCCGCTGGGGGGACACGCTGCTCACCGGGCACCCGGGCGTGACCAACATGTGGCTGGGGAGCCTGGGGTTGGCACTGGAGCGGTCTCTGCTGGGCGCCGGGCTGATTGAGTCACCCTCCCCGGTCGAGCACCTGGCCTGGCTGCGCCTGCCCGGCGCGACGCTGCAGGCCATGCTGGTACCGGCGGGCTACCTGCTCCTGCGCCGCCTCGTAGCGCCTTTCACCGCGCTGGTGGCCGGTGCGCTGTGGGCCACCTCCCCCTACCTGATCGCCCACGGGCGCCTGCTGCACCTGGACGCGCTGCTGACCTCGTTCGTCACGCTCAGCCTGCTGCTGCTTATCCCGACGAATGACCGAAGACCGAAGACCGAAGATGAAGCACCAGACTGTGAAGGCCGCGGGGAAAGTGCGCTGATAGGCTCTCGATCTTCGGTCCTCGGTCCCTGGTCCTTGGTGGGTTCCGCCGTCTGCGGCGGCCTCGCCCTACTCACCAAGGGGCCGGCGCTGGTGTTGCTGCCGTTCGCGGGACTCCTCACGATTGTGGCGTGCAGCGTGCAGCATGCAGCGTGGCGGCGGCCGCGATCTGTCATCTACCATCTGCAATCTGCATTTCCGCGCTTCGCGCTCTGGCTGGGGGTGGCACTGCTCACGGTAGTGGCGCTCTGGCCGGCGCTGTGGGCTGAGCCCGGGCGGGCGCTGGCACGCTACGCCGGCGAGATTGTGTCGAACGGCGGGAGGCCGAATGGCGACGGCCAGTTCTTCCTTGGCCGGGCGGTGGCCGACCCTGGGCCGCTGTTCTACCCGCTCGCCGACCTGTTCCGCACGACGCCGCTGGCGCTCGTCGGCCTGCTGGCCTATGTTGGATTTGGGATTTGGGATGTGGGATCTTGGATTCGGGCGGGGCAGGCCAGGCTAAAGTCCAACATCCATAATCCGACGCTGCTTGTGCTGCTGGCCTTCGTCCTGTTTTGGACGCTGGTGATGACGCTGGGGCCGAAGAAGTTCGACCGCTACGTGCTGCCCACCTGGCCGGCGCTGCTGGTCCTCTCAGCTGCGGGTCTCACCAGGATTGCAGATCGGCTTGCCGCTCGAGATACAGCCCGCGCCAGTGGCAGGATCGAAGGGTACGACCGACAGAGGCGCGTCGGTCGTCGGTCGTCGGTCGTTGGTCGTTGGTCGTTGGCCGGCCTGGTGCTCGCGGCCGAGTTGAGTCAGCCGCTGCTGGTCCATCCCTACTACCTGAGCTACTACAACCCGCTGCTGGGCGGCGGGACGGTGGCGCAGCGCACCTTCCTGATCGGCTGGGGCGAGGGGATGGACCAGGTGGGCGCCTGGCTGCGCGCACGGCCGGACATCGGCTACGGGCCGGTGCTCTCGGCGCTCGGCCGCACGCTGCAGCCGTTCGTGCCGGTGGACGTGCGCGATGTGGAGGATTACGGCAGGCTGCCGGCGAACTACGCCGTGGTGTACCTCGAGTCGGTCCAGCGCGGCGCACACCCCGAGATCTACCGCGCGTTGCAGGGGACCGTGCCGCTGCATCGGGTGGTGATCCACGGCATCGAGTATGCCCGCATCTACCAACTGCCGCGCCCGTTCGCTACGCCGCTGGATGCGCGCTTCGGTACGGGCCTGACGTTGCGCGGCGTGACGGTGGAGCGCGCGCCGGGGCGTATCACCGTCACGCCGGCCTGGGACGTGCGCACGCCGCCGGCAGGCGACTACCATGCCTTCGTGCACCTGCTGGATGCGCAGGGACGCCGGGTGGCGCAGGTGGACGCGCCGCCGGGCGGGGGGGACGCGCCGCCCACCGGGCGCTGGCAGGCGGGGCAGCAGATCGCGGTGCCACTGCCGCTGGAGCTGCCGCCTGCCCTGCCGCCGGGCGCCTACCGGCTGACGCTCGGCCTGTACGATACGGCCAGCGGCGCGCGCCTGCCGCTCACCGCCGGCACGCCGGCCGACCCGGCGGTGGCGGGGGAGCACGCGCTGCTGTTGGGGACAGTGGAGATCCCGTGAGGTGTAATGCGTAATGTCTAACGTGAAAATCCCTGCGGGAGGGGCAGGGGAGGGCCTGGCCCTCCCCTGAAACCCCACCCGGTTTTCATCTGGCGTTGTGCGCGACCCGCATGGGGGGCTGAGGTGTAATGCGTAATGTCTGAGGTGTGAGAATGTGGATATGGAGACAGGAATTGACTACCGTACAGAACTTTTGAGCGGGTGCTGTAGTGCCGGGATCAGCTGTATTGGTAATCCAGGTGGGATGGTCCGTCGATGACGCAAACAATACGCCAGCAGCCGCAAGCCCAGCGAGAACAGACTGAGATCA
>DATMBA010000407.1:0-1533 GCA_035559635.1 Roseiflexaceae bacterium
AGGGGCGTCGCCCCTCCGAGCCTCCCCAGACTGGAAGGCTGGAGGCCGCGCAGCGAAACCCTGTCTAAAGCGGGAATGTGGCGCCTCACCACGCCCGGCGGGTCAAGCCGCGGGCTATCCCGTACGAAGGCCGCCTGCGCGGCCTGAGCTGCAGCCCGCGCAGGCGGGCTTGGCAACGGTTAGCCCGCCCGTTCACGGGCCGGGCGTGGTGCCCAGCCATGACCCGATTACTAGCTCAGCGTTCATTTACCCTTCACTCATCCCCCAGCCGGGAGGCTGTTCAACAAGCTCTCAGGGGTCACGCATGTCCGGCGGGTAGAGGAAGTAGTTGGCCGCCGACGCCGCCTGGCCGCCCTCGTGGACCGCGGTGGCGACCTGGTGCGAGAACATGCGGGTCACGTCGCCGGCTGCGAACACCCCCGGCACGCTGGTGCGCTGCTCGGCGTCGGTCTCGATATAGCCGTTGGCGGCCAGGCGCACCCCCAGCTGCTCGGCCAGCTTCGTCTGCGGTGTCGCGCCGTGGTGGGAGAAGATCTGGTCGGCCTGCAGGCGGCGGCCGCCCTGGGTGTGCATCCGCTGCACCTGCCCGTCGCGGCCCTCCACCGCGGCGAGCCGGTCCACAATTAAGGGGATTCCGGCGCGCTGCAGCCGCGCCAGGCACTCGCGGCCGATACGCACGTCGTGGCTGTCCGTCAGCAGCGTCAGCTGGTCGGTGAAGCGGCGGAGCTGGAGCGCCAGCGTGGCGGCGTCGTCCGTGCCGCCGAGCACCACCACCCGCCGCCCCTTGCAGGCGTAGCCGTCGCAGGTGATGCACCAGAACATACTGCGGCCGACGTACTCCTCCCAGCCTGCGAAGTGCGGGTAGTGGTCCACCACCCCGGTGCAGAGGATCACCGCCCGCCCGTGCCACTCGCCGGCCTGTCCACGCGCCAGGAACTGCTGGCCCTCGCGCTGCATCTCCTCCACCAGGTGCTCCAGCACGGTTACCTGCGGGTACTCCGCGAGTTGCTGCCGGCCGCGCGCCCGCAGCTCGCGCGCGGTGATCCCGCCGGGGAAGCCGAGGTAGTTATGGTTCACCTGGTGCCACGTCGAGCGCCCGCGCCCGGCGTCGAACAGCGCGACGCGCCGGTCGTAGCGCGCCAGGTACAGCGCCGCCGAGAGTCCCGCCGGACCGCCTCCCACCACCAGCACATCGCATACGTCCGCCATGCGTTCCTCCGCCTGTGCTGTGTTGCATGCCTGCGTCCACCCACGTTTTGGCACGAAGCGTGCCAGCCGAGGAACCCCCCGCAACGGCGCCCCTGCCGTGGGCGCCGCGAATCGTGGCGGGCGCGCCGGGCGCGGCGTCGTTGCTCCCCAGGCTGCCGGGCGCGCCTGCCGCGCCCCTACGGCAATGCCAATCGCCAGCACGATAGGGCGCCGTCAACGTCCATCGTGGCGTCCCACGCCCGGCGCGTGGGGTGCCCTCTGGGCCCCGCGCTAGCTGTTGCGCAGGCCGCCTGCGCGGCCTGCAGCCCGCAGCGGCGGGCTTGG
>DATMBA010000408.1:0-5903 GCA_035559635.1 Roseiflexaceae bacterium
CTCGGCCCGGCGGGCCAGGGCGCCGCTCACCCCGCCGCTCTCACGGTAGGCCGCCAGCGTCATCATGCGGCCGGCGCGCCGCTCGAACAGCTCGGTGAGCGCGTACTGCATCAGCGGCAGCGCGCCTGGCTGCTCGCCCACGTCGGCCATGATCGCCGCCACCAGGTCCGGCTCCGGCGTCACGCCGGTGCGGCGGGCCGGCTCGACGATCGCGCGCCGCACCTCCTCGGGCGTCAGCGGGGTGACCACCTCGGTGCGGCGGCTCACCACCTCGCTCAGGCCGGGGTAGAGCAGCGGCCGGTCGTAAAAGTCGGCGCGCAGGGTGACGATCACCCGCATGCGGGAGTGCGGGTCGGTGGCGGCGACGAGCAGGCTGTTGAGGAAGTGGGCGCGCTCGGCCTCGTCCTGTACGAGGGTGAAGACCTCCTCGAACTGGTCGATCGTCAGCACCAGCTCGGTCTCGGCGCCGCCGGGCAGCAGCCACTGGATCGTGTGCAGCAGGCCGCGCTCGTCGCGCGCCAGCTGCTGCGGCAGGTCCTCCGGCGTCTGGATGGCCACGCGCAGCAGCGCGTTGGCCAGCTCGGTCATGGGGTGGGCGCCGGGGAGCATCTCCAGGAAGAACCAGTGGCGTGAGCCGGGCAGCGCCCCGTGGCGCAGCGCCGGGATCACGCCGGCACGCACCACCGAGGACTTGCCGCTGCCGCTCGGCCCCACCACCGCCAGCAGGCGCGGGGCGTCGCGCTCGTCCAGGCGGTCCAGCAGGCGGTCCACCAGCGCATCGCGCCCGAAGAAGTCCCCGGCGTCGGCCTCCTGGAAGGCCCGCAGCCCCTTGTAAGGGTTCTCCACCGCCGGGACGACGGCGTCCAGCAGCGGGGACTGGAACAGCACCCCGGTGTCGTAGATCGAGCCGGTGCGCCGCAGGTCCGGCTGCCTTCCTGTGCTGATGTCGGGGGCGGGCGCGGCCGCCTCGCTGCCGACACTGCGCTCGCGGGAGACGCCAACCGCCAGGCGGAAGTCGGCCACCAGGCGCATCACGTCGGGGTAGCGCTCGGCGGGATTCTTCGCCAGCGCCCGCTGGATCACCGCGTCCAGCGCTGGCGAGAGATCGGGTCGGCGCGCCTGCAGATGCGGCGCCTGGGCGTGGACGTGCTGGAACAGCATCGCCACCGGGGTCGGGCCCTCGAAGGGCAGTTCGCCGGTCAGGATCTCGTAGAGCATGACACCGAGGCTGTAGATGTCGGTCTGGGGCGTGATCGGCTCGGCCTTGATCTGCTCCGGCGCGAGGTAGGCCGGCGAGCCGACCACGCCGCTCACGTCGGTGCTATGGCCGCTGGCGAGGTCCTTGGCGATGCCGAAGTCCGCCAGGTAGGCGTTGTCGTCCTCGTCGAGCAGGATGTTGGCCGGCTTCAGGTCGCGGTGGATCACGCCGTGGCGGTGGGCCACCGTGAGCGCCGCCGCGATCTGGTCCAGCAGCCGCCCCACCTCGGCGAGCGACCAGGGCTGGCCGGCGAGCCGCTTGTGCAGGCTGCCGCCGCGCAGCCAGCGCATCACGAGGAAGGCGCCGTCCGGCTCGCGCCAGTAGTCGTAGAGCGGCACGATGTGCGGGTGCTCCAGCCGCGCCACGAGCTGCGCCTCGATCTCGAAGCGCCGGATGAACTCGGGCTGGTTGGCGTACTGCGGGAGGATGACCTTGATGGCGACCTCGCGCCCGACCAACGGCTGGGCGGCGCGGTAGACCGCGCCGTAGCCGCCCACACCGAGTTGCTCGCGCAGCTCGTATCCTTTGATCGTCGCTCCAGCCAGGTTATGCATCGTGTCACCTCCCTTTCTGGGGAAAGGGGGTTGTTTGAGGGAGGGACCCAGAGGGTCCCTCCTCGAGCATCGGTCACGTAGGTTTGGGGCTGCGCCCCAAACCCCCTGGGGGAGGTGCGGAGGGGCTATGTCCCTCCGCATCCACCCGTTTCGCGGGAATGTTCCGGGGGCCTGCGCCCCCCGGAACCCCCGCCGGGCACGACGTGACCGGCGCGCTCGGCGTCACCATACGGCCCCTGCCGGCCCTCAGAGATGGTGGCGTGCGCGAGCCATGCTCCCGCAGGCGGCAGTGCGGCTCCGCACGCCACACAAGATCCCGGATGGTCAACAACGACCTTATCAGACAGGCTCGTAACCTCTCACCTCGATCCTATGCGGCCACCGGCATCGGTTGGGCGAACAGCCCGGCCAGCCGTGCTGCGGCGGCCCGCATGTCGAAGCTCTCGACGACCGTGCGGCGGGCCTGGGCTCCCATGGCGCGGCGCTCACCCTCGTCGTCCAGCAGGCGCGCGAGCGCGGCCGCCAACGCCTCCACGTCCCGTGCCGGGCAGAGCAGCCCGTTCGCGCCGTGGCGCACCAGTTCAGGGATGCCGGCCACCGCGGTGCTCACCACCGGCAGCCCGCAGGCCATCGCCTCGGCCAGCACGTTCGGCACCCCGTCCCGGTCGCCGTCCTCGGTCACGAACGACGCCAGCGCGAAGATATCCGCCCTCTGGAAGACCGGGACGAGGTCGCGCTGGGGCCGCTCGCCGGCCAGTTCCACCACGCCGGCCAGCCCGAGCCGCTCGACCTGCGCCGCGAGCGCGGTGCGCAGCGGGCCGTCGCCGAAGATCGCGCAGCGGAAGCGGCGGCCGCGTGCCATGAGCAGGGCGCATGCCTCCAGCAGGTCCGGGAAGCCCTTCTTCTCCACCAGCCGGCCGACGGAGAGGATGAGGGGGGCGGCGTCCTCCCCGGCGGGTGAGGGAGCCTCGCCGGAGGCCCTGAGCGCCATCCCCGCTCCCGCCGCGCCAGAATCGGAGGGCGCCGGACGATCCGCCGGCCGGAACCCCTCCAGGTTGACGCCGTGGTGGATGAGCTGGACCCTGGCGCGCAGCTCGGGCGGCAGCACCTCGTCCAGGTAGGCCAGGTTCGCACCGCAGCATGTCACCAGCGCCGTGGCGGCGGCCGCGCGCTCCACCAGGATATGGCGCGGGATCTGGAACAGGTCGCGGGCGTGGGCGGTGAAGCTGAACGGGATGCCCGTCAGCTTATGCGCCAGCAGCGCGATCAGCGCCGGGTCGTGGGCGAAGTGCGCGTGCAGGTGGCCGACGTCGCCGCTGCGCGCCAGCATGGACGCCAGGACGATCGCCTGGTCCAGGCAGGCGTAGCGCGAGCTGGCGGTGTAGCCATCGTCCAGGTCGGGGCGGGACTGCACGTAGGCCACCGTCTCCGCGTAGCGGCGCGGGTCCCGCCGGGCGAGGTCCAGGCGGGCGGCGCGCAGCTCCTCGGCCGGGATGACGTCCAGGTAGCGCACGGGGGCCAGCACCTCGGCGGCCTGTGGCTGCACCAGCGGCTCGCGCGGGTCGGTGACGGCGAAGATGCGCAGTGGGACGCCGCGAGCCTCGAGCGCCAGGATCTCGTTGAGGATGAAGGTCTGCGACAACCGCGGGAAGCTGCGCACGATGTAGGCGACCGCTGGCATAGCTTACTCCTGGCGTGGCTCAGGCGCGGGGCGCTCGATGAGCTGGGTGGCGAAGCGGCTGGCGAGCTTCTTGCCGCCGTCGGAGGGCAGCGAGCCAAGCCCCTGGGCGATCATGAGGGCCACCTGGCGGCGCTGCTCCTCACCCTCCGGGCGCGGGCGCAAGCCGCGCAGCGTGCAGAGCTGCTTGGCGATCTTGAGGCAGGTATAGGCGTAGAAGTAGACGAAGCGCTCGTCCGAGGACCAGCCGGTCTGGGCCGCGTAGGCGCCGAGGAAGGCGCGCTGCAGCGCCGAGAAGGTGTAGGGCATGTCGCTGGTGCGGTAGGCGAGCAGGTGCAGGTTGGCGCAGAAGTGCGCCAGGTCGAAGTTCGGGTCGCCCAGGCGCATCTCGTCGAAGTCGATCACCGCCAGCCGGTCGCCGACGACGATGTGACCGTAATGGAAGTCCTTGTGGATGGGGCTCGCGGTGTCGAAGGGCAGCGTCGTGGCGCGCTCACGCAGGTAGGCAGCGATGCGCTCGGCGCCCTCGGCCATCTCCGGGTAGCGCTGGCCGACGAGCGAGGCCCAGGCCTGCAGGTTGACCACCTCGTTGGCCATGTGGAAGTGGCGCTCAAGCGGCAGCCGGCCACGGTGGAGGGCGCCGAGCCAAGTACCGGCCAGCTCCATCGCCCGCAGCGCGCCCTCGCCGCCGATCACCTCGTTGAGGAACTGGCCCTCGGCCGGGACGTAGACGAACATCGCCAGCTCCGGGACGCAGCCGAGCGGGCGCGGCACGCCCACACCGGGCGTGCCGGCGAAGATAGCCCACAGCGCGCGCATCGTCTCGTGCAGCCGCTCGGCCTGGCGCAGCTCGCCGAACAGCTTGCCGAACAGCACCGCTCCCTCCGGCTGCGGTAGCCCGGCCAACTCGTAGCGCAGCAGCCCACGGTTGCCCTGCTTGTAGGCCAGCAGCCGCGCGTAGCGCACCTCGGGCGCTGCCCCCGGCCCGGCCAGCGCGCCGAGCAGCGGCCGCAGGTGCTCCGTCATCAGCCCCACGTCCAGCGCGACCTGCAGGATCGGCAGCCGGGTGGTCTGAAACGCCGTCACGTGCTTGTGGACGCTGGTGGAGGTCATCACGCGCACCACCCCGGTCTCGCGCAGCGCCTCAGACGGTGGTTTCTGCTGGTCGTCCGGCATGTTTGGCTCCTCACGGTGCTGAACACGTCCACACGCGCTGTTCGGTTTGGGCGAGGGTCTCAGGGAGGGCGCCCTCCCGGACTACATCTCAGGCTCAGCATACAGGAGGGGAGGGTGGAAGGGAATGATGGGGGTGCAGCGCCTGTTATCGATCTGTGATCCGAGCGGTGTCCGCTTCGCGCCCGATAATCCGGACGGGGTGGGGTCTCAGGGGAGGACCCCGCCCCCGGCTCCTTCCCAGAGGTAACGGGAGAGGGTTTCTGGGAGGGCTACGCCCTCCCAAGCCCTCTCAATGGGACCCCGTCACACGCTGCGCGCTTTGAGGTCCGGCTGGGTGATCGCGTCGGCGCGCGGCGCGAAGGCGACGGCCGAGTCCAGGCGGAAGCCGACGCGTTGGATCGTCGTAATGATCGGCGGCTCCTGGCCGGCGGCCTCGGCCGCCACGCGCAGGTTGCGGCGCAGCTTGGCGATGCAGGCGTTGAGCGCGTCCTCGCAGGTGGCCTGGTTGTAGGGCTGGCCCCACACCGCCAGGTAGCTCCCCTCGCGGGTGCAGACGGTGCCCGGGTGGCTGGCGAGGTGCAGCAGCAGGTCGTATTCGAGCGGGCTGAGCTGAGCGACGACGCCGTAGACCTTGACCACGCGCGCGGCGTCGTCGATGTAGAGCGCCGCCGGGCGTACGTCCGCCGAGATCAGCGTCTGCTCCGGGTCGGCGAAGGTGAAAGCGACCTCGTCGGATCCCAGGCTGATCACATCGCCGGTGCTGAGCACCCGGCCGGCGGCGTCCACCCGCTCGCCGTTGACGAACGTGCCGTTCGCGCTGCCGGTGTCGAAGATCACATAGCGGTCGTGCCGGAGCTCGATGCTTGCATGCAGCCGCGAGATCGTCGGCGCACTGATGACGACGACGCAGGAGCTGGCCCTGCCGAGCGTGGTGATGTCGGAGAGAACGATGCGCTCGGGGGCGCTGCCGGCGCCCCGTCGCTCCAGCACACCAGGGCTTGTGCGTGCCATGGATGCCTCGTCTCTGCTGGGATCGGGACTGCGCCATTGTAGCATGGCGCATACAGCTTGACAATAGGTAGGCAGATGATAGAATGATCGGACTGATCCAATTGTGATCCAAAAGTGATCTAATTTCGATCCGCGCTGGCACACCGCACGTCCCGTTCAGCGCCCCGCCGCCATCTCCTCCGCGCCTGCTGGCATCTCTTGTCGTGCGCGCCCGCCGCTGCGGCGG
>DATMBA010000409.1:0-9595 GCA_035559635.1 Roseiflexaceae bacterium
CCCGGCCCGCCCGGCGCCCCCGCCGGCGGCCGGCGGCGGCAAGCGCATCGTCGTTAACCTCAGCGACCAGTGGCTGTATGCCTACGAGGGGGGCGAACTGGTCTTCGACGCGCCGGTGGCCACCGGGCGCGACGGCATGGAGACGCCCGCCGGCAGCTTCGCGATCTACGCCAAGTTGCCGGTGCAGACCATGGACGGCGTGACCGACGGGCAGTACTGGGTGGTGCCGAACGTGCCGCACGTGATGTACATCTACGGCGGTGTGGCGCTGCACGGCACCTATTGGCATAACCTGTTCGGCAGCGGCGCCCGCCCCTCGCACGGCTGTATCAACCTGCCGCTGCGTTCGGCGAAGTGGCTTTACGCTTGGGCGCCGGTGGGCACCCCGGTGCGCGTCACCTACTGACGGCGGGCGCTGCAGGCCTGCGTGCGGCGAGGGCGCACTGCGGGCAGACACGCCGGTCTGCTCCTACGCGGCGTGGGCATGTGAGACATTGCTAACCCCTCCAGGGGCGCACCCATGGGTGCACCCGCATTGCCGTTCGTTACGAGGCAGCGCTGCAACGCTCCGCTGCCCGGCAATGCGGGGCGATGCAGAGCACGGACGCGCCGGCGATCCTGTGCTAGAATCCTCCTCGGAGCTGCACCTGTCTGGCCCGGAGGAGCGCCCGTGTCTGCCTCTACCACCTGCGTCCACTGCGGCGCGCCGCTGGCCCGCGCTGGCGCGAAGTTCTGCACCCGCTGCGGCAAATCTCAGGCCGTGCCCGCCGCCCCCGCCGCCCCGCCGCCGACGGTGATCGGCATGCCGGCGCCCGCCCAGGCCGCCGACGGGCTACGCACCCCGCCCCCGCCCTCCGCCGCCGCGCTCGTGATCCAGGACGAGGGCGCCACGCGTGAGGCACCACTCCTGCCGCGCCCCATGACTATCGGCCGTGCGCCGGATAACGACATCGTCCTGACCTCGCGCTTCGTCTCGGCCCGCCACGCCCGCATCGAGCCGGAGGGCGATGCCCACCGCATCGTGGACGTCGGCTCCACCAATGGCCTGCTGGCCGGCGGCAGACGCCTGGCCGCCAATACGCCACTGGCCCTGGCCGACGGCGACGTGCTACGTATCGGGGATCCGGCCACCGGCAACTTCGTGACGCTCACCTATCGCAACGCGCGCGCCGCCCGCCAACCACAGGCCGGCGCCGTGGCGCGCAGCTTCGCGCTCGATCCCGGCGACGTGCAGATCACTATCGGCCGCGTCGGGTGCGACATCACCCTGGACAACCCGCAGGTCTCACGCCACCACGCCACCATCGAGCGCGCCGGCGCCGCCCACCTGCTGCGCGACATGGGCAGCACCAACGGCACCTTCGTCAACGGCCGGCGCATCACGCAGCACGCACTCGCGCCAGGCGACGTGATCCAGATCGGCGCCTTCAAGCTGGTGTACGACGGCGACAGCCTGGACGAGTACGACCAGCGGGGCGCGCTGCGGATCGACGCGCGCAACCTGTGGCGCATGGTGGCGCGCGGCGGCAAGAACCGCATGATCCTCAAGGATGTCTCGCTCTCGATCGCGCCGCGCGAGTTCGTGGCGCTGGTGGGCGGCAGCGGCACCGGCAAGTCCACCCTGCTGAACGCCCTCTCCGGCTACGCCCCCGCCAGCCACGGCAGCGTGTTGGTGAACGGCGACGACTACTACCGCAACTTCGACGCCTACCGCACCGTGCTGGGCTACGTGCCGCAGGAGGACATCCTGCACCGCCAGCTGCCGGTGGAGCGCGCACTGGGCTACGCCGCCGAGCTGCGCCTCCCGGCCGACACTGCCCCGGCTGAGATCGCCCGCCGCATCACGCAAGTGCTGGACGACGTGGAGATGGCGCCGCACCGCGACAAGCCGGTGGAGAACCTCTCCGGCGGGCAGCGCAAGCGCGTCAGCATCGGCGCCGAACTGCTGGCCGACCCGAGCCTGTTCTTCCTGGACGAGCCGACCTCCGGGCTGGACCCCGGCCTGGAGAAGAAGATGATGTACACCCTGCGGCGGCTTGCGGACAGCGGCCGCACGGTGGTGCTGGTGACGCACGCCACCGCCAACATCACCCAATGCGACCACGTGGCCTTCATGTCGGACGGGCGCATGGTCTTCTTCGGCCCGCCATCCGAGGCGCCGGCCTTCTTCGGCGTGGCCTCCGGCGACTTCGCGGACATCTACACCAAGCTGGAGGGCCTGGCCGACCCGCAGGACCCTGAGCGCTGGGCGGTGGTGCAGCGCGACCTGAAGGCCGAGTACGAGGCGTGGCAGAAGCACGCTGACCGAAACACGCTGAACGCTGAACCGAGAGGCACACTTCAGCGTTCAGCCTTCAGCGTTCAGCCTTCCCTTGCTGAGCTGTGGGAGATGAAGTTCCGCGCCTCGCCGCACTACCAACGCTACGTAGCCGGGCGGCTGGCGCAGGCACCGGCGGGGCCCGTGGCGGGCAGCGCGGACGGCGCGGCGAAGGCCAGGACGCCACGGGTCTCCGCGCTGCGGCAGTTCGGCATCCTGGCGCGGCGCTACCTGGACCTCACGGTGCAGGATCGGCGCAACCTGGCGATCCTGCTGCTGCAGGCGCCGATCATCGGCCTGCTGATCATGGTAGTGGCCAAGGCCGGCGCGATCGTCGGCGAGAGCGCCTTCGCCAACGAGGCCAAGAAGGTGCTGTTCATGCTGGCCACCGTGGCCGTCTGGTTCGGCATCATCAACGCCGCGCGCGAGATCACCAAGGAGGCGCCGATCTTCCGCCGCGAGCGCCTGGCGAACCTGCGCATCGTGCCCTATGTGCTCTCCAAGGTGCTGGTGCTGAGCCTGCTGGTGGCGGCGCAGAGCGCGGCCCTGCTGCTGCTGGTGGGGCTGAAGGTACAGTTCCCGCCCCAGGGGGTGCTGCTGCCGATCTGGCTGGAGCTGTTCGTCACCACCGTGCTGACGTCGCTGGCCGGGCTGGCGATCGGCCTGGCGATCTCGGCCTTCGCCGCCACGCCAGACCGGGCGATCAGCATCGTGCCGCTGGCGCTCATCCCGCAGATCCTGTTCGCCGGCGTGATCTTTAGCCTGGGGGACGGCGTCACGGTGCAGCGGGCGCTCTCCTGGCTCACCGTCAGCCGCTGGGCGATGGACGCCTACGGTACCTCGGTGAACCTGAACGACCTGCCGCTGCAGCCGGGGATGCTGCGCCTGCCTAACCCGCCGGCCGAGTACACCTACACCGCCGAGCACCTGCTCTCGCGCTGGGTGATCCTCGCCGGCTACGCCGTGGCATGCCTGATAGTGACAGGCTGGCTGCTCAAACGGCAGGACTAAGTGCCTATCCGGGCACCCCGGATAGGGTGGGGTCTCAGGGGAGGGCTTCGCCCTCCCCTGACCCCTCACCGATACGCGGGCGCTGCCCGCGGCGTGGAGATGCGGGGGCCTGTGGCCCCTGCGAACCCCCGCCCCCCCGCCGCGCAGCGGCGGGAGGGGATGTGTGAGGGGTGAAACCCCTCACGCTCCCCTTTTTAAACAGGCTCTAAGCTCGACTTTGTCCATTTTGGCGCTGGTAGGCCGCGCGTTTGTGATGCGGTGGCCTCACTCGGCACCATCGATTTTTAGCATGTCGCGCTGAAACACGACATTCAAGAAATGGTACTGGCCCACTTGTGACGGATCCGCCCTGTCCAAGATCGCATCCCAATGCGATCTGCGTGACCGACAGTATGACGTAATACTGTTATCGACTTTATCCATTTCACATGTGAAATGGATAAAGTCGAACTAAGGAATGGTAGTGCCGGGTGACGCCCGTCTATTGCCTGAAGGCGGCGCTACGAGTGTTTATATATCATTAAGATGGATTTCTCCAGTTGACATCACCTATCTGTATGTTATACTAGCAATGTAGGGGTGCTGTGCTTATATTTCCTCTATGCATGTTCGTCCCGCCTCATCACACCCACGTGCTGCCCACACTCCCACCTGATTCATAGTGCCTGCCCACGTTCCACTAACTTCACAACCTCTGTGCTGAACTGCGCGTGGGGAATGAGTGAAAGCGCGGCGAAGACGGCGGCGTTCCACTAACTTCACAACCTCTGTGCTGAACTGCGCCCTCGTCCGCCGTACCGCACGGCAGGAGAGGGTTGGGTGTGACCCTGTCCTGATGAATATTGACAACCGAAATCGGTAACTGGACCCGAGGCTGTAGCCGATCAAGGCCGCCTGAAGGCTCGAATCCGGGGGTAATACCGAACTCGATGGTCAAAACTCTTGAGGGCCCGTTGTATCTGGCGGGCCCAGGGGTATCCTACGCCCGCGAGGGGCGGAGGCGCGATCGGGATCGCATCAACCAGAAAGGAGGTGATGGTAGCGTCGGAGTGCGGCGACGTATAACACGGCGGAACAACCCTGATCCGACAAGGAGTAGGAAAGGAGTCGAGCGATGAAGAAGGTCCTCACACTCGCAGCCGTCTTTGCCCTCGCTCTGTTGTCCTTCACCTCACCAGCGCCTGCCCAGGCAGGGGACGTCTTCCGCTTCAAGGGTCAGAGCGCCTCGGCGTTCTTCTCCAGCACGGACCCAACGGGGTGCGTGTTCACAGACGTATTCGTCTTCGCCAGTGACGATGCGCTCCAGAGCCCTCCGGGGCCGGGAGGTGCAGCATCGGGCGCCGGGATCACTATCTTCCAATTCGACGTCTGCACAGGGACACCCCTGCTGGATGCCTCCGGCTTCAGCTCGCTGGCACCTGCGGACTTCCAGGTCAGCGCACGCCTCAATACGGCCACACTGAACACCACGATCGAGGTCTTCCCCTTCGGGCCCTACCCTAGCCCTTCCTTCCCAGTGACCATAAACCTGACTTGGACTGGTACCGGTGCACTGAGCCGTGAAAACAGCCACTTCCACTTCCAATCAGAAGGCTTTATGGTGAACACCCACTTCAACGGGTCCTTCCGCTCCGCTGAGGCTTCCGGCAGCGTCTCCGACGGCGTTACGAACTTCACCCCAGAACCGTCATCGTTTGCCCAGATCCAGTCACTCAAGAGCGGCACCGTGATGATCAGCTAGGGTCTATCCACAAACTGCATTTGCGGGAGCTTGGGGGCTGCGCCCCCAAAAAATCTTCTCAAAAGTTCGTTTGGAGGGGCTGCGCCCCTCCAAACCTCCCGCTTTGCGGATACGCCCTAGTGCTTTTCCAAGCGAGGTAATAGGTCATCGGTGAGAGGGGCCGGGCTTCGCGCCCCCTATCACCTATCGCCTATGACCTATGACCTGCTCTGGAGGTGCCCTAGCCCCGGTACTCCCCCCGCGCCACAGGCGGCACGTAGTCCGAGAGGTCGGTCTCGGCCAACTGGACCGTACAGCCATCCTCAGCAGACTTGTAGAGTGCCATAAGCATCTCCACCACCGCCACGCCGTCATGGAAGGTCTCGCTGGGGCGCAGGCCCTTGCGGAAGCACTCCACCATGTGGCGGTCCTCCTCGGTGTAGCCGTAGATGCCGGCCTCGTCCTCCAGCACCGGCATCAGGCCCTGCTCGGCGTTCTGTTTCTCCACCAGATCTTCGCCGGCGCTGCCGCGCACCTCGCGGCTGAGAAAGACCTTCAGCTCGGTGCTGAGGGTGTTGATCTCCAACGCGTACTCCGGGCCGAGCAACTCAATCTGGATGCGCAGCCCCGGCCCGACGTAGGCCCACGAGGTGGAGCACTCGATCATGAGCGGGTGGCCCTGCTCGTCCTCCAGCAGCAGCGTGCCGCGCGCAAAGTCCTCAGCCGGGCGCCGGCTGTAGTCCACCTCTGGCCCCATCATCCGCTTGAGCCGCTCGACGTACTCCGGCCTGGTCCACTTCAGGTTCGCCACGGTGGCGTTAGCGCTGATGAGCCTGAGCGAGCTGCGCTCCCGGCCCGGCTCGGTGAGCAGGAAGCGGGCGACCTCGACGCTGTGGCACATCATGTCCGAGAGCACGCCGCCGCCCTGCTTCTCGCCCAGCCAGAACCAGGGCTTGTGTGGGCCGCTGTGCTCCTCGGAGGCGCGCGCCAGGTAGGGCCGGCCGGCGTTGGGCACCCCGCGGCGCCAGATGATATCCTTGCCGCGCCGCACGGCAGTGGAGAACACCTGGTTCTCCAGGTAGCCGTGGTTGAGGCCGGCCTCCTCGACCAGGCGCAGCACCTCGCGCGCCTCGGCCAGGTTGCGCGCCAGCGGCTTCTCGCAGGCCACCGCGCGCACGCTGCCACGGCCCTCCTGCACCACCCGGCTGATCGTCCGCATGGTCTCGACGCGCGTGTCGTTCGGGCCGAGCACCCAGATCGCGTCCACCTCGCCCGAGGCCACCATCTCCTCCAGCGAGTCGAAGGCACGGCACGGGCCAAGCTCCAGCTCGTTCGCCCTGGCCGCCAGCGCGGCGCGGTTGGCCGGCGTGGGGCTGTACACTCCGGCCACCTGCACGTTGCGCACCCCCAGCAGCGCCTGGAGGTGGAAGTGGGCGATGAAGCCGGATCCTTGCAGGCCGATGCGAAGCGTCTGCGTCATCGTGATGCGTCCTTTCTTTGACCACGAAGACACGAAGGCGCCAGGACACGAAGGAGGGAAGTTTGTATCAGTGTGCGCAGCGCCGTGCCAGCGCCGCCCCGGGCGGACATGTCAGATCCTGCGCGCCTTCGCGTCTTCGTGCCTTCGTGGTTACGGCAGGTTCTCAATCTCCAACGGTTCGACGGGGTCGGCGAGCTCGAACCCGAACACCCGGCTGTAGAAGTAGATCTCGCCCTCGAGCGCGCGCCGGATGTTCTCGGCCTTACGGAAGCCGTGCTGCTCGCCGGGGAAGGGCACGTAGGCCACCGGCACCCCCTTGGCCCTGAGCGCCGCCACCATCGCCTCGGCCTGGTTCGGCGGCACCACCGCGTCCTCCAGCCCCTGGAAGAAGACCACCGGGCACTCCAGCGCGCTCACGTGGTGGATCGGCGAGCGCTCCAGGTACAGATCGCGCCGCTCAGGATACGGGCCGACCAGCCCGTCCAGGTAGCGCGACTCGAACTTGTGCGTGTCCCGCGCCAGCGCCTCCAGGTCCCCTACGCCGTAGTAGCTCGCGCCGGCCTTGAACACGTCGCGGAAGGTGAGCGCTGCCAGGGTGGTGTAGCCGCCAGCGCTGCCGCCGGTGATCGCCATGCGCTCGCTGTCCACCAGGCCCTGCGCGGCCAGCCAGCGCGCACCGTTGCAGCAGTCGTCCACGTCCACGATGCCCCAGCGCTCGCGCAGCCGTTCGCGATAGGCGCGCCCGTAGCCGGTGGAGCCGCCGTAGTTCACGTCCAGCACGGCGATGCCGCGGCTGGTCCAGTATTGGACGCCCAAGCTGAGGCTTGGCGAGGTGCTGCCGGTGGGGCCGCCGTGGCTCATCACCAGCAGCGGCGGCCGCTCGCCTTCAGGCGCGGCGAAGTCCTTGTTCCTGGGCGGGTAGAAGAAGCCGTGCGCCGTGAGGCCGCCCGCGGTGGGGAACTCCACCGGCTGCGCCACCGAGATGTAGCCAGGGTCCAGCTCTACGTCGCTGGCACGGCGCAGCACCTCGAACGCGCCCGTGGCCAGGTCCAGCCGCACCACGGCCCGCCCCCGGTCCGGCGCGGCGCCGAGGAACACCGCCGCCCCGCCGCCCACCTGCAAGGAGTCCACCTCGCGGAAGGGCGACTCGACCGCCGACAGCGCGCCGGTCGCAAGGTCGATGCGCGCCAGGTGGCCCACGCCGCCCGCCGTGTAGGTGCAGACGATGGCGCCCGGCCCGTCGAAGGCGTAGGTCGAGAGACCGAAGACCCAGTGTGGGACCCCGAACTCGGCCTCCATGGGGCACACCGCCTCCACCGCCGCGCCGCGCAGCCGGTAGAGGTTCCACCAGCCGGTGCGCTCGGCCACGAAGTACAGCGTGCCGTCCGGCGACCAGCGCGGCATGCAGACCGAATCCCCGACCCCGCCGGCCACCATGCGCGCCTCCCCCAGGCTGCCATCGGCGCGCACCTCGGCCAGCCACAGCTCGGCGGCGTCCCACGGCATGTGTGGGTGGTCCCAGGCCATCCAGACCAGCCAGGCGCCGTCCGGGCTGAGGCGCGGCGCGGCGTAGAAGTCGCGCCCGCGCGCCAGGGGGAGCGGCTCACCGCCGCTCGTGGGCACCACTGCCAGGAAGTTCTCCGGCTCGCCTCCCGCCGGTGGGTGGCGCTCGCAGACGCAGACCAGGCGAGCGCGCGCCGCGTCCATCACCATGTCCGCGTAGCGCAGCGGTCCCTCGGGCGTGAGCGGGCGCGGCGCGGCGCCAGGATCCTGGCGGTACAGGCGCTGGTCCGCGAAGTTGGCGAAGTACAGCGCGCTGGCGTGGGGCAGGTAGCTGCCGCCACCGTACTCGTGGACGCGCGTGCGAGCGTTGAAGGGCGGCGGGTTCACGTCGGCCACGGACCCATCCGCCGCGCGGCGCACCACCACCACGCGCCCGCCCTCGGTGGGGCGCCCCTCGGCCCAGTAGATGTCCGCGCCGTCCAGCTGCACCTGCCCAAGCCGTACAGCGCCAGCGGCGATCATCTCAGCCGTGATCGGCGAGCGCCACGCGCCATAGGGAGCGACGGTCAGGTATGACATGTGGTTTCTCCTATCATGTACAGCACGTACGCGGTCGGTGCCCCACGCGGGGGCTCCGGGGACCGCAGGCCCCCGCAAAACCCCTCGCGGGTTATTTATGAAGGGGCTGCGCCCCTTCCCACCGCCCCGTGGGGATGTGGGGCGGCGCCCCCGTACCCCGCTTGTAACAGATTGGATGTGGGCGCCGCCTATTCTAATGGCAATGGGAGAAAGCGGCAACGGGAAGGTCTTCGGCGGCGTACCACGCGCGGGCTGATGAACTTTTACTCTATCATCGAGTCTATGGCAGCGTGCCCCGCCCGGCCGCTCAAGCGGCGGGCGAGACTCGGCAAAGCCCGCCTGCGCGGGCTGCCTTCAGGCCGCGCAGGCGGCCTTCGTACGGGATAGCCCGCCCGTTCACGGGCCGGGCGTGGTGCGGCGCTAGGACCAATACCTTTCAAATACGGGAGGCGTGGAGGGCTTCGCCCTCCATATCCTCCCCCGGTGGGGGTGTGGGGGCGGATGCGCCGCCCCCACACCCCCACCGGGAAGGGGTTCGCGGGGGCCTGCGGCCCTCGCACCCCCACGCAGCGGGCAGCGCCCGCATATGTGAAAAGTATTGTCGCTAGGACACCCCATTAAATAGGCAAAGTTCATAAGCGGCGGCTGCCAACCTGCGCGGCCTTCGTAGCAGATAGCCCGCGGGTTGACCCGCCGGGCGTGGTGCGCCGCCAGCATATCCGGCTACCTACGCACAATCCATCAGCCCCGCACGGTCGCCCACCGCGTGGTAGGGCGGACGGGTCGGTGGCATCGAGCAGGGTGGGGGCGCAGCCCCCGTGCGAATCACCAGGAGGAGCATCGTGCAGATCGCGTTTCTCGACTCATGGCTTCAGAGCAGCGCCGAGGGCAGCGGCACCGCGGTGGCGATCGGCGGGCTGCGCCAGGCGCTCGCCCAACGCGGCGTGCGCGTCGCGCGCCTGGCGCCGCCCGGCCGCTGGCCGGA
>DATMBA010000410.1:0-1283 GCA_035559635.1 Roseiflexaceae bacterium
GAGGGGCGAAGCCCCTCCGAGCCTCCCCTGCTGTAAGAGGGGGGATGGGCGCCTGTGGCCCCCACAGGATCTCTTTTTCGGAGGGGCTTCGCCCTTCGAGCCTCCCCAGACGGTACGGCGAGCAGCCGCGCAGCGCCCCCATGGCTTAGGGTTAAGTCCCGTCTGCGCGGTAGCGAGCCACGACGATCGCCATATCGTCGTGCATCTCGGTGTCCCCGCTGAAGGCCGCCACGTCGGCCAACAGGTGCGCCAGCATGGCTTGGGCGCTCTCCTGCGGGCCGGCGCCGATCGCCTGAGCGAAGCGCTCGAAGCCGTACATCTCGCCGCGCTCGTTCATGGCCTCCACGATCCCGTCGCTACTGAGGATGAGCATGTCGCCGGGGCTGAGGCGCAGCTCCACCTCGGCGTAGGGGCGCAGGCCGGAGAGCGGCGTGCCGAGCGGCAGCCCGCCCACCTCCACCGTGCGCACCCCGGCCCGGTTGCGCACCAGCGGCGCCACGGCTCCGGCGTTGGCGATCCGCGCCCGGTCCCCGTCCAGGTACACCAGGCAGACCGCGGCGTTCTGGCTACGCCCCACCGAGGGCTGCAGCAGGCGGTGGATCTGGCTGAGCGTCGTGCCGGGCGGCAGGCCAGCGGGGATGGTACCGGCCAGCGCGGTGGCGCAGGCGCTCATCAGCAGCGCGGCGGGCATGCCCTTGCCGGCCACGTCGCCGATCGCCAGCGCCAGCGCGCCGCCGGAGCGCACGTAGTAGCCGTACAGGTCACCGCCCACCTGCCGCGCTGCGCGGGTGGCCCCGGCAATGTCATAGTCCTCCGAGACGGGCGCGCGGCGCGGCAGCAGGCTGAGTTGCACCGAGCGCGCGGCGTCTAGCTCACGCAGCGTCTCGTGCAGCGTAGTCACCGAGCGGTAGGTGTTGATCGAGCGCAGCAGCAGGTCGTCCAGCGCCAGGTAGCCCCAACCGCCGCGCTCCACCACGCCGATCAGCTGCGTCTGCTGCGCGCCGGCGTCCATCGGCATGAGCAGCATGGTCTCGCCCGGCGCCAGCCAGGACGGCGGTGGGAAGGTTGGCGCCGGCCCCTGCCAGGTCTCGGCGCCCTCGGCGCCTACCCGCAGCGCCGCGATAGAGTCGCCCGGCGCGCCGCGCTGCGCGCTCAGTGCGCCGCGCGGCCCGCTGTTGGCCATGTAGCGCAGCGCGGCCTCCGAGGGGTCGTCGCTGTACTCGCGCAGCAGGTCGATCACATAGGTGATGGCGTCCAGGCGCCGCCCGCGCTCCACCCGCTCC
>DATMBA010000411.1:0-1152 GCA_035559635.1 Roseiflexaceae bacterium
GGCGGGGATGGGTGAGGGGTGAAACCCCTCACGCTCCCCGTTGCAAACAGGCTCTTAGCCGAGTTTGCCGTAGACGTAGGTGGAGAAGCCGGCCTCGTTGATCCTGTTCCACTCGTAGACGCCGGTGCGGAACTCCTTCCAGGGCTCGTACAGCGCCTTGAAATCGGCGTCCTTGGCGGCGAACTCGTCGAACAGCTCGAAGGAGGCCCGCTCGGCGGCCTCCAGGATCTCCTGGCTATAGGGGCGCAGCTGCGCGCCGGCGTCCACCAGGCGCTTGAGCGCGGCGCGGTTGCGGGCGTCGTAGCGGGCCAGCATGGTGACGTTGGCCTCGGCCGCGGCGGCCTTGATCGCCTCCTGATACTCGCCCGGCAGTTCGTTCCACTTGTCCAGGTTGATCTGCACCTCGAGCGAGGGGCCCGGCTCCCACCAGCCGGGGTAGTAGTAGAACTGGGCCGCCTTGTTCAGGCCGAGCTTCTCGTCGTCGTAGGGGCCGACCCACTCGGCGGCGTCCACCGCGCCCGTCTGCAGCGCCTGGAAGATCTCGCCGCCAGCGATCGCCTGGACCGTGACACCGAGCTTGGTCATGACCTGGCCGCCCAGGCCGGGGATGCGCATCTTGAGGCCCTGCAGGTCCTGGACGGTGTTGATCTCCTTGCGGAACCAGCCGCCCATCTGCACGCCGGTGTTGCCGGCCGGCCACTGGATGACGTTGAACAGCCGGGCGTACATCTCCTGCAGCTGCTGCAGGCCGCCGCCGTCGTATAGCCAGGCGTTCTGCTGCTGGGCGTTGAGGCCGAAGGGCAGCGCGGTGCCGAAGGCGGTGATCGGACTCTTGCCGACGTAGTAGTACGAGGCAGTGTGGCCCATCTCCACGGCGCCCTGCGAGACGACGTCCAGTACCTGCAGGCCGGGGGCCAGCTCGCCGGCGGCGCGCGGGTTGATCTTGAACTTGCCGCCGGTGATCGCCGCCACCCGGTCGGTCACGATCTGCGCGCCGCCGAAGATGGTGTCGAGCGCCACCGGCCAGCTGGTGGCCATCTGCCATTCGAGCGTCGGCAGCTCAGTGCCCTGGGCCGGGGCCTGAGCCTGCGGCGCCTCGGTGGCCGCCGCGGGCGGGCTGGTGGCCTCGGCCGCCGGGGGCGCGGTGGCCGG
>DATMBA010000412.1:0-1934 GCA_035559635.1 Roseiflexaceae bacterium
CCGCCAGCGGGTGGAGCACGTCCGCCGCATCGGCGTGGTGTTCGGCCAGCGCACCCAGCTCTGGTGGGACCTGCCCACCATCGAGTCCTTTGAGTTGCTGCGCCACGTCTACCGCATCCCGCTGGCGCGCTGGCGCGCGAACCTGGACGCCTTCACGGGGCTGCTGGAGTTGGGGCCGTTCCTGGACACGCCGGTGCGCCAGCTCTCGCTCGGCCAGCGCATGCGCGCCGACCTGGCGGCCGCGCTGCTGCACGACCCGGCCATCCTCTTTCTGGACGAGCCGACGATCGGGCTGGACGTGGTGGCGCGCGAGCGCATCCGCCAGTTCCTGCGCCAGATCAACCGCGAGCGCGGCGTGACGGTCATCCTCACCACCCACGACCTTGGCGACGTCGAGCGACTGTGCCGGCGGGTGATCCTGATCGACCACGGCCACGTGATCTACGACGGCGACCTGGAGGCGCTGCGCGAGCGCTTCGGGCGCTGGCGCACACTGGTGGTGGATCTGGCCGCCACCCCGGACGGCGCGACGGCGATCGAGGCGCCCGGCGCGGAGGTGGCGCGCGCCGAGGGGCCGCGCGTCTGGCTGCGCTTCGACCGCCGCGCTACCACGGCCGCGGCGCTGATCGCCGCCGTGGCCGCACGTTACCCGGTGCGCGACCTCACGGTGGAGGAGCCAGAGATCGAGGCGATCGTGCGGGACATCTACCAGAGCGGCAGCGCCGGGGGCGAACGCTGAAGGCTGAAGGCTGAAGACTGGACGCTGGACGCTGAAGGCTGAACAACGGGGGCATGCGAGCGCCGTTAGCCGGCCCGAACGCACGTCATCTCTTCCGCTGACCCGTGTGGAAAGTGTGCCGCATCACGCCCTCACCCCAACTCCTCTCCCGCGGCCGGAAGAGGGGTTGGGGTGCACCCACTGCGGAGCCGCAAAGCGGGGAGGGAGTTAGAGGGGCGCGCCCCTTGGGGAGCCTGCGGTTCCCGTAGCCCCCGAACACTGGGTTTGCAGCTACGCCCCAAGGGCTATCCGCAAACGGCGTTTGCGGGGGCTTGGGAGCGCAGCCCCTCCAAGCCTCCCGCTTTGCGGATACGCCCTAGCGCGGCGGGCGCAGCTGTGGTAGGCTGGTGGCGAGGAGGGGGTATGCCACAGCAGCCAGTACAGTGCGTCCTGGTGGTGGAGGACGACCAGGAGATCGCGGCGGCGGTCGCGGCGGCGCTGACCGCTGGCGGGCTTCGTGTGTGGCGCTGCGCTGGCGCCGAGGAGGCGCTCGGCGCGCTCGCCGGCTTCGAGGCCGACGTGGTGCTGCTGGACGTCCTGCTGCCGGGCGGTCAGGCGCAGCGCCTGGTGGCGGCCATGCGCGCCGACGAGCGCTTCCGCGCCACGCCGCTGGTCTTCATCACCGGGCGCGGCGCGGCGCACGCCACCGGCCAGTTCACCGCGCTCCAGGCGCTCGCGGCCCTCCCCGGCCTGTTCGACCCCGTCACGCGCTCCACCACCACCGCCGCCATCTGGGAGCACTGGGCCGGCGAGAAGGCGACGGAGGTCGGGGGATAGCACTTGTGCTATACTCCCCCTATGGCGCAGCGAAGAAGCACAGCACTCCGACAGGCGACGTGATGAGCGATGCAGCAGCACGGGAGCGCGCCAGCGCCCTGATCGACCAGGGGGCCGCTGCGCTCAAGGCCGGCGACCGCGCCAGGGCCCAGGAGCTCCTCGGACAGGCCCTCCGCCTCGACCCGCGCAACGAGCGCGCCTGGCTCTGGATGTCTGGCGTGGTCACGAGGGATGACCAGCGCCGCCAGTGTCTCGAACGCGTGCTGGCGATCAACCCGCAGAACGAGGCCGCCCGCCGCGGCCTGGCGAACCTGGCGCAGCCCTCTGGCGGCCAGCCGCCGCCTGCGCCGGACCAGCCGGCCCCCACTCCAGCTCAGCC
>DATMBA010000413.1:0-12684 GCA_035559635.1 Roseiflexaceae bacterium
TGTGATCTCAGTCTGTTCTCGCTGGGCTTGCGGCTGCTGGCGTATTGTTTGCGTCATCGACGGACCATCCCACCTGGATTACCAATACAGCTGATCCCGGCACTACAGCACCCGCTCAAAAGTTCTGTACGGTAGTCAAGAAAAGTATTGGGACTAGTGGTCCACCACAGAGAGTGTGGGGGGTGGGTTTTCCCGGGAGGGCTTCGCCCTCCCGTGGACCCTCCCCTGCATTCGTCACAATCAGTGTGGCTGACGCAGCACGGCATCGATCGATGCGCCGAAGAACGTGAAATGTGCGACCGTGGAAAGTAGAACGGGACGGGGCGGTTGGTCAACTGCAAAGAGGGAGTGCCGATGGGGCTGATCGTGCTGATCGACAGTGACGTCGATCTCTGTCAAAGGGTGCACGCGACACTGGAGCCTGAGGGCTATGAGCTGCTGGTTACCCACGATGGGATCAGCGGCCTCGAGACTGTGCGCGCAACCCGGCCCGATCTGGTCATCCTGGCCGTGCGGCTGCCAGGTCCCGATGGATTTTCGGTCTGCCGCGCGCTGCGCAGGGAGAACGACGTTCCGGTGATCCTCCTCACGGAACACGCGGACGACGAGGAAGGCATCCTCGGCCTGGACATCGGCGCCGATGATTATGTCCGCAAGCCTTTTGGCAGCAGCGAGTTGCTGGCGCGGGTGCGGGCGCGGTTGCGCCGTGGCGCCCGTGCCACCCAGCCGGGAGGGCTGCATGAGGCCTTGCTGTGTGACCTGCTGTACGTGGACGTCGGGGGGCGCCGGGTGTTCCGCGGCAACCTCGAGATCGCGTTGGTGGCGAAAGAGTTCGAGTTGCTGGTGTGCCTGATGCGCCATAGCGGCATCGTGCTCTCGCGTGATGAACTGTTCCAGTGCGTCTGGGGAGAGGGGCGCAGGCGGGGCTCGCGCACGGTCGATGTCCACATCTGCTGGCTGCGGACCAAGATTGAGCCGGACCCGTCACGGCCACATTATATCCAGACAGTGCGCGGGCGTGGCTACCGCTTTGCCGAAGGGGTCCACGTCTATACGCCGAGCCGTGCGGCGCAGATCGCCTGAGGGCGACGATAGGAATGATCACCTGCACACGGTAGAGGGGCGCAGTCCCGCCAAACCTCCCCTGGGGGATGCAGGGGCGGAGCCACCGTGTACGTCCTGTCATTTAGACGCGAAACACCTCGACCAGCTTCTTCTCGGTCTCGCCCTGGATGGTGGCGATCACTTCCACGTGCGACTCCAGCCCGGAGCCGTGCAGCTTCTCCTTGAGCAGCGCATCGAGCTGAAAGACCCCGGCAGAGTTGAGCATCGCCACGGAGATACGCACCGGCTTCAGCTCGCCCTCCTGGATCTCGATCCGCTCGATGGCGGCGGCCGAGAGCGAGTGGATGTTGATCTTGCCAGCCTCAAACGCGATCCGCGAGCGGCCCTTCGCCATATCCAGGGCGTCCGCCACGCGCACCACCCCGGCCTCGAGCGTCAGCGGGCGTCCGTCCGAGCGGTGCGCGATGATCGCGTGCAGCGTCTCGGCCATGATCACCGTGCGCGCAGCGACATCGTAGGCGCCATCCAGCAACTCGCGCAGCTTGGGCGCGGCCAGGAACAGGCTGAAGCGCTCGTGGTCGTCGCGATGAATGGCCATGCCGATGTCGTGCAGCAGCGCGCCGAGCACCACGACCACCTCAGCATCATCGGCGGTGAGGGCGTGCTGCGCCACGATCGAGGGCTGGACGCCACGCGCGACCAGCAAGCGCAGCAGCTTGAGCGCGATGTTGGCGACGATCTGGACATGGACCGGGCCGTGGTCGCTCATGCCGAGGCGGTCAACGGCATTGATGTTGGCGCAGCGCCAGAGCATGTACAGCTCATCGTCGCGATTGATATCGTCGAGGATGCGCTGCAGCTGCGTATTCTGACGCGCTGGGACGCGAATACGCACGTCGCGATTGAGGGGCAGCGAGGGTGGTTCGGGCGACGGTGGCACGGGGAGGTCAAACCCTTCAGCCTCGACGATATCGCTCGTCACCTGCGGTTCGGGTTCAGTCATAGCCTGCCCTGCTCTGCTCGAGGCGGCGGCTCTGCACGCCCAGCGTGCAGGCCCGGCCTGCGGAAACGGAGAGGGTTGTTTCAGGGAGGGGTGCCCTCCCCGACCCTCCCAGATAGGATACCAGATCCTGCAACGCCTCAGGGAAGCATCATGCAGGCTTAACCGATAGATCGCACCGACGACAACGACAGCTCGCTCAGCGCAGCAGGTAGATCAGCGCCACCACCACGCCCACCGTCACCACCACCCGCCGCAGCACATCTGGCGGGATGCGGCCGGCCAGCCGGCCGCCGAGCACTCCGCCCACCAGCGCGCCGGCCGCCATCACTACCGCGGCCGGCCACACTACCTGCCCAGAGAAGAGGAAGAAGACCGCCGCGGCGATGTTGACCGCGAAGGCGACCGCCTGCTTCAGCCCGTTCAGGCGCGTCAGCGTGTCCTCCAGGAACAGGCCGAGCACCGCCAGCACGATCACGCTCAGCCCGGCGCCGAAGTAGCCGCCGTAGACCGCCGCCAGCGCCACCGGCAGGATGGCGCGCAACTCGTGGTGGTGCGCTGTAGCGTCATGCCCCGCGCGGCGCGCCACCCAGCGGCGCACCGGCCCCTGCAGCGCTAGCAGCAGCGAAGCCAGCAGGATGAGGAACGGCACCAGCGCGCGGAACACCCGCTCGCCGCTGTTGAGCAGCAGCACCCCGCCCACCACCCCGCCCACCACCCCGGCCGGCAGGAGCAGCCACAGCCGCCGCCGCTGGCCGCGCAGGTCCTGCGCCTGCGCCATGGTAGCCCCCAGGTAGCCGGGGCAGAGCGCCACGGTGTTGGTGACGTTGGCGGCCACCGCCGGGATGCCAACCGCGACGAGCGCCGGGAAGGTGATCAGCGTCCCGCCGCCGGCCAGCGCGTTCACCGCGCCGCCGGCCACCGCCGCCAGGGCGATGAGGAGGTATGACCAGAGATCCATGCGTGGCACCGCTTCGGTTGAACGTTGAGGGTGGGTTTCAGGGAGGGCTTCGCCTTCCCTGACCCTCCCCTTTGCGGGGGGCCATTGTACCGCCGGTGCGAGGGGCGAGCAAGCGGCGCGCCCCAGATCTATCCGCTATCCGCTTATCCGCTCCCTATCCGCTGTCCCCCCCACTTGCGCCAACCCCCGCCCTGTGCTACCTTCCCCCCACACACAGAGAGCATCAGGGACAGCGATGACCGACACTATCCGCGACTTCGTCCACGCCTGCCGCCGCGACCTGCGCGGCGAGGTGCGCGCCGACCGCGTCACCCGCGCGCTGTACGCCACCGACGCCTCCAGCTATCAGATCGAGCCGCTCGCGGTGGTGCTCCCGCGCGACCGCGACGACATCGCGGCCGCCATGACGCACGCCGCGCGCCTCGGCCTGCCGGTGCTCCCGCGCGGCGGCGGCAGCAGCCTCGCCGGGCAGGCGGTTGGCGCGGCGGTGGTGATCGACACGACCAAATACATGCACGGCCTGCTGGCGCTGGACGCCGAGGCGCGGCGCGCCCGCGTCCAGCCGGGGATGACCCTCCAGGCGCTCAACGACCGGCTCGCCCGCCACGGGCTGAAGTTCGGCCCCGACCCGGCCTCGGCGGTGGTGTGCACCGCCGGCGGGATCGTCGGCAACAACTCCACCGGCGCGCACTCGATCCTCTACCGCATGACCGCCGACCACCTGCACGCACTGGAGGTGGTGCTCTCGGATGGCACGCCGGCCCGCTTCGCGCCCACCCCGCGCCGCCAGATCGCCGCGCATGTGATGCGCGGCGGGCTGCTCGGTGCGATCTGGCAGCGCGTGCCCGCGATCGTCGCGCGCGCTCGCCCGGCCCTGGACGCGCGCCGGCCCGCCACATGGCGGCGCTGCGGCGGCTACAACCTGGACCGGCTGCTGGACGCCGACCCGATCAACCTCGCTGAGCTGGTCTGCGGCAGCGAGGGCACCCTGGCGGCGATCACCGAGGTGGAGCTGAAGCTGGTGCCGCTGCCCAAGGAGAGCGCCGTGGTGCTGGCGGCCTTCGACGACCAGCACGCGGCACTCGAGGCGGTGCCCGCCATGCTGACCAGCGATCCGTCGGCCGTCGAGCACATCGACCGCTACCTCATGCGCATGCAGCGCGAGGCCGGCGGGGACTACAGCATCGCCAACTTCATCGGCGCGGACGACCCCGAGGCGGTGCTGATCGTCGAGTTCTACGGCGACACCCGGGCGGAGGTGCTTGCGAAGATCGAGCGGCTGGAGGGCATCCTGGCCGTCCACGGCGGCGCCTGCCGCACCTACCGCTTCCTCGAGCCGGCGGCGCAGCGGGCGGTCTGGCTGATGCGTAAGGCGCAGGCCGGGCTGCTCATGCGGCTGCGCGGCGACGTCAAGCCGATCAACGTCATCGAGGATGTGGCCGTGCCAGTGGAGCACCTGGCCGCCTACGTGCGCGACGTGACGCGGGTGTGCGCGGAGTTGGGGGCGCCGGTGACGATGGGCGCGCACGCCTCGGCCGGCTGCCTGCACGTGATGCCGTTCGTCGACCTCAAGCGTGCCGATGGGGTGGAGACCATGCGCCGCATCAGCGCCGCCGCGGCGGACTTGGTGCTGCACTACAAGGGGGCGATGAGCAGCGAGCACGGCGACGGCCTGGCGCGCTCGTGGCTCAACCGGCACATCTTCGGCGACGAGATCTACGAGGCGTTCCGGCAGGTGAAGGCGGCCTTCGACCCGGACAACCGTATGAACCCCGGCAAGGTGGTGGACGGCCCGCCGATGACGGAGCACTTGCGCTACGGCGAGGGCTACGCAACTATCCCGCTTGTCACACAGTTCGACTGGTCGGCCGACGGCGGGTTCGCTGGCGCGGTGGAGGTATGCAACGGCCAGGGGTACTGCCGCAAGGTGGAGGGCGGCACGCTCTGCCCGAGCTACATGGTGACGCGCGACGAGCGCGACTCGACCAGAGGGCGGGCCAATGCGCTGCGCAACGCGCTGAGCGGGCGGCTGCCGCGCGAGGCACTCTTCGGCCCGGAGCTGCACGGCGTGCTGGACCTGTGCGTCGGCTGCAAGGCCTGCCAGTCGGAGTGCCCCTCGTCGGTGGACATGGCACGTATCCGCAGCGAGTTTCTCTACCACTACCACCGGGAGCACGGCGCTTCGTTGCGCACGCGGGCCTTCGCGCACATGCCACAGCTGAGCCGGCTGGTCACGCGCAGCCCGCTCGTGGCCCGGCTGGCTAACGCTGCCCTGGGTGCGCCGCCGCTGGCCGCGCTGATCGCCCGCACGCTCGGCATCACCCCCGCGCACCCCCTGCCGCCCTTCGCCACCCAGACCTTCAGCGCCTGGCGGAAGCAAGAGGCGTCCTCAGGCGGAGCGTTGACCGTTGAACGTTCGAGCGTTCAAGCGTTCAACGCCCCTCCCGTTGTGCTTTTCGCCGACACCTGGGCCGAGCACCACGAGCCGGGGGTGGCCCGCGCCGCCTACCGGGTGCTGCGGGCGGCCGGCTTCGCCGTGATCGTGCCGGAGTACACTTGCTGCGGCCGGACGCTGCTGAGCAAGGGGTTCCTGCCGCAGGCGAAGCTGGCGGCCGAGCGGGTCTTCGAGCGCCTGGCGCCCTACATCGAGCAGGAGATCCCGGTTGTCGGCCTGGAGCCTTCCTGCGTGCTGGCCTTCCGGGACGAGTACCTGACGCTTACGAGGCACCCGCGACGTGCGGCGCTGGCTCGCCTGGCGCTCACGTTCGAGGAGTTCGTGGCGCGGAACGCTGACCGCATCCGCCCGGCGCTGGTCCCCGCCGAGGGGCGGGGCAAGCTGCTGCTGCACGGCCACTGCCACCAGAAGGCGCAGGTGGGCACGGGGCCGGCGCGCCAGGCGCTGGCGCTGGCCGGCTACGAGGTGTGCGAGGTGGATTCGGGCTGCTGCGGTATGGCCGGCTCGTTCGGCTACGAGCGCGAGCACGCCGCCGTCAGCCGCGCCATGGCCGAGCGCGCCCTGCTGCCCGCCGTGCGCGCCTGTGACCCGGACACGACGATCGCCGCCGCTGGCGTGAGCTGCCGCCACCAGATCGCGGGCCTGGCCGGCCGGCGGGCGCTGCACCCGGCCGAGGCGCTTGCGGCACGGCTGCGGGCCTGAAGCAAAACGCTCAACACTGAACGCTAGACACTGAACAGCGTGGGACGCCAAAACGCCGCCGATGGCCCCGAGCGCCCGTCAACCCTTTCGACAACCGCGCGGGCGGCGGGCAGCGCCGCCCGCGTGCTATAATGGCTGTCTGCTGCGCCGCCGCAGATGGCCTCGCCGCAGAGATCGAGCGCACTTCCGCCACAGAGCGCAGAGGGCAGAGAGGATGAGCGGGACACCCGGGCACCGCCGCCGGACCACAGCGGTCGGGCGATCGCTCGCTGTGCGCTCCTGCCCTCTGTGGCAAGGCGCGCACAGTGGAGCCTGACGCATGGACCGCATTCTTGTGACCGAACCGATCGCCGAGGAGGGCCTGGCCCGGCTACGCACCGCCGCCCACGTGGACATCCGTACCGGCCTGGACCGGGCGACGCTGCTGGAGATCCTGCCCGAGTACGACGCGCTGGTGGTGCGCAGCGCCACCAAAGTCACCGACGAGGTGCTGGCCGCGGGCGTGCGGCTGCGGGTGGTGGGGCGCGCCGGCACCGGGGTAGATAACATCGACGTCAACGCCGCCACCCGGCGCGGCATCCTGGTGGTGAACGCCCCGGCCTCCAACAGCGTGGCGGTGGCTGAGCTGACGATCGGCCTGATCCTGAGCCTGGCGCGCCACATCCCGCAGAGCCATGCATCGGTACAGGCCGGCAGGTGGGAGCGCGGCGCCTATATGGGCGTGGAGGTACGTGGCAAGACCCTCGGGTTGGTGGGGCTAGGACGGATCGGCGCCGAGGTGGCGCGGCGCGCGCGCGGCCTGGAGATGCAGGTGGTGGCCTACGACCCGGTGGTCTCCACCGAGCGCGCGGCGCAGCTCGGCGTGACGCTTACCGCGCTGGACGAGGTGCTGGCCCAGGCGGATTACCTCTCGCTGCATGTGCCGCTGCTGGAGGCCACGCGCGGTATGATCGGCGCCGCGCAGCTGGCGCTTATGAAGCCCAGTGCCTGCCTGATCAACGCCGCGCGCGGCGGCATCGTGGACGAGGCGGCGCTGTACGCGGCCATCGAGACGGGGCGCATCGCCGGCGCCGCGCTGGACACCTTCGAGACCGAGCCGCCGCGCGGCAGCCCGCTCATCGGCCACCCGCGGGTGATCACCACGCCGCACCTCGGCGCGTCCACTGTCGAGGCCCAGGCGCTCACCGGGGTGGATGTGGCCGAGGGGGTGCTGATCGCGCTGGCGGGCGGCGCGCCGCACTACGCCGTCAACGCGCCGTTCGTAGCCCCCGAGGAGCAGGGGGTGGTGGCGCCCTATGTGACGCTTGGCCGCAAGCTCGGCCAGCTCTGCACGGCGCTGGTGCGTGACCCGGTGCGGGTCTACGAGCTGGAGTACCGCGGCGAACTGGCGGGGGTGAGCACCGCGCCGGTGCGCTTGGCGGTGCTGCAGGGCCTGCTGGCCGCCACCTGCGTCGAGCGCGTCACGCCGGTGAACGCGCCCATACTGGCGCGCGAGCGCGGCCTGAGGTACCGCGAGTTGACCAGCGAGGAGGCGGAGAGCTATGCCGGCGTGCTGGTGCTGCGCGCCATCACGGCCGACGGGCCGCGCGAGTTCATGGGCGCGATCGTCCACGGCACGCCGCACGTGGTGGAGGCGGACGGGTTCTGGGTGACGTTCGAGCCCTCCGGCCCGATGTTGTTCACCTACCACCGCGACCGGCCGGGGATGATCGGGCGGGTGGGCACGCTGCTCGGCCAGGCGGACGTGAACATCGCCAGCATGGACGTGGGGCGCCTGGCGCCGCGCGAACAGGCCATGATGGTGCTGCGCCTGGACGACCCGGTGCCGCCGGCGGTCCTCGAGCGCCTCAAGCAGGAGCCGGACATCGAGGCGGCCTATACGCTGGTGTTGTGAGGGGAGACCTGCGGCGCGATGCAACGCGGGCGATGGGCGATATGGCGCCCACGCCCCCGGCATCCGTGATGGGCGATATGGTGCCCCGGATGTGATGTCCCGTGGCCGGCGGTACGATACCCCTATCCGTTTATCTGCTTCCTATCCGCTGTCCGGCTGTAACCCCGGCCCGGCATCCCATGGCCGTCGATACGACACCCGGTGACGGGCGGCGCGCTGCCGCCCCACACCCGACCGACGCACGGAGAGAGGTCGTTATGGACCGCGCGCTCGCCATCCGCAACATCCTGAGCCGCGGCGCCGCCGAGAAGGCGCTGGTGGTGCTGAACCCCTGGGCCGGACGGGGCGCCGCCGGCGAGCGCCGTGCCGAACTGGAGGCCGCCCTCCACCGCGCCCGCGTGCCCTTCGAGTTGGTAACCACCCACGCCCGCGGCGGAGCCACCGAGCTGGCCTGGCAGGCCGTCGAGCAGGGCTTCGGGCGCATCGTCGCCGTAGGAGGCGACGGCACGATCAACGAGGTGGTCAACGGTATCAAGGGCGCCGAGGCGGCCACCGGCCGCCGCGCCCAACTGGGGATCATCCCCCTCGGCACCGGCAGCGACTTCATCAAGGCGCTGGACGGCGTCTACCCGAACGACATCGGCGGCGGGGTGGAGCGCCTGGCGCAGGGCCGCACGCGCCCGGTGGACCTCGGACGCGCGCGGGTGGACGGCGGGCCGCCGCGCCTGTTCATCAACGCCCTCGGCTGCGGCTTCGACGCCCACGTGGCGGCCGAGTCGCTTAAGATCACGCGACTCAAGGGCATGGCGGTCTACTTCATGGCGATCATCCGCGGCCTCGCCAGCTACAAGGCCCACCCCATGACCGTGGAGTTCGACGGCCGGCGCATCCACAAGCGGCTGCTGTTCGCCTCGATCGGCAACGGCCGCGCTCAGGGCGGCGGCTTCCTGCTCACTCCCGAGGGCCGGATCGACGACGGGCTGCTAGACCTGTGCCTGGTGGACAACCTGCGGCTGGACGAGATCATCCGCTATATCCCCAGGGTGTTGGAAGGCAGCCACACCACCCTGCGCCAGGTGACGATGGTCCGCGCGCGCACGGTGACCATCACCTGCTCGGCGCCGATGCCGGTCCAGGCGGACGGCGAGATCCTGGCGACAGATGCACGCTCGGTTAGCGTGGACCTGCTGCCGGCGGCGATTGAGGTGGTGGTATAAGCTCCTCCAGCCGCGTCACGAACCGCTCCAGCACGCCGAAGGCCCGGTCCATCGGCACGGGCGAGGCCATGTCGATCCCCGCCAGCCTGAGCGCCTCCAGCGGGTAGAGCGAGCCGCCGGCGCGCAGGAACTGGAGGTAGCGCCCGGCCGCGCCGGCCTCGCCCGCCAGGAGCGCGTCCGCCAGGGCGTTGGCCGCGGCGATGCCCGAGGCGTACTGATAGACGTAGAAATTCATGTACATGTGCGGGAACTGCGCCCACTGCACCCCCTCGCGCGCCTCATCCAGCGCTACCGCCGGCCCGTAGCCGCGGCGGAAGAGCTCCGCCAGCAGCCCGGTCATCGCATCCGCGGTGAGCGCCTGGCCGGCCTCCACCCGCTCGTGGATCTGGCGCTCGAACTGCGCCAGGATCGGCATGACGAACAGGTAGCGGTGGAAGTTCTGCATGGCCTCCTCGATCACCGCGACCTGGAACTCGCGCTCCTGGCTCTGGCGCAACAGGTGAGCGCGCACCAGCGCCTGGTTGAAGTTGGAGGCCACCTCGGCCACGAAGAGCGCGTAGCGGCTGTAGACGAACGGCTGGTGGGCGCGCGCCAGGTAGGAGTGCATCGAGTGGCCCAACTCGTGGGCCAGCGTGCTCAGGCTGCTCAGCCCGCCGGTGTAGCTCATCAGGATGAAGGGCCGTGTGCCGTAGCTGCCGCTGGAGTAGGCCCCGCCGCGCTTGCCCTGGTTCGGCTCGATGTCCACCCAACGCTCCTCCAGCAGTCCGCGCCGCATCACACCCACGTACTCCTCGCCCAGCGGCGCCATGCCGGCGCAGATCCACTCCACCGCCGTCTCGTATGGCACGTCCGGCGCGCCCTGCGCCAGCGGCGCGAAGATGTCCAGCGGCTCGAGCCGCTCCAGGCCGAGCGCCCGCCGCCGCACCTCCCAGTAGCGGTGCCAGATCGGCAGGTGACGGTTGGCGGCGTCGATCACGTTTTCGAAGACCGCCAGCGGGATGTTGCTGGCGGCCAGGCTGGCCTCCAGCGCACTCGGATAGCGCCGCACCCGCGCGCGGAAGACGTTGGCGCGCACGTTGCCCGATATCAGCGCCGCCATGGTGTTCCGGACGCCCAGGAAGCCGTCGGCGTAGGACTCGTAGGCCGCCCGGCGCAACGCCCGGTCCGGGCTGTGCAGCAACTCGGTGATGGTGCCGCGCGCCACCGGGCGCTCCTGCCCATCCGCGCCACGCACCGGCCGGAACTGCAGGTCGCCGTCGGCCAGAGAGGTGTAGGCGTTCCAGGGCGCGCCCAGCGGCTCGCTGGCGCGCGCCAGCAACTCCTCCACCTCGGCCGAGCGCACGTGCTCGCGCTGGCGCCGCAGATTGTCCAGGTAGTGGCGGTAGACCGCCAACTCCGGCTCGGCGGCCATGAAGCCCTCCAGCACGGCCGGGTCGACCGCCAGCAACTCCGGCTCGGCGAAGGCGGCGGCGGCGGCAAAGCGCGCGGCCAGGCCCTGCGCCCGCCCGTTCAGCGCCGCGCTCTCCTGGTCAGTGGTGTCCACGTCGAAGCGCAGCCGGGCGTAGACGGAGACCTTATTCACCTCGGCCCCCAGCCGGCTCCAGGTCTGGAACCACTCCAGCAGCCCCGCGGGCGACTCGGCCAACCGGCCCTGGAAGCGCGCCAGCCCGGGCAGCTCGGCGTCGGCTGTCGCGAAGGCCCGCTCCCAATCGGCCGTCGTCGGGTAGATACTCTCCAGGTCCCAGGTGCGCTCGCGGGGCACCTCGGAGCGCTTCGGCAGTGTGGTGGGCATAAGACTCCTTTTCAACACGAAGACACGAAGGCGCGAAGGCACGAAGATGCCAAGATCCTTTGTATGGACAGCGCTGTACCGAGACGGCATCCGCCACACGGCACCGCCTCGTCATCGCACGCGTACGTCACGCCTTCGTGGCCTGGCGTCTTCGTGCCTTCGTGGTTACGGCTGAACAAACTGTACCACCCCCCAGCGGCCGTTCGTCAGCCAGGAGGGGTCCTGCGCCGCCGCGGATGCGCAGCGCGGCCTGGCGATACCCGCGGCCACCTCGGACTTGCAGGTGCGCAGCAGAGCCAGCGGCGCCGGGGCGTAGCTCAGGATGCGCTCGAGCGGCGCGTCGTACGGCCAGTGGCGGTCGCCCAGCCAGCGGCGGTAGTTCGCATCCCCCTTGCTGATGATCAGGCCGCTGCGCGCCAGCCCGGATCGCAGCACGTCCGGCAGCTCCCAGCCGGCCAGCGGCGATGTCCAGAACCAGTCGGCTCGTACGAGCGCGCGCCCGCTGGCCAGCGCCGTCCGCAGCCGCTCGCCCAGCGCCCGCATCCCCGGCTCCTCGCGCGCCCCCAGCCACACGATTGTCGCCGAAAGATCCGCCTCCGTCACGTCGGAGACATAGGTCGGGTGCGGTTTGGCGTGCAGCGCCACGGTTATGTCAAGTGAGAGCAACACATCCACCAGCTCCAGGTCGGCGAGCAGCTCGAGGCCGGCGTTGTCCAGCACCAGGTCCACCCGTGCGCCGCGCCCGGCCAGGCCCAGGATGTGCTCCGCCAGCGCCGGGATATCGTCGGCCAGCAGGCGCTCTGCGGCGGGCGCCGCGCCGCAGAGCGGCCGGCCGCCCTGTTCCGCCGGCCAGAGGCTGAGGTCGGCCTGGTTGCCCCAGAGCGCGGCCAAGAGCGACTGGATGAGCCTCTCCGAACGAAGGGCACGAGTGGGTACTGAAACAGCCATCCCTTGCGGGATCAACTCCAGGCCGGCCCGCTTCTGCAGCGCATAGGGGTCCACCCCACACCCGGCGCCGCCGAAGTAGCCGGTAGCCTCCAGCACTCGCCGGAAGAAGTAGGTCTCGGCGAAGAACCACGGCGCCTCCAGCCAGGACATGCCAACATAGGGCGCGACATAGCGCGCCCAGTCGGCGGCGTCCGGCGCGGCCAGGTCGCGCAGCGGGCGGATCGGACCGTGGGGCATCTCGGCGGCGAGCGCCTCCAGCGCCGTGGTCACCGCGGGCGGGAAGGTGTTCTCGGCGATCGCGCGCCGCGCGATGCCCGGCAGGCGGCGCGCCAGTGTGTCGTGCGCGAAGCTGCCCGGCTCGGCCCCGCGCAGCGGCATGGGGATGGGCAGCGATGGCCGTAGTTCTGTCGTCATGGCGGCCTGAGTGTAGCACGGCAGGCGGGCGCGCGCAACGCGGATGCTATCATGCGGAAGCGCCGACGACCTGCGCCGCATCTACGTGCCCACACCGGGGCGCGCGGGCGGGCGGCATGCCGGGGGGCGGCGGCGCCCGGCCCGCACCGGGGCGCACGGGCGGGCGGCATGCCGGGGGCGGCGTCGCCGGGCCCACACCGGGGCGCGCAGGCGGGCGGCATGCCGGGGGGCGCAGC
>DATMBA010000414.1:0-1304 GCA_035559635.1 Roseiflexaceae bacterium
AAGCGCCGCTGCGAGTTGCTCGTGCAGCTGAGCGACCAGCGCACGCAGTTCCGCGTTCTCGGCCCGCAGGCGCGCGTTCTCTTCCTCAAGCCTCATGGTCGCGAGTATATCACTTCACCAGGGCAAGTGTGAACAGTTACGAGCCGTTTTGGGGTGCGGCGAAACGTTCTTGTGCCGCCGACCACGCCCGGCGGGTAAACCCGCGGGCTATCACTACCAAGCCCGCCTGCGCGGGCTGAGGTTCAGGCTGTGCAGGCGGCCTTCGCAACGGACAGCCCGCCCGGTCACGGGCCGGGCATGGTGGCGCGCCTGCACGACGTTTCGCCACACCCAGCCGTTTTGGGGTGTGGCACAAGGTCTTGCTGAGCCGATGGGCGATATAGCGATCTGCATCTATCGCCCACCGCCTGATCACCTACCTGCGCGGCGCGCGATTCTGGTGTACGATAGCGTCGGGCCGCCCGCGTGGAAAGGGGGGACGATGAACGAGTCGCGCAGTGCGCTGCCGGTGGTGCTTGGCGGCCTGCTGCTGGCCCTGGCCCTGATCTGGATCGGCTCCGGCGGACGCACCGGCCGCAATCCGGCGCTCGAGCAGCAGTTCGCGCCTCGCACACCCGCGCCCGGCGAGCCAACCCCCGCGCCCTTCCAGTTGCCGCAGGTGCGCCTGCCGGAACTGCCGCCCGAGGTGCAGCAGGCGGTGGCCGGCGTGCAGGAGCGGCTCAGCGCCGGGCAGGCCGCGCCCGCTCTCACGCCGGTGGCCTCCAGCGCCCGGGCGCGTGTGGAGGTGGCCGAGGTGCGCCGTGAGGGGGAGCGGCTGCGGGTGCGCGGCACTGTGGCCAACAGCGCCGACGCGCCGCTCACCGTCCCGCCTGACGCGTTCTCCTTCCGCGACAGCGCCGGCATCAGCTACGCCACGTCCGGCAGTGGCGCCGCCGTGCTCGGCCCTGGCCAAAGCACCACCTTCGATCTCACCGTCCCGCTCCCCGAGGGCCGCGGCCTGACCCTCATCCTCACCCTCCCGCCTGACCCGCCCCTCGAGCAGACGCTGCTGGTTGCCGTGGAAGGGTGAGAACTGCAGATTGCAGATTGGACGCAGAGGGTGATGCAGCCGTGCTTGCAGTGTTTCATCTTCTATTTTCAATGTTCAATCTTCAATCCACATCCCCGCAACATCCCCGCAACATCCCCATGATACACTGCGTCATGCCGCTGGTCCCCGGCACCTGATTCTGCGTATCACCTGTACGATAGCAGATATCGTCGATGGAGACGGATGACCGGCACTGCTCGGTTCGGCGGGGCGG
>DATMBA010000415.1:0-2944 GCA_035559635.1 Roseiflexaceae bacterium
TGTGATCTCAGTCTGTTCTCGCTGGGCTTGCGGCTGCTGGCGTATTGTTTGCGTCATCGACGGACCATCCCACCTGGATTACCAATACAGCTGATCCCGGCACTACAGCACCCGCTCAAAAGTTCTGTACGGTAGTCAACGTTCGTCTACGTCTGGCTGCCCTATATGATCCTGCCCATCCAGGCCGCGCTGGAGCGGGTGCCGCCCTCGCTGTTGGAGGCCTCGGCGGACCTGGGGGCGCGCGGCGCGGCCACCTTCCGCCACGTGACGCTGCCGCTGGCGCTGCCCGGCGTGGTGGCCGGCTCGATCTTCACCTTCTCGCTCACCCTGGGGGACTTTGTGATCCCCGGGGTGCTCGGCAACTCCAGCCTGTTCATCGGCCAGGCGGTGCTGGCGCACCAGGGCACCTCGGGTAACGTCCCACTCGCCGCCGCGTTCACCGTGGTGCCGATCGCGATTATGTCGGTCTACCTGCTGATCGCGAAGCGCCTGGGGGCGTTTGAGGCGCTGTAGCGCCGTTGCACGTTGGCACGTTGGCACGTTGGCCCCGTGCCCTGCGGGCACACGGCCAAAGGGGTGGGTGTCAGGGAGGGCGCCCTCCCTGACCCTCCCTTGTTGTCAGGAGGGAAGAAAGTGAACGGTGCAAAGGCCCCACTCGCCCTTAGACTCGCCGTGGTGGGTGTGCTGCTGTTCCTCTACGTGCCGTTCGCGGTGATCGTGCTGTACGCCTTCACCACCGAGGACGCGGCGTTCACCTTCCCGCCGCCGGGCCTGACGCTGGCGTGGTTCGGGGTGGCCTGGGCGCGGCAGGATTTCTGGCCGGCGCTGCGGCTCTCGTTGCAGGTGGCGGCCATCGCCACCGGCGCGGCGCTCGTGCTAGGGACGCTGGCCGCGGCTGCGGTGCACCGCAGCCGCTTCTTCGGGCGCGAGGCGATCTCGCTGCTGCTGCTCCTGCCGATCGCGCTGCCCGGCATCGTCTCCGGCATCGCGCTCAGGAGCGGCATGGGGCTGCTGGAGATCCCCTTCAGCTTCTGGACGATCGTGGTGGGCCACGCGACGTTCTGTATGGTGGTGGTGTACAACAATGTGCTGGCGCGCTTCCGCCGTATGGCCGCTTCGCAGGTGGAGGCCTCGATGGACCTGGGGGCCTCCTCGTTCCAGACCTTCCGCTACGTGGTGCTGCCCACCCTGGCTACGGCGCTGCTGGCCGGCGGGATGCTGGCCTTCGCGCTCTCGTTCGATGAGATCATCGTCACCACCTTCACCGCCGGCCAGCAGGAGACGCTGCCGATCTGGATCTACAAGCAGCTCACCAGGCCGCGCCAGCGCCCGGTGACGAACGTGGTGGCGCTGTTCGTGATCGCGGTGACGGTCATCCCCATCCTGCTCGCCAGCCGGCTCACCCGCGACACTTCACACGTGGCGGGGGGCGGGAAGTAGATCCTTACCGCCTGGGGGCGGTCCTTTGACGGGAGGGCCAGGGAGGCCGAAGCCCTCCTGGCCCTCCCCCTACCGGAGGATCTCTGCCGATGGACACACATGTGCCGGGGCTCTCGCCGCACCACCAGGCCGTGGTGGAGCGCTTCGTGGCGGCGTGCCGGGCCGACGCGCGGGTGGTGGCGGCGTTCCTGCGCGGCTCCTACGTCACCGGCACGGCGGACGCCTGGTCCGACCTGGACCTCGGCCTAGTCACCACGGACGCGGCCTACGAGGAGTTCGTCGCCGGGCGCGCGGCGTTCCTCCGCCAGCTGGGCGAGCCGCTGTTCCTGGAGGACTTCGACATCCCGAACTTCGTGTTCTTCGTGCTTGCCGACGGGGCCGAGGGCGAGCTGGCGCTCGGCCGGGAGGGCGACTTCGCGCACACGCACGCCGGGCCGCACCGGGTCCTGCTGGATAAGACCGGCGTCCTGGCGGGCGCGGCCTTCCCCTGGCGCGCGCCCGCGCCCGCCGAGCAGGTGGAGCGGCTGCGCCGCCTGGTCCACTGGTTCTGGCACGACCTGTCCCACTTCATCACGGCGCTGGCGCGCGGGGATCTCTGGTGGGCCTACGGCCAGCTCGAGGTCCTGCGCCGCGTCTGTGGGAACCTGGCGCGCCTCACGCACAACTTCTCGGACCCCGACGTGGGCGAGGAGGTGTACTTCAAGGTGGGGCACGCGCTGCCCCCAGCGTACCTGGCGCCGCTCGAGGCCACCTGCTGCCCGCTGGAGCGCGGCGCGCTGCTCCAGGCGGCCCGCGCCATCCTCCGCCGCTACCAGGAGCTGGCGCGGCCCCTGGCGCAGGCGCACGGCATCCCCTACCCGGCCGAGCTCGAGCGCCTGACGTGTGAGCGGCTGGAGCGCGCGTCCGCTGGTGGATAGAGGTGGAACGGATTGTCAACGGAGGGGGAGCGGCGGGAGCGGCGGGAGCGGCGGGAGCGGCGGGGCCGGGAGCGGAGGCCTATTTCCGTGAAGGCTATGGGCTTGCGGCGCATATGCGCGCGAGGTGGTATCATATGGGCAGCACCCGCAGCTGAAACCAAAGCGAGGCCCCATGCCGCAGCAGCCGCGCAGCCGCCTGGTGTACACCACCGACCCCGGGCCTGAGCCGGAGGAGGCGCCGCCGGAGCAGGCGCCCACTCACCCCTCGGCCGGCCAGCAGACCGCCCGCATCTCGCGCGACCGCAAGCGCCGCGCCGGTAAGACGGTGACGGTGATCGCCGGCCTGCGCCACGACCCGGCGACGCTCGAGGCGCTGCTGCGGACGCTCAAGCAGCAGTGTGGCGCGGGTGGCGCCGTGAAGGGTGGCGAGTTGGAGATCCAGGGCGACCACCGCGAGCGCGTGGCCGCGGCGTTGGCCGCGCTGGGCTACTGGGTGAAGCAGGTGGGCGGGTAGCCGCGCCGCGGCGACCGAGGACCGAACGACCAACATCCACCTAGAACCGATACTCTTCAAATGCGGGAGGCGT
>DATMBA010000416.1:0-9288 GCA_035559635.1 Roseiflexaceae bacterium
CGCGGCAACTCATCCGCCAAGTCGAAGGCGGAGTCCAGCTCGGCGGCGTACAACTCCTCGTCGGTCATCGGGCGGGCTGGCGCCTGTGGCGCCTGTGGCGCGGCGGCCGCCGCGGCCGCCGCGGCCACCGCCGGCTCCTCCTCATAGCGGGCGCTCGGCGCCACACCCATCGCCTGAAGGCCCTTGAGCGCCATCTCGTTGTCCGGCTCGAGCCGCAGCACCTGCTCGAGCGCCGCGCGCCGCTGCTCCGGCCCCTCGGCCACCCCGGCCAGCCACAGCCAGGCCTGCACGTTGTCCGGGTCCTGGCGCGTCAGCAGCGTGAAGAGGTCCCGCGCCTCCGCCCGGTTGCCCTCGCGCGCGGCCTCGATGCCCAGCCGCAGAATCGATTCAGAGTCCGCCATGCGAGCTCCTTCCTCATGTCGCCCACGGCGGCCCGCACAGGACGTTCCGTGCTTCTCAGGTGTTCGGCCGGCCGGCGAATCATGGCAGCAGCAAGAGGTATGCGCGGCCATCATACCACACACCTGTTTTACGGTCAACACCCATACTACCGTCATGACGCGCTGGCAAGGGCAACGCGGCGGCCATGTGAGGTGAAAGTGTAATTGCTTACAGGGGGCCAGGGGCCCCCACAGGAATGATGGTGGGTGGATCTTCACGGGAGGGCGCCGCCCTCCCTTGAACCCTCCCCCCAGGAGGGTGGGTGTGGCACTGGGCGGGCGCCGCCCGCCCGTGAACCTTCCCCGCAGGAGGGTGGGGCAAGATGGGGTGGCCCACCCCTGGATCCTTCAGGGGGAGGGAGAGCGCGGCGGCTCTCCCCCAACCTTCAACCCCTCCCGATGTGGTACCATGCGCGGCGATCCACAGCGGAAGGAGGCATTGAGATGACGACCGCCGCCACACCGGACCGTGTCGATACATCAGAGATCAAGGACAGCATCCTGGAGGCGATCGGCGGGACGCCGCTCGTGCGCCTCCACAAGATCGCCCGCGGCGTGCGCCCCCAATTGCTTGCCAAGGTCGAATTCCTCAACCCGGGCGGCAGCGTCAAGGATCGCATCGGCATCGCCATGATCGAGGCCGCCGAGCGCGAGGGGCGCCTCAGGCCAGGTGGCACGATCGTCGAGGGCACCAGCGGCAACACCGGCGTGGGTCTGGCGATCGCCGCGGCTATCAAGGGCTACCAGTGCATCTTTGTGATGCCGGACAAGATGAGCGACGAGAAGATTCGTCTGCTGCGCGCCTTCGGCGCCCGCGTTGTCATCACGCCCACCGCCGTCGAGCCGGACGACCCGCGCTCCTACTACTCGGTCTCCCGCCGCCTGGCCGAGGAGACGCCCAACGCCATCCTGGCCGGCCAGTACTGGAACCCGGCCAACCCCGAGGCCCACTACCGCACCACCGGCCCCGAGCTGTGGCAGCAGACGGGCGGCCGCATCAGCGCTTTCATCGCCGGCATGGGTACCGGCGGCACCATCAGCGGCGCTGGCCGCTTCCTTAAGGAGCAGAACCCGGGCGTCAAGGTGGTGGGGGTGGACCCGATCGGCTCGCTGCTGCACCACTACTTCCTCACCCGCGAGCTTGGCCCCTCGCACGGCTACAAGGTCGAGGGGGTGGGCGAGGACTTCCTGCCCGCTACGATGGACTTCGACGTGATCGACGACGTGGTGCAGGTGAACGACCGCGAGTCCTTCACCATGGCCCGCCGGCTGGTGCGCGAGGAGGGGCTGTTCGGCGGCGGCTCCTCCGGCCTGGCGGTGGCCGGCGCGCTCAAGTGGCTCAGGGGCAACGGCTCGCACCTCACCGAAGACGACCTGGTGGTGGTGCTGCTGCCGGACAGCGGCTCGCGCTACCTCTCCAAGGTCTTCGACGACAACTGGATGCGCGAGAACGGCTTCCTGGAGCAGGCCACCGTCGGCGACATGATCGCCGCGCGCCAGGGGCAGGTGATCGCCGCCCGCGAGACCACCAGCGTCGAGGCTGCCATCCGCCTGATGAAGACCCACGGCATCTCGCAGCTACCGGTGCTGGACGCGCAGGGCGGGCTGCACGGCATCATCAGCGAAAGCGACCTGCTGGACTATCTGATCAACGGCGGCGCCATGGACCACACCATCGCCGATCTGCACGCCCACGAGGTCGCTACTGTCACCCCAGACACACCGATCGACGAGCTGCGCTCCATCTTCGGCCGCAGCCAGGCGGCGGTGGTGCTGGACGGCGGCAGGGTCAGCGGCATCGTCACCAAGATCGATGTGATCGACTTTTTGGCGAGCCGGAGATAGTTCCACGGTGAACGTTGGAACGTTCGCACGTTCACCGTTCACCGGTTAGACATGGTTTCGCTGCGCGGCCGCCAGCTGTACCGTCTGGGGAGGCGCGGAGGGGCGAAGCCCCTCCGAAAAAGATGTGCTGTGGGGGCCGTAGGCCCCCACAGCCCCATGCGCGGGCGCGCGGACGGTCACGTCCGCGCGAACCTTGTCTGAGCGCAGGTTCTCTTCCACCAGCCGCGCCACCCTGGCCGCGCTGGATGGGCCGCCGCCCTGCACCCTACGGCGTCGCTGGCACGCTGCCCCCCATCCGTGGTATCATCCCTGCGCTATGCGCTACGTGAGCTTCCGCTATCTTGACCCCGCCCCGCGTGCAGGCGTCTTGCTGGGGAACACGGTGATCGACCTGGCCGCCGCCGCGCCGCTGGTCTTCGAGGAGCAGGAGGGCGCGCGCTGGGATCTGCTGGACGTGCTGCGCGGCGCGCCGGATGGGACCGGGCTGGACGGCGCATCCGAGATCGCCGCCGCGGTGCTGGACCAACTCGGGGTAGCCGACGCCGGCGACCTGGCCGCCCTCGGCCGCGCATCCTCCGGCGCGCTCTCGATCGGCGGTGCCGAGATGCTGCTGCCGCTTGACGAGGTGCGCCTGCTGGCGCCGCTGCCCCGCCCGCCCAGCCTGCGCGACTTCTACGCCTTCGAGGAGCACGTGGCTGCATCCTACCGCCTGCGCGGCCGCCCGGTGCCCGTCAACTGGTACAGCTTCCCGGTCTTCTACTTCGGCAACCACGCCGCGATCTACGGCCCCGGCGACGACATCCTCATGCCGCGCACCCGCCGGCTGGACTACGAGCTGGAGATCGCCTGTGTGATCGGCCGCGCCGGACGCGACATCCCCGAGGAGGATGCCGAGGAGTACATCGCCGGCTTCACGATCATGAACGACTGGAGCGCCCGCGACATCCAGCAGGAGGAGATGAGCGTCGGCCTCGGCCCGGCCAAGGGCAAGGACTTCGCCACCTCGCTCGGCCCCTGGCTCGTCACGCCGGACGAGTTGGAGCCGTACGCCCTCAGCGACGGCCGCTACGACCTGGAGATGACGGCGGCTGTGAACGGCGTGCAGCGCTCGCACGGCAACCTGCGCGACATCTACTACACCTTCGCCCAGTTGATCGCCCGCGCTTCGCAGGACGCCACGCTCTACCCCGGCGACGTGCTCGGCAGCGGTACGGTGGGTGGCGGCTGTCTGCTCGAGCTCACCGGCGGCGAGGGCCCCTGGCTGTACCCCGGCGATGAGGTGGAGCTGGCGATCACCGGCCTGGGGACGCTGCGTAACCGGGTCGTGTGAGAGCTTGCGCAGCCGGCGTCCCCCGCGGGGGGTGCGGCAGGCGGCGGCCCCCGAAGCGATCGTTCAAGGATTCTTTTGGAGAGGCTGCGCCCCTCCAACTCTCCCCTTGGGGTGCGGGGGCGATGCCCCTGCGTGCGTCCTGTCAATGGAGGCCACTGATGACGGAGGGACTCAGCGCGCTCTCGCCGCTGGACGGGCGCTACCGGCGGGACGTGGCCGAGCTGGAGGCCTACTTCAGCGAGGCCGCCCTCTTCCGCTACCGCGTCCGCGTCGAGGTCGAGTATCTGATCTTCCTCACCCGCGCCCGCGGGGTGGACTTCGTGCCGCCGCTCGAGCCGCAGGCCGCCGGCGCGCTGCGCGACCTCTACCGCGCCTTCAGCCTGGAGGATGCCCAGGCGATCGCCGCCTGGGACCGCAGGGTCAACCACGATGTCAAGGCCGTCGAGTACTGGTTGCGCGAGCGGCTGGACGCGCTCGGCCTGGGAGCCTGGAAGGAGGCCGTCCACTTCGCGCTCACCTCGGAGGACGTGAACAACCTGGCCTACGCCCTGATGATCCGCGAGGCGCGCGATCTGGTGCTGGTCAAGGCGGTGGGCGAGGTGCTGGTGCTGCTGCACGACCTGGCGCTGCGCGAGGCGGAGACGCCGATGCTGGCGCGCACCCACGGCCAGCCCGCCACGCCCACCACCTTCGGCAAGGAGCTGGCGGTGTTCGTGGAGCGGCTGCGGCGCGCCCAACTCGGACTGGCGGGCGTCCGGCTCACCGGCAAGCTCACCGGCGCCACCGGTACCCTCGCCGCCCACCACACTGCCGTCCCCCAGGTGGACTGGATCGCGTTCAGCCGCGGCTTCGTGCGCTTGCTGGACCTGGAACCGAACCTGCTCACCACCCAGATCGAGCCGCACGACACGCTCGCCGAGCTGTGCGATGCGCTGCGCCGGCTCAACACCGTGCTCATAGACCTGTGCCAGGACATGTGGCGCTATATCTCGGATGGCTACCTGGCACAGGCCGCGCGCCCCGGCGAGGTCGGCTCCTCCACTATGCCGCACAAGGTCAATCCGATCGACTTCGAGAACGCCGAGGGCAACCTGGGCCTGGCCATCGCGCTGCTGGAGCACTTCGGCCGCAAGCTGCCGATCTCGCGCCTGCAGCGCGACCTGACCGACAGCACGCTGCTGCGCAACCTGGGGGTGGCCTTCGGTCACAGCCTGCTGGCCTACCGCCGCGCCGCCAGGGGGCTGGAGAAGGTGGCGGTGGACCGGGAGCGGCTGCTGGCGGACCTGCGCGCCCATCCGGAGGTGCTAGCCGAGGCAGTGCAGACCATCCTGCGGCGCGTCGGCTACCCGGAGCCGTACGAGGCGCTCAAGGCCCTCAGCCGCGGCCGGGCGCTCACGCTCGAGGCGCTGCACGCCTTCGTGGACGAGCTGGACGTGCCGGAGGCGGTGAAGGAGGAGCTGCGCGCGCTCACGCCGGAGGGCTACACCGGTCTGGCGGCGAAGCTCGCCCGTACCATCATCCGGGACGACCTGGCGGCGGTGGCGAAGCAGCGCTTTTGAAGACGCGAAGAGGCGAAGCCCCTCCAAGCCTTCCCAGATTGGAAGGCTGGAGGCCGCACAGCGAAACCATATCTACAGGAAGATTTCTATGAACTGGCCGGAGACGCTCGAGCTGACCCTCGACGGCATCGCCCAAGGTGGCGACGCGGTGGGCCGTTGGGAGGGGCGGGTGGTGTTCGCCGCCGGCGGCATCCCCGGCGAGCGTGTGCGCGTCCGGCTGCGCGAAGCGCGCGCCGCCTTCGCCAGGGGCGAGGTCACCGAGGTGCTGGAGGCCTCGCCGCACCGTGTGCCGCCGCGCGTCCCCGGCGCCGATCACATGCCCTGGCAGCACATCGCCTACGAGGCGCAGCTCCGCTTCCGCCGCACCATCCTGGCCGAGCAACTCGCCAAGATCGGTGGACTGGCCGGAGCGCCGGTGGAGGAGACGGTGCCCGCCAGCCCGCCGTGGGCCTACCGGAGCGGGGCACGCCTGCACTGTGACGGCACGCAGGTGGGCTACCACGCCGCCGACACCCGCGCCATCCGGGAGATCGACTCCGACCCGCTGCTGCGCCCGGTGCTCGACGCGGCCATCCCGCCGCTGCGCCAGGCACTGTGGGAGACGGGCGGCGCCCATGGCCCCCTGGAGGTGGCCCTGCGCGCCAGCGAGACCTACGGCTACGTCGTGGCCGCGCTCACCGGCCCCGGCGCCCGCTTCACCAGGGCCGCCGCACGCCTGGCCGGGCGCTGGCGCAGCCTCTATCCGCCCCTCGCGGGCGTGACGGTCGGCGAGGATCACGGGGGACCGAGGACCGAGGGCCGCAGATCAGTGGGTGGTGGCGGGTGGACGGCCAGCGAGTTTGATGAGCACGATCCCCCCACTGTTGGTCGATCGTCGGTCCATGGTCCACAGTCCTCGGTCATCCTGGGCCAGGCGACGCTGGTGGAGGAACTGGACGCTGTCAGCTTCGAGCTGCGCCCGGACACCTTCTTCCAGGTAAACCTGGCGGCGGCCGAGGCGTTGCTGCGGTTGGTGCGCGCGGGGCTGGCCCTGCGCGGGGGCGAGCGGCTGCTGGACGTGTACTGCGGCGCGGGCACCTTCGCGCTGCCGCTGGCGCGGGCTGTGGCCGAGGTGGTGGGCGTGGAGGAGCACAGCGGCGCGGTGGCCGACGGGCGGGCCTCGGCGGAGACGAGCGGCATCGGGAATGTGCGCTTCGTCGTGGGGCGGGCCGAGGAGGCGCTGGCGCGGCTCGACGGCCCGTTTGACGCCGTGGTGCTGGACCCGCCGCGGCGCGGCTGCCACCCGCGCGCGCTGGAGGCGCTCCTGGCGCTGGCGCCCGCCCGGCTGGTCTACGTCTCCTGCCACCCGGCCACGCTCGCCCGCGACCTCAAGGTGCTGGTGGAGGGCGGCTACCGGCTGCTGCGCAGCACCCCGGTGGACCTCTTCCCGCAGACCGCGCACGTCGAGAGCGTCAACGTGCTGGAGCACCAATGAGCCAACGGCGGCCTTGCACGGCAATGCGGGCAGACACACCGGTCTGCCCCGACGCGGGGGTGGTGGCGCGCACGTGGTCTCACGCGGCCAACAATGCATGGCCGTGGGACGCTTCCGGCAACGCAGAACAATGCGGAGCAAGCCGACCCTTCCCAGGCCGTGCTGTCTCACGAAGGCGCGCACCAGCGAGCCGAGCGCGAGCGCGATGAAGCCATGCTCAAAGCCCGCGCAGGCGGGCTTTGGTGCAGGCCGCGCAGGCGGGCTTGGCACCGGATAGCCCGGCCGTTCACGGGCCGGGCGTGGTGCCGCACCCCGCAAGGCTTTTCGTCACACCCCGCCCTCGCGGCGGGGCGGCCCCAGCGCCGGCAGTACGAAGCGCAGCACCCGCGCGTTGCCGCGGTCCACCACGTACACCTCGCCCTGCGGCCTGCCCGCCAGGCCGCTCGGCAGGTTCAGCGAGGCCATGTCCTGGCCCGTGCCGCCAAAGCGCAGCAACTCCTGGCCGAGCGCGTCGTAATAGATCACCGTGTTGCGCGCCGGCACGCTCACCACCACCCGGTCGCCCACCACCGCCAGGTACGGGTCGTCGTAGGTCTGCGGCTGCCAGCCCGGCACGCGCCAGGTGGCCGTGGGCAGCGGGCTCACCGGCCCCTCCGCGGTAGGCGGAAAGACCTGGACGCGGCCGTTCCAGGTGTCGCCGACGTACACGTTGCCGGCCGCGTCCACCGCCACGCCGATCGGCTCGTTGAACGAGCCGGCCTGGCTGCCGGCGCTGCCCCATTGGTAGCGGAAGTTGCCCTCGGTATCCGTCACCACGATGCGCTTGTTGCCGGTGTCCGCCACGTAGACGTTGCCCTTATCGTCCACCGCCACACCGCGCGGCCCGAAGAAGCCGAGCGGGTTGGCGTCGTTGCCCGCGCGCGTGCCGTCAGTCACGGTGGCGCGCCTGCCGGCGCCGAAGTCCTCGGTCCCGGTGCCCCAGCTCGTCAGGAAGTTCCCCTGTGGGTCGAGCTTGACGATGCGCGCGTTCCAGGTATCGGCCACGTAGATGTTGCCCTTATCGTCCACCGCCACGCCGCGCGGCTCGTTGAACTGGCCCGGCCCGCTGCCGAAACCACCGATCGTGCGGATCGGCTGGCCGTCCGGCGCGTAGATGGTGATGCGGTGGTTGCCGGTGTCGGCCACGTAGATGTTGCCCTTATCGTCCACCGCCACGCCGCGCGGCTGGTCGATCTGGCCGGGAAGCGCGCCAGGCTCGCCGATGGCCTGCTGTGCCACCAGCTTCACCGGGCCGGCGCTCGCCGCCCCCGTATCGGCCTCGCCGGTTGGCGCCAGGTCCTTGCGCACCCACACCTGCATCTCGCGCCCGTCCAATCGCAGCGGCTCGGGGATCGCGCGGTACAGCAGGAACTGCCCGGTGCCGTCCCAGTGCGAACGGTCGAGCGGCCACAGCAGCGGCGCCAGCATGGGCGGGATCTTAGTGGTGTCGATACCGGGGCAGACCTTCAGCGCGTCGCGCTCGCTGCCGGGGTAGGCGAAGTAGAACTTCTTGTACCCGTCCGACTCGGGGTCACACTTGTTGCCCTCGGGGAACCACCAGTTCAGCTTGGCCTCGTAGCGCCTGACGTAGTTCGCCTCGAGCGCCTCGCGCGCGCTGTCGGTCACGTGCTGGCGGGAGACCATCACCACCGGCGCGATGATCTGGTCCTCGCCAGGGCGCGGCCCGTTCACCAGGAAGGAATCGGGGGTAGCCTGGCGGAAGAACTCCGCGTCACGCACCTCCAGGCGCTGGAAGTCGCGCAGGTACCACTGGTAGGGCCAGGCCAGGCTGCCCTCGCCGTCGGCCTGCGCATCGCCGTTGTCCATGATCAGCGGCATCGTCAGGCCGCCGATCGGGTCGCCGGGGTTGCGCGCGTTGCGGGTCTGGTTCACCGCCAGCTCGCGGATCTCGCGCACGATCAGCGGCACATCCGGCGAGCTCTGCACGTACACCAGCGGGTCGCGCGGGGTGTCGGGGTGGTCGTACACCACCAGCCAGGTGGCGCGAGTGGTGTAGGCACCGGCGAGCGCGGCCAGCGTCAGCGCGCACACGCCCAGCACCAGCTTCGCACCCGCCCGCTGCGCGATGGTGAGGATGGCGTACAGCAGCGCACCGGCCACCGCCAGGGGCACCAGGCCCTGCAGCAGGCCGGCCTGCCCCTGCTGGTCCGCTGAGGCGCCGCCGAAGCGCCAGAGCGCCACGCCGAGCGCCACCAGCAGCAGCGTGAAGGCGAACGGCACCAGCCAGATTGAAGATTGAAAATTGAAGCCTGAAGATTGTGATCGGGCCTCGGAATCTTCAATCTTTAATCTTACATCTGCAATCCTGCTCAGTCCCCAGGCGATCAGCAGGTTGCCGGGCAGGGCGATGTGGGTGTTGAGCCAGGGCATCTTCTCGCCGGCCCAGGAGAATGTCACGAAGGCGCACAGAAACCAGAACGCCAGGAACAGTGGGAACATAACCACCACGACGGAGGGCGTGTGGTGGGGGGCCGGCGTGGGGGCCGGAGCCTCGGCCGCGGTCACGGCGGCCCGCGCGGCCGCGATGGCCGGCTCCTCGGCCACCCGGAGCTGCCGGCGGGCGGGTGGCGCCGCCGGCGT
>DATMBA010000417.1:0-4738 GCA_035559635.1 Roseiflexaceae bacterium
TGGGGGAAACCCCGTGTGGGTTCGACTCCCACCTTCGGCACCAGCCACTCTAGGTTGATAGCAGCGGGGCGTGGCTCAGCCTGGTAGAGCGCAGCGTTCGGGTCGCTGAGGTCGGTGGTTCAAATCCACTCGCCCCGACCAGGTCGGACCGCCGGTCTCACACGAGGCCGGCGGTCGCGCTTTCCCGCCTTGACAGGCCGCGGCGCGGGTGTTAGAATCCGGGCGTCGGAGACGGCCCTGTAGCTCAATTGGATAGAGCGTCAGCCTCCGGAGCTGAAGGCTACTGGTTCGAGCCCAGTCAGGGTCACCAAGATCACATGCCCGCGAGCGCGGGCACAGTAACGTGTACGAAGGCGCCGGCGTGATGGCTTGTACAGCTATCTCGCCGGCGCCATTTTTGAGTCTTGTTCGCCAGGATTCTCCGCAGGTTTGTCGGACGATTCCCTGACGTGCTGGCACACATGCTGCTGCCGTTGGCGGGATCCGCATGTTCTCGCTTTCGCTTTGATCCTCTTTCTCTCCTCCGCGGGCGCCTGTGTTGGGGGGCAAAAGCACAGGCGCCTCCTCATGCGCGCCGGACGAAGCAGTACAGCGCACCCCTCGATGCTGGCGCCGCGCGGCACTGGTAACACGGCGGGAACACGCGGAGGGTATGCTTGCGGCAGAAAGGAGACCGTGTATGCTTCGTCGCCTCGCTACCCTCCTGGCCGCGCTGGCCTCACATCGGTACTGCACGCTGTGCGCCGCGGTGTACCCCCCCGAGCGGCGCTACTGAGATCCGCAGCCGCGCGCTCGTCGGTGGTAGGGGAGGGTCAGAGAGGGCACGCCCTCCCTGACCCTCCCCTTTTCCAGAGATGTGGTCGGCCACGATGCGCTCCTGGCGGTTGGCCGACCCCACCAGCGCGATCCGCGAAGTGGGGGCCTTCGAGCAAGATTGCAGATATCACCGTCGCGGGCGGCACATCGCCTGAGATCTACATGGTATTATTACGGAACGATCACAGAGGGCGGAGGTCCCCCGCTACCGTCTGCCACGTAGCAGCGGCGACCCCGGAGCATCCACGATGCACGAGCCGGCGCACATCCTCATCGTCGACGACGACCCCGGTATCCGCCGGATGTTCCAGTTGCTGCTGCAGGACACCGGCTACCGCGTCTCGCTGGCGGGCAGCGGCGAGGAGGCGCTCTCCTACCTCGAGCTCGTCACCCCCGACCTGATCCTGATGGATCTGGTGCTTCCCGGCATCAGCGGCCAGGAGGTCACCGAGCGGGTCAAGGCGGACGAGCGCAAGCCCTTCATCCCGATCCTCCTCGTGACCGCGCGCGGCGACCAGGAGTCGAAGGTGATGGCACTCGACGCCGGCGCGGACGATTTCCTGGTCAAACCGGTGGACTTCACCGAGCTGCTGGCGCGCGTGCGCGCCATGCTCCGCCTGCAGCGCAGCCAGCGCTCGCTGCGCGCCGAGCAGCGCAAGACCGAGCTGCTGCTGCACCTGACGCGCGAGCTTGGCACCACGCTAGATCTAGACCAGCTCCTCACCCACTTCCTGGACCGCCTGGCGGACGCGGTGGGCGCCATCCGCGCCAGCATCATCCTGACCTCCGGCGGCCAGCTGCGGCTGTTCTCCAGCACCCGCAACCGCGCCTCGGTGTCGCTCGAGGAGATCCTGCGCAACGGCATCGCCGGCTGGGTGCTGCGCGAGCGCCGGCCGGCGATCATCGAGGAGACCCGCACCGACGCGCGCTGGGTGGCGGTCACGCCGCTGCAGCGCGCGGTGCGCAGCGTGGCCGCGGTGCCGATCATCCGCGAGGACCGTGCGTTGGGGGCGATCACGCTGGTGCACCATACCCCCGGCTACTTCACCGAGGAGCACCTGGAGTTGCTCAACTCGGTGGCCGCCCAGAGTGCGATCACGCTGGAGAACGCCGAGCTGTTCCAGCTCACCCAGCGCCAGAAGGATCTGCTCGAGCGCCGCGCCGAGGAGCTGGCGCGCATCAATCAGATGAGCCGCTACCTGGCCGAGTTGATGAGCCCGGACCAGCTGGTGCGCCTGGTGGCGCACCTGATCCACCACACCTTCGGCTACCCGCAGGTGGCCCTCCTGCTGCGCGAGGAGCCGGGCCTGGTGGTGCGGGCGGTGGCCGGCGGCCAGAGCGCCGAGGCGCTGCTCGGCCAGATCGTCACGCCGGGGGAGGGTGCTGCCGGCCAGGCGGTGGTGCGCCAGGCGCCGGTGCTGGTGGCGGACACGCGCGCCGAGCCGCGGAGCGCGCCGCTCGGCGGGGACGAGGCGGTGCGCTCCGAGTTGGCGGTGCCGATCGCCACCGCGCGCGAGGTGTTTGGCGTGCTGCATGTGATGAGCGCCGCCGAGGGCGCCTTCGGCGAAGGCGACGTGCGGCTGCTCAGCACGCTCGCCAGCCAGCTCGGTGTGGCGCTCGACAACGCGCGCCTGTTCGACACCGAGCAGCGCCGCGTGCGCCAGCTCGACCGCGTCAACAATCTCTCGCTGGCCATCACCGCCAAGCTCGACCCGCACGAGAACCTGCGCATCGCCGCCGACGCGATCGCCACCATCTTCGAGGTGCAGCACTGCGGCATCGTCCTGGCTGGCGCTGGCCCGGCGGTGGCCGCCCGCAGCGCCCGCCCGGTGGCCCCCGGTGAGCCGCTGCGCTTCGCCCTGCCGCTGCAGCAGATCGCCCAACTCGTGGAGCTGCACGGCCCGCAGCTCATCCCGTTGGTGAGCGCCGACGAGCGCCTGGCCCCCGTGGCCCGCCACCTGGCCGCCGCCGGGATCGAGGCGCTGGCGTTGGCGCCGCTGATGCTCGGCGAGCGGCGCGCGGGCATGGTGGTGGTGGACGCCACCGGCAAGGCGGACCAGTTCCTGCAGGGCGAGCTGACGCTGCTCGAGACCGTCGCCAGCCTGATCGCCCAGGTGATGGAGAACGCCCGCCTGTACCGCGAGGTGGAGAACGAGCGCTCGACGCTCGGCGCGGTGTTGCGCGGCGCCGCCGACCCCATCCTGCTGATCGACCCGCACGACCAACTGCTGCTGGCCAACCGCGCCGCTGAGGAGCGCCTGGGCCTGGCCGCCGCCGGCAGGCCGCTTGCCGCACTGCTACACCAGGAGGAGTTGCTGCGCGCGCTGTGGGCCGGCAGCAATGGCCTGGCCGCTCAGCAGCCGCCCGCCACCAGTGAGGTCACGCTGGCCGGCGGCGAGACCTACAGCATCAGCGTCGCGCCGGTGCGCAGCGCGGATAACGCGCTGATCGGGCGGGTGGCGGTGCTGCAGGACATCACGGCCATCAAGGAGTTGGAGCGGCGCGAACAGGAGCGCCTGCGCAGCGTCTTCCGCCGCTATGTCTCGCCCCAGGTGGTGGAGGAGGTGCTGGCCGGCGGGGGGGACTTTGGCGAGCCGGTGGAGCGCGAGGTGGTGGTGCTGATCGCCGACCTGCGCGGCTACACGGCGCTCACCGAGGGGATGCCCCCGCGCGTGCTGGTGGAGCAGGTGCTCAACCGCTACTTCACGGCGATGACCGAAGTGCTCTACCGGCACGGCGGCACGATCGATAAGTTCCTCGGCGACGGGATCATCGGGGTGTTCGGTGTGCCGATCCCCCGCGAGGACGACGTCCAGCGCTCGCTGATGGCGGCGGTGGACCTGCAGCGCGCTTTCGCGGACCTGCGGCGCACCTGGCGGGCGGAGCTGGGGCTGGACATCGGCATGGGAGTGGGCATGGGCTACGGGCGCGCGGTGGTCGGCAATATCGGCTCGGCCCAGCGACTGGACTACACCGTGATCGGCGATGTGGTCAACACTGCCAGCCGGCTCAACGGCCTCGCCCAGCCGGATCAGATCCTCCTCTCCTATCACCTGGTGGACGCGCTGCCACCGGGCTGGCGGGCGCCGTGGGGCCTGCGGCCCATCGGCCCGGTGGCCCTCAAGGGCAAGCACGAGCCGCACATGGTCTACGAGATCGAGTATAAGAGCGCCCAGAGCGCGAAGTAAGGTGCGCGCGTCCTTGACCGTTCGCGCGCGTGCGCATGGGGGTGTGAGGGGCCGAAGGCTCCCACGAACATACGTTTTCGGAGGGCTGCGCCCCGCTGGAAGCCGCGCAGCGAAACCATGTCTTAGCGGATCTCCAGCCCCGCCGGCAGCGTGAACTCCACCACCGCCCCCGGCCCGATCCCCCGCGCGGCGAACCACCCCTGGTTGACCTCCAGCGCGTAGCGCGCCGGCCCCGCCGCCTGGTGGAACGTCTGCTCGTCCAGCGGCTGCATGTCCGCGATGTTCAGGATGCGCCCTTCGGCGTCCAGGAACGCCACCGACAGCGGGATAAAGGTGTTGCGCATCCAGAACGCGTGCTGGCCGTCGGCCGGGAAGACGAACAGCATCCCCGCATCCTCCGGCAGCGAGCGGTAGAACATCAGGCCGCGGGCGCGCGTCTCGGGGGTGGCCACCACCTGCAGGCGCAGGGTGTGCTGCCCCACCACGCCGGAGATCTCGGCGTCGGGCACCACGGTGGCTTCCGGCGCGGCAGCTGGCGGGCCGGAGACCCCCGGCAGCGCGATCACGGCGGCCGGCGTGGCGGTGGGCGTCCCACCAGCCGGCGCGGGTGCGGGCGTGGCCTGTGCGCCCCCTGGGGCCGGCTGGCTGCCCCCGCTCACGCCCGGCAGCGCCAGCGCTATTGTCGCAGCGGGCGGTGCAACCTCCGGCGCGGCGTCTTCTGCCGCTGTAGGCGT
>DATMBA010000418.1:0-2788 GCA_035559635.1 Roseiflexaceae bacterium
AACGCGGCGCTCGTCGCCGCGGCATGTTCCCCCAGCGCGGCGGCCGCCTGCGCCGCCAGCAGCCGTGCTGGAGTGTCGTCCGGCGGCGCGCCCTCCAGGAGCGTGCGGCATAGCGCAGGCCGGCCGGTGAGCCAGGCGGCCTGGGCCGCGGGCCGGCGCAGCGCCCACACCCCCGCCCCCTCGCCGTCGAGCTGCTCCAGCAGCGCGAGCGCGTGGGGCAGCAGCGCCGCGAGCGTGCCCCGGTTCACCGCCACCCGCGCCGTCTCCAGCGCCGCGCGCGTCCCGCCCAGCACAGCGTCGCGCACCCCTTCCGTGAGGGGGTTGAGGGCCGCCGGCCCAACGTCCTGCGCACCCTCCTGGGCTTTGTCGGGCACGGTGCCCTGGGCTGTGGGCTGGGCGTTAGCGGACGGCGGCTGGAGGTTGGGTGTTGGGGGTTGAGGATCGGGGATGTCACCACGATCCCCAACCCCCAATCCCTGCCCCTCATCCTGGCGGGCCATCGCCCGCCACAGCTCGGCGTGCTCCGGAGGAAGCCGGCGGGCCACGGCCTCGACCAGCGGCTCGGGGAGCGGCAGCGAGCGGTGCAGGAGGTCGCGGGCCGCGCGCAGCGCCTCGCGGGCATCGTCGTCCGCCACAGCCGGTGCCGGGCCGCCGGCCTGCAGCTCCTCGCTCATGGCACGGCCTCCTGTGTGGGCAGGCGCAGCTGCCCGCGCTCCTCGGGCGTGGGCAGCACGAACCCGCCGCCCCGGTTGAGATACACCACGATCTCGCGGTCCACGTGCAGCAGCAGGTCGAGCAGGCCGTCGCCGTCGATGTCGTAGGCGGACGGCGTCACCGGTAGTGTGTCGCCGGACGGGCCGAACAGGTACGGCCCGACGATCATGCGCGCGGCGGCAGCGTCCCCGCCGGGGATCTCCACCACCAGGATCTGGCGGTTGAGATTGATGACCGTGACGTGGGTTGGCGTGCGCGGGTCCGGCTCGCGGCCGAAGAACGCGCTCACGTGGGCGGTGCGCGGCGACCCGTAGCGCAGGCTGTCGAGCGCCGCACGCGTCCAGCCCTCGCCGCGGCGCGCCAGGACGAGGGCCGTCATCACCACCAACGCCACCGTGGCGGCGCGGAGCGCGGCGCTGAGCAGGTAGGCGCGGCGGGCACCGGTGGTGGCGGCGAGCGTGCGGACCTCGCCGCTGCCGATCGGTGGGAGCATAGGCTACAGCCCGATCTTCTTGAACGCCTCGGCCGCCGCGCAGCCGTGCTCCCTGCCAAGGTCCGCCATGCGCTGGCGGACCCGCTCTTCCCAGCCCTGTGCCTCGTCCAGTTGGGTGTGGTGCTCGTGCAGCGCCGCGATCTTCCGCTCCACGAAGTCCGACACGTCCTCGACGTGGTCCGGCTGCTCGGCGCCCCACAGGAAGAGCGCCTCCGGCCGCCAGACCGCGATGCCGATCTGCCCCAGGCCCGGCATGAACAGGTGGTCGCGCGCGCTGACGATGCCCTCGATCACCGCGAAGCCCACCGCGCGGTGGTCCGGGTGCAGCATGTAGTGCTTCCACGGATCGTGGGTGAACACATAGTGCGGCTTGAAGTGGCGGATGTAGAGCGCGATCTCCGCGCGCAGCGAGGGGGTCGGCTCCAGCTCGCCGTCGTTATTGCGCAGGAAGATCACCCGCCGCACGCCCAGCACCTCGGCCGCCGCGCGCTGCTCCTGCTCGCGGATCTCGCTTAACCGGTAGGAGGACATGCCGGGGTCGTGGCTGCCCTTATTGCCGTTGGTGACGATGATGAAGGTCACATCCCAGCCCTGGGACGCCAGCTTGGCCACCGTGCCGCCCGCGCCGAACTCGTTATCGTCCGGATGCGCGCCGATCACCAGCGCGCGCCTGGTCTCTGTCGCTTCGCTCATGGCTCGCTCTCACAGAATGGGGTTGTCCGCCGCGCTATAATACCACCAAGCGGCGAACACTGGCGGTGCATGTGGAGGGCGTGGAGTGCGTGCGCACAGCGCCGGGCGTGCGGGGGGGCCACAGGAACACCCCGCACCGTTGGCCGCCGCAGCGCATGGCAGGCAGCCGGGCCGGGCACGGGGAACCGCACCGTCCGCCATTGCACCACTGACCAGCGCCGAAGGCGCATGGGAGGCGCAGATGAACGTCCAGACCATCATCCTCGAGCGGCCGGGCGAGCTGCGCCTGGGATCGAGCGAGGTGCCGGGCGCGCCGGGTCCCGGCGAGGCGCTGGTGCGCGTCCGGCGCGTTGGCATCTGCGGCACGGACATCCACGCCTTCCACGGGCGGCAGCCGTTCTTCAGCTACCCGCGCATCCTCGGCCACGAGCTAGGGGTGGAGGTGGCGGCGCTCGGACCGGGCGCGGATGGGCCGCCGGTTGGGGCGCGCTGCGCGGTGGAGCCGTACCTCAACTGCGGCGTCTGCGTGGCCTGCCGGCGCGGACGCACCAACTGCTGCGTCCGGCTGGAGACGCTCGGCGTACACACCGACGGCGGCATGCGCGAGTATCTTGTCGTGCCGGCCGCCAAGCTACACCCGGCGGAGCGCCTCTCATTTGAGCAACTGGCACTGGTGGAGACGCTGGCGATCGGCGCGCACGCGGTGCAGCGCGCGGCGCTGGAGGCCGGCGAGTGGGCGCTGGTGATCGGCGCCGGGCCGATCGGGCTGGCGGCGATGCAGTTCGCCCGGCTGGCCGGCGCGCGCGTGATCGCGCTGGACGTGAGCGCGCGGCGGCTGGAGCTGTGCCGCGCGCTCGGGCTGGCCGGCGCGCGCGTCCTGGCGGGGCC
>DATMBA010000419.1:0-7537 GCA_035559635.1 Roseiflexaceae bacterium
CCCGCCCCTGTCCCGCCCCTTCCTGCTGGCCGCCGGGGCGATCGGCGGGGCCATGCTGCTGGCCCTGGCGGTGTGGTCCGCCGGGCTGCCTAGCACGCCCACCAGCGCAAACCCGATACGCCCGACGCCCGACGCCCGACGCCCGCTGGCAAGCGCGGCTGTTGCTGCCCCAACGGCCGCGCCCACCGCGCTGCCCACGGCCGTGCCTACCACGCTGCCGACGGCCGCGCCGCCAACCGTGCCGATGGCTGCGCCAACCGCCCTGCCCGCGCCCACCGCGCCGCCGACGGCTGCGCCGCCGCTCTCCAACGCCGCGCCCACCGCGCTGCCTCCCGAACAGCAGGGCGCCCCGCTGCTGGTGGACGACTTCTCGGGCGGCGGCTGGGCCGACCTGCGCGGCGGCGGCTGGACGGTGGGCTACGCAGATGGCCGCTACCGCATCGCGGTGGACGCCGGCGTGGGCACGATCTGGAGCTATCGCTCGGTGATCGCCCAGGACGTGACGATCGCGGTGGACGTGCAGGCGCCCAGCGGCGCCGGCGGGCTGGTGCTGCGCTTCCTGGACGAGAACAACTATCTCACGTTCGTGATCGACCCCACCCAGCGCGCCTACCGGCTCGAGCAGCGCCGCGGCGGCGCCCTGACGGTGCTGGCGGCCGGGCTGAGCGAGGCGATCCGCCCCGGCGGCGAGGCGCTGAACCGCCTCACGGCCCAGGTGCGCGGCGATCTGGTGGGGGTGGCGGTCAACGGCCAGCCGCTCGCCGAGGCCGAGGCCATCGGCGCGCCCGCCAGCCCGCGCTTCGGCCTGGTGGCGATCTCCGGCGCCAACCCCGCCGAGGCGCTGTTCGACAACCTGCAGATCCGAACGGTGGAGTAGCGGAACGGAGCCTTGCCAACCGAGGGGGACCGGAGGGAGCGGAACCGGGCCGTTCTGTGATTCGCCATCCCCGCTCCCTCCGCTCCCTCCGCTCCTCCTCCGCTCCCTCCGCTCCTGATCCGTTGACAAGGCTCCGTTCTGCTCTGCCATGTTCACTCGTGTAATACCACGAATCTTCTATCGCAGCCCTCTGCTGCGCGCGCTGCTGCTCGTCACGCTCCTCGCGGCGGGCTGCGCCCCCGCCCCTTCCCAGGTGGATCCCGGCGCGCCCCTGCCGCCGGTGGCCGCCCAGGGCGCCCGCCTGCTGGCCGGTGGCCGCCCCTTCGAGGTGCGCGGCGTCAACTTCGTGCGCGTCAGCAACGCCGACGAGACCCGCTGCTGGATGTTCCAGTTCGGCGCCGACCCGCGCTGCCCCTGGGAACCACACGCCATCGCGGCCGACCTGGACCGCTACCGCGCGCTCGGCGTCAATACGGTGCGTGTCTTCCTCAACTACTACGTGTTCGGCGGCAACGATGACCCGGCCTATAGCCCGGCCGCCGCCCTCGCCCACCTGGACGCCTTCGTGCGCGCGGCCAACGAGCGCGGCATGTATGTGCTCCCGGTGCTGCTGATCGAGTACCCCCAGGACCGCTTCGGCCCCGAGCACCTCGAGCGCGCCCTGGCGCTCCACGTCCGCCCGGTGGTCACCCTCCTGGCCGGCCGGCCCGGCGTGCTCGCCTGGGATCTGTTCAACGAGCCGGATATTGGCAGCCCGGTGGACGAGCGCTGCTGGGACTGGGATAACGCGGACTTCCCGCTCTGCTTCCCCCTCGCCCAGGAGCGCATGCGCTTCGTCCAGGCGCTGCGCGACGAGGTGCGCCGCCTCGACCCCGGCAGGCTCCTCACAGTGGGCATGGCCTTCGCCAAGAGCTACTTCGAGCCGAAGGAGGCCGAGCTGCGCATGGCCGATATGGTGGACTTCTACTCGTTCCACTACTACGACGACGAGCCGTACAACAGCGGGCGCTACCGCCAGCACTGGTACTATGGCCAGGGCCTGCCGCAGGACCTGCGGCGCGCCATCGCGGAGTTGCACGCGCTCGGGCTGCAGAAGCCGGTGGTGGTGACGGAGCTTGGCTTCCCCACCGGCCCCGGCGCCCGCCGCACCCTCGCCGACCTGCACCGCGACGCGCGCGTGGCACTCGAGGCCGCCCGCGCCGAGCGCGCCGCCGGCGTAGTCCTCTGGTCCTTCCAGAAGACCCCCGAGGAATTGGTCGGCGACCTGTTCCGGCGCTAGAGTACAGGGTGGGTCAGGGAGGGCAAAGCCTTCCCTGACCCACCTTCCCAACGTGAGCGAGGCTCGCCCAGATGAGCGCATCCCCCTTCCTGGACTTTGAGGTCGAGGTGCGCCCCGGCGGAAGGCGCGCCTTCGCCATCAAGGTCACCGCGCCCGACGGCGCCGAGTGCGAGGGCCAACTGCGCCTGCCGGGCGAGGCCCAGTACCGCCCGCTCGCCGCGCGCCTCGCCGCGCTCGACACCGCCGGGGACACGCTGCGCCAGCTGGGCGCCCTGCTCTTCCGCGCCCTCTTCCGCGACCAGGCCAGGGAGCAACTCGCCGCCAGCCTGCGCAAGCTGGGCGAGGGTCAGTGCCTGCGGCTGCGCCTCTCCATCCCCCCCGCCGCCGCCGAGGTGGCCGCGCTGCCGTGGGAGTTCCTGCACGACCCGGAGGGCGCGGCGCTCGCGCTCGCCAACGTCTCGGTGGTGCGCTACCTGCCCCAGCCCACCGCCGTCCGCCCGCTCGCCGCGCCCCTACCGCTGCGCGTGCTGCTGAGTGCCGCCCCCACCCCGCCCCAAGTGGACGTGGAGCGCGAGATCGGCCGCGTGCGCGCCGCCCTCCAGCAACTCGGCGACCGCGTGGCGATCCACGAGGACCTGGCCCTCACCCGCACCAGCCTGCAGCGCAAGCTGCGCGAGGGGGGCTTCCACATCTGGCACTTCATCGGCCACGGCGCGCTCGGGCCAGACGGCGCCACCGCCGAGCTGCGCCTGCTGGACGAGGGCGGCGACGTGGAGCCGGTGAGCGCCCCGGTGCTGGCCTACCTGCTCGGACGCAGCGAGGTGCGCCTGGTGGTGCTCAATGCCTGCGAGAGCGCCCGCCTGGCCACCGACCCCTTCCGCAGCCTGGCCCCCGCCTTGGTGCGCGCCCGCGTGCCGGCGGTGATCGCCCAGCAGTTCGCCGTCTCCACCGAGAGTAGCCGCATCTTCGCCGAGGAGTTCTACCGCGCGCTCGCCGAGGGCCGCTCACTCGACACCTGCGTGGCCGAGGGGCGCACCGCCGTGATGTCCGCCGTCAGCCCCGCCCGCCCGGACTGGGGCATCCCGGTGCTCTACACCCGCGCCCGCGACGGCCACCTGTTCGACACCACCGTCAGCCCGGCAGCGCGCGCCGCTACCCCTGCCCCGGCGCCGCCGCCCACCGCCCTCATCCGCCCGCCTGACGGCCGCGTGCTCAATATCTGGGTGGACGGCTTCGCCGCCAACGCGCCGCTGCTCCCCGGCCAGCCCTACCGCCTGATGTGCGACATCGGCCCGGCCCGCGATAGCGCCCACGCCAGCGTTCCCCTGGACCAACTGCTCCGCCCGTTGCCGCCTGATGAGCCGGTGGAGGAGCTGCTGGTGATGGTGGCCAGCGACGACTGCCTGATCTACGGCGGGGACGCGCTCACGGTGCGCGTGCCGCCCGCGGGCGCCGCCGAGCCGGCCGCCTTCTCTATGGAGCTCAAACGCGCCGACGAGGGCCGCCTCTCGGTCTTCCTGTTCGCCAACAGCACGCCGCTCCAGCGGGTGAAGCTCACCCTGCGCGCCCAGCCGCCCGCCGCGCCCTCCTCCGCCATCCCCACCACCTACGCGCCCACCCTCGCCCCCGCCCCGGCCAGCGCCCCGCCGCTGCTCAACGTGACCCGCCGCGCCTCCGGCTACGAGCTGGCCCTGCGCCACGGCGAGAAGGAGCTGCGCGCCACGCTCGACCTCACCGAGCGCCAGGTGGCGGCGCTGATCGATCGCGCCCAGCGCACCCTGCGCGCGATCGTCGGCGCACGCAGCGCGGACGGTACGCCGGTGTACATCGGCGCGCCCACTCAGGTGGCGCCCGAGCAGCGCGACGCGGCCCTGCGCGCGCTGGCGGAGACCGGCTACTACATGTTCCAGCAGCTGTTCTACAGCTTCGGCAGCGCGCCCGAGGCCCGCGCGCTCGGCGAAAAGCTGCGCCGCCTCTCCCAGGAGCATACGCTCGACGTGCGCGTCACCGATGACCGCTTCGTCTTCCCGTGGGAGTTGCTCTATGATCGCGACCCGCTCGATGCGCAGCGCCCCGACCCATCCGGTCTCTGGGGCTTCAAGCACCGCGTCGAGCACTCGCTGGCGGCCCTGGCCCAGGCCCCCGAGCAGCAGGAGATCGCCGCCCGCGAGCGCCTGGCGATCGCCTTCGTCTATGACCCGGCGGTGGACCAGCAGGAGGGCCTCCCGCTCATCGGCCCGCTGCGCGACGCGCTCGACGCCGCGCTCGGCTCGGATGTCTTCGAGGTGACGGACATCACCGGCCTGGTGGCGCTGCTCGGCGACGACGGGCCGCCGGCCGATGTGATCTACCTGCTCGCCAGCACCGTCACCTCCCAGGTGCGCCTGGCGGACGGCACGGTCGCGCTGGAGGACCTCGCCGCCCGCCTGCCGCTCAAGGGGAGCCCGCTGGCCCGCGGCCCGCTGGTGCTCCTCGGCAGCTCGCTCGGCGACCCGGACAGCCCGCAGGTGCGCGACACGCTGGTGCCGCTGCTGGTGCAGCGCGGCGCGCGCGCGGTGGTCGGGCCGCTCACCTGGTCCCCCGAGCCGTTCGGCGTCGAGTTCGGCGGCGCGCTCGTCCGCCGGCTCGCCGAGGGTGGCCGCGCCGCGGGGGATCTGCTGCTGGAACTGCGGCGCGAGTACCTCGAGGGCGCCAACAACGTCCTTGGTCTGCTCTACACGCTGCTGGGCCACCGTGCGCTCAGCATCCGGCGGGACCGGCGCGCGGCGCGGCTCGGCGTCTCCCGTACCCCCACCGGCTTCCAGGCCACGCTGCGGCTGGACGGCGAGGAACAGAGTGCGCCGCTCGCCGTGGGCCGCACCCAGGTGGAGGTGCTGCTGGCGCGCGCCGAGCAGACCCTGCGCGACATCGCGCTCACCCAGCACGAGGGGCGCTTCCCCTACGCCGGGAGCGCCCCCATTCCGCCTGAGGTCCACACCGCGTCGCTCGCCCGGCTGGCCGAGCTGGGGTACGCGCTGTTCCAGATGCTGTTCTATGGGCCCGACAGCCCGCCGGAGACGCGCGCGCTCGGCGATATGCTGCGGCGCGCCTCGCAGCAGCGCCCGCTCCGGCTCAGGATCGACGCGCCGCGCCTGCGCTTCCCCTGGGCGCTGCTGTATGACCGCGAGGCCCTCGACCTGCGCGTTATCGACCCGGAGGGGTTCTGGGGTTTCCGCCACGTCCTGGAGCAGCACCTCACGCCGGACGAGATGGAGCCGCTCATCCGGCCGTCCGGCCCGCTGCAGGTGGCCGCGGCGGTCTGCGGCCTGTCCGGCAGCCAGACCGGCGAGGTACCGGCCGCGGAGCTGTACCAGGCGCTCAGCGGGCTTGCGCGCGCGGCCGTGAGCGACTGCTCCACCGTCGAGGGGTTCCTGGGCGTGCTGAACGCCGGCGACGGCGCGCCGGACGTACTCTACCTGGCCTGCGACACCGACCAGGCCCGGCTCGTGCTGGCGGACGGCGCGCTCAGCTGCGACGACCTGGTGGTGCGGGCGCCTGTACACCGCCCGCCGCTCGGCAGCGCCCCGTTCGCCATCCTGCTCGGCAGGCGCAGCGGCGCGTGGGACCCCGAGCTGGCGCAGGGGCTGCCGCTACACCTGCTGGCGCGCGGCGCGCGGGGCGTGCTGGCCTGCACGGGCGAGCCGCCGCCGCGCTTCGCCAGCGCCTTCGGGGCCGAGTTCCTGCGCCGCTTCTGCGCTGGCGGCGAGCCAGCCGGCGACCTGCTGCTGGACCTGCGCCGCGAGGAGTTGCTGCGGCGCAACAACGTGCTCGGGCTGCTGTTCGAGCTATACGGCGGCGGCGACGCGCTGGTGGCGCGGGGGTGAGACGATAGGCGCTGGGGAGGCGACGGGCGATAGTCATGGACTGGCTTCAGCAACCCCCATCGCCTATCACCTATCGCCTATCATCTATCGCTTCGCGAAAGCGATGCCCTGCTCGCTCGCGCCTCCTACCGTTCAGCCGGCGCCCGTCCAGCGAGCCGGAGGCGGGACGCTCGCCGCCGGAGCGGGGTGCCCCGCGGCCGCTCAGGATACCGGTGGGTCCGCCGCATCGCCCCACCGGGGGTTCGGCGCGGCGGTGATCGCATTGCGGGGCGGCCACGGGGGGACCACCCTGCCGATGCCTCCACATTGCGCATCCACGCCGCTCGGTGGCACACTCAGCCTCAGTCCACAGCGTCTTGCCCTAGCACCACCACCACGTCCGCCGGCGATTGCACGCCCTCCGGCAGGCCGCGGCGCAGCTCGGCTCCCAGCAGGCGCGCCAGGCGGCGGCTGGTGGCCGGCTTGCCCGTCACATCGTAGACCGCAGTGCGCGCCACGTTATTGGTGGGCGCGTCCGCGGCGGGGATCACGGTGAAGCCGGCGCTCTCCAGCTCGCCGCTGACCCTGCGCGCCAGGCCGGTGACGCCGGCACCGTTGAACACCTGCACGCGCGCCCGCTCCTGCGCCTCACTCGGCGGCGCCAGGAAGGCTGCCACCGCCGCCCGCACCCCCTCCGGGTCCCACACCAGATCCGAGCCTTCCTCGTAGTAGTTCGGCACACTCTCCGGCGAGATCGCATGGCGCCCGATCGCGTCCGGCTCCAGCCCGCTCGCGATCCAGCCCAGAGCCAGCAGCGCGTCCGGCCGGGCGAACGGCAGTGTGGTGACCACCGCGCCCTCGAGCGCGCCGCGCAGCCGCCCCAGCAGCAGCGCCTGGCCCAGCAGCCCGCGGGCGCGCAGCTCGTCCAGGATGGCGCGGATCACCTGCTGCTGCCGCTCGGCCCGCCCGAAGTCGCTGTCCGCGTGGCGGGTACGGGCGTAGATCAGCGCCCGCGCCCCGTCCATGCGCTGTGGGCCGGGCTGGAACTCCACCCGCGTCACGCCGAAGTCCGGCGTGGGGTAGGCATCGTCCACGATCGGGCGCGGCACGTCGATCGTCACGCCGCCGAGCGCGTCCACGATCGCCGCGAAGCCGTCGAAGTTCACCTGCGCGGTGTAGTGGATCGGGATGCCGAGGAACGGCTCGAGCGTCTCGGCCGCCAACGCCATGCCACCCTGCTGGGGTGTCACGCCCTCGCCATAGAGCGCCTGGGCGTTGGCGTAGCCGTAGGCGTAGGCGAAGTTCACTTTGGCCTCGCCCACCTCCCGGATGCGCACCCGGCTGTCGCGCGGGATGGAGAGCATGCTCACCCGCCGCCCGGCGGCGTCCAGATGCACCAGCACCAGCGTGTCGCTGCGCACCCCCTCCTGCGGCTGATCCGGCCGCTCGTCCACGCCGATCAGCAGCAGGTTCGTGCCGCCGAGCGGCGAGGCCAGCACCGGGCCGGGGCGCGCGTCGTCCACCACCAGCTGCCCGGCG
>DATMBA010000420.1:0-8442 GCA_035559635.1 Roseiflexaceae bacterium
CCCGCCCGCCGCTGCGCGGCGGGCGGGGGATGGGTGAGGGGTGAAACCCCTCACGCGCCCCGTTTCAAACAGGCTCTTCGAGCCTACCGAATACCGCGGGGAGGTTCAGGGGGAGGGCTTCGCCCTCTTCTAAAACCCCACCCGCTCCAGGTTATCCGGAGATGCAATTTCGTGCCATTGGGAGCGCTCTCCCGATCTGCTGAAGGCGATCGTCTATGACTGATCCAGCAGTAGTCGATCTCTCGACCGGACCGCTGGCGTTCACGCTGCACGCTGGCGTTGGCCTGCGCCTCGAGCGCCTGGCGCTCGGCGGCCTGGGCTGGGCCACGCTGTCCTCCCCGGTCTTCGCGCTGGAGGCTGACGGGCGCCGAATCGCGGGCGGCACCCCCGGCCTGGCGGTGCGCGGCCTCTCCTTGCCCGAGGCGCCCGCTGGCGTCCGCCACACGACTGTCCACCTGGCCCACGAGCAGGCCGGCCTCGCCATCGACTACCACGCCCGCAGCTACGCCGGCGCCGCGCTGCTCGAGACCTGGATCGTGGTGCGCAACACGGGCGAGCGCCCGGCGCGCGTCACCAGGCTGGACTCGCTGGCGCTGGACCTGCCGGCCGCCTCCTACGAGCTGCTGAGCTTCACCGGCAGCTGGGGGCTGGAGTTCGAGCCGCGGCGCACCCGCCTAGACGCGGCGGTCACGCTCGAGTCGCGCGCCGGGCGCTCCTCCAAGGGCGATGTGCCGTGGCTGACGCTCGCGCGCGCTGGTGGCGGCCTGCTCTCCGCCGCGCCGGTCTGGTCCGGCAACTGGGCCATGCGCCTCGAGCCGCTGCAGGACGGCGGCTACCGCCTCAGTGGCGGCCTGAACGACTGGGAGTTCTTCGCCGAACTGGCGCCGGGCGAGTCGATCGCCGCACCACCGGTGGCGCTGGCGCTCGCCGCGGGCGGCGACACCAACGCCCTGTCCACCCAGTACGCCCGCGTCGGCCGCGCCCACTGGTACCCACGCAACGCCCTCTCGGAGGCGCTGCCGGTGGAATGGAATCACTGGTGGAGCTACGAGGACAAGACGATCGACGAGGCCACCTTCCGCGCCAACGTGGACGCCGCCGCCCGCCTGGGCGTCGAGGTCTGCACGCTGGACGCCGGCTGGTTCGGCCCCACCGACCCGGCGACCCACTGGTACGACTACCGCGGCGACTGGGATATGGTCAACAGCGCCCGTTTCCCGAGCGGTATCCGTGCCCTGGCCGACTACACACACGCCGCGGGGATGAAGTTCGGCCTGTGGTGCGAGATCGAGGGCCTGGGGGGGCGCGCGCGCCTGGCCGAGAGGCGCCCCGAGTTGGTGGCCACGCGCGGTGGCGAGCGCCTCGGCTACGTCTGCCTGGGCAGCCCCGCCGGCCAGGAGTGGGCCTTCGAGACACTCGAGCGCCTGATCGTCGGCTACGGCGCGGACTGGATCAAGCTGGACTTCAACCTGGACCCCGGCGCCGGCTGCGACCGCACGGACCACGGCCACGGCGCGGGGGACGGGCTGTACGCCCACTACCGCGGCTATGAGCGGCTGCTGGAGCGGGTGCGCGCCCGGTACCCCGAGGTGGTGCTGGAGAACTGCTCCTCCGGCGGGCTGCGCATCGACCTGGCGATCGCGCGCCAGACCCACATGGCCTTCCTGAGCGACCCGGACTGGCCCGAGCACAGCCTGCAGTGCTTCTGGGGCGTGAGCGAACTGCTGGCGCCGGGCGCATGCCTGCACTGGAGCTACTGCGACTGGGCGCACGCCAGGCACCGCCATCAGACGTTCGACCCGCGCGACCCGCGGCTGCAGCCGCACCAACTGGACTACTACACGCGTATCTCGATGCTGCACCGCTACGGCTTCTCGCAGAAACTGCCCGACCTGCCGCCGTGGGTGGCGCAGCGGCTGGCGCACCACACGCGCGTCTACAAAGACCTGGCGCGGCGCTTCGTGCGGGACGCCGACCTGCTGCGACTCACCGGCCAGCCGCGGCGCTTCGGCGAGGGCGAGCGCTGGGCGGCCTTCCAGTATGCCATGCCCGACGGGGGCGAGCACCTGCTGTTCGTCTTCCGGCTGCACGGCGGGGAGGCGGCGCGCAGCGTGCGCCTGGCCCGGCTGGACCCCGCGCGGGCCTACACGCTCACCTGGGAGGGCGAGGCCCGCCAGGAGCGGCGCACCGGTGCGGAGCTCATGGAGGTCGGCCTGGCCTGCGCCGACCTCCCGGAGGAAGGCTCGGCGCTGATTCACCTGGGCTAATAATGGGGGCTCCGGCGTCATCTCACGCTCACGCCCGGCCGCTGAAGCGGCGGGCTAGCTGCTGCAAAGCCCGCCTACGCGGGCTGGATCTCAGGCCGCGCAGGCGGCCTTCGCGAAGGATAGCCCGCGTGTGCACGCGCCGGGCGTGGTGCGCAACCGAAGCCCCATGACATGGGCAAAGTTCATAAGCGGCGGGCTATCGCCTGCAAAGTCCGCCGCCGCGGACTGGCGCGGAAGCCGCGCAGGCGGCCTTCGGAGGGGACAGCGATGACCGTCACCGTCTCGACCGAGTGGTCCTACAATGGCATACCGGCCGTCATCCTGGAGAACCGCCTGCTGCGGGCGGCGGTGCTGCCGGCGTTGGGCGCCAAGATCTGGCAGCTCACCTACCTGCCCGCGGGCCGCGAGTTGCTCTGGCATCACCCGCGCATCCGGCCACGCCCGCTGCCCTTCCACAGCACCTACGATGACGTGTTCTTCGGCGGGTGGGACGAATTGTTCCCCAACGACCTGGCCGAGGAGTTGGGCGGCGAGCGTATGCCGGACCACGGCGAGGTCTGGACGCTGCCCTGGGACTACGCCCTCGAGCGCGTCACCCCTGAGGAGGCCGTGCTGCACCTGTGGGTCGAGACGCCGATCAGCGCCTGCCGGGTGGAGAAGTGGCTCGCGCTGCGCGCCGGCGAGCCGAAGCTGCGCTTCCGCCACCGGATCACTAACCTCGGGCGGCACGAGCAGCCGTTCCTCTGGAAGCTGCACCCCGCGCTGGCGGTGGACGAGCACAGCCGGATCGACATGGGCGCGCGCGAGGTGTATGTGGAGGACTTCGGCCCGCCGCGCAACGGCCGCACCGGCGTGCGCTACCACTGGCCTTTCCTGACCGACGACGAGGGGCGGCGGCACGACATGCGCCGCTGCCTGCCGGCCAGCGCGGGCGTCAACGAGTTTCAGTATGCCACTGAGTTGGACGGCGGCTGGTGTGCCCTGACCCACACCCGCGAGCGCATCGGCCTCGGGCTGGCCTGGGAGCGCGAGAAACTGCCCTCGTGCTGGATCTTCGCCAGCTACGGCGGCTGGCGCGCGCTCCAGGTGGCGATCCTGGAGCCGTGCACCGGCTACCCGGTGAGCGTGGCCGACGGTGTGGCACGCGGCACGCACCAACTGCTCGCCCCTGGCGCGTCGCTGGTGTGCGACGTAACGGCCACGGTCTACACTGGTGTGAGCGGCGTAGCGCATATAGACGCCGATGGGAACGTGACCGCCGACGAGACCGATAGCTAACCGCGCGGCAGCGCAGCGGGGGGGCGGGGGCGCAGCCCCCGAGAAAATGCTTCCCCATCCTTGCTATTCGATAGGATTGTTCCATGAAGATCGACGCAGTCGACTTCTTCTACCTCTCCATGCCCGAGGTGCTGGACATCGGCGACGGCAGCCAGGACGCGCTGCTGGTGCGGGTCCAGGCCGGCGGGCACGTGGGCTGGGGCGAGTGCGAGGCCGCGCCGCTGGTCTCGATCGCCAGCTACGTCTGCCCGATGTCCCACAGTGCCTGCAAGCCAGTGCGCGACTCGGTGCTCGGCCAGCGCATCGATGGCCCACAGGACATCTGGCGCATCGGGGACCTGGTGCGCGCCAATAGCATGGACCTGCTCCAGGCCGACCACACCCTCTCGGGGATCGACATCGCGCTGTGGGACCTGTTGGGTCGCGCGCGCGGCGAGCCGGTCTACCGGCTGCTGGGCTACGAGCGGGCCTTCCCCAAGCTGCCCTACGCCTCGGTGCTGTTCGGCGACACACCGCAGGAGACCTACGAGAAGGCCCGGCGGGCCCGCGAGCGGGGCTTCCGCGCCGCGAAGTTCGGCTGGGGGCCGTACGGCCAGGATGTGGAGGCCGACGCCACACAGGTCTACGCGGCGCGCGAGGGGTTGGGCGCCGACGGCGTGCTGCTGATCGACGCTGGCACGGTGTGGCAGGACGATGTGGCGGCGGCGGCGGCGCGCCTGGAGGCGCTGCGCGCCTGCCGGGTGACCTGGCTGGAGGAGCCGTTCGTCTCCGGCGCGCTGGGGGCCTACCGTGCGCTGGCGGGGGTGAGCGGCGGCGTGAAGCTGGCCGGCGGCGAGGGCTGCCACACCTACCACATGGCCAAGCACATGGTCGAGTACGCGGGCCTGGGCTACATCCAGATCGACGCCGGGCGCATCGGCGGGATCAGCGTGGCCAGGCGCGTGGCGGAACTGGCCGCCGCGCGCGGCGTGACCTACGTGAACCACACCTTCACCTCGCACCTGGCCCTGAGCGCCTCGATCCAGCCGTACGCCGGGCTGGAGCAGCACGTGATCTGTGAGTACCCGGCGGAGCCGAAGGCGCTGGCCTGGGAGTTGACCGGCGAGCACCTGCTGCCGGACGAGTCGGGCCATCTACGCGTGCCCGAGGCGCCCGGCTTGGGCCTGACGCCGGACCTTGGCGCGCTGCGTAAGTACCTGGTGGACGTGGAGATCGCGGTGCGCGGCAACGTGCTGTACCGCACGCCGGAGCTGTAGGGTGGGGTCAACGCCCGGGGGCGGCGTCCCACGCGCGGGCTGAAGCCTGCTGCTGGTATCCCTAGCCCGCTGAATCGGGCTGCGTCTGAACGCGCGTATGAACTTTTACTCTTTAGCCATGGTTTCGCTGCGCGGCCTCCAGCGTGCCCGTCTGGCGAGGCGCGGCGGGGCGAAGCCCCGCCGAAAAAGCATTGCGGTGGGGGCCTGCGGCCCCCACACCCCCATGCGCGTACCCTGCGGGAACGCCTGCGGCGTGCGCGCGGACGGTCACGTACGCGCGAGCCTTGTCTTACTGGGGTATCTGGCGCGACACCACGCCCGGCGGGTAAACCCGCGGGCTATCCTTCGCGAAGGCCGCCTGCGCGGCCTGAGATCCAGGCCGCGTAGGCGGGCTTTGCAGCAGCTAGCCCGCCCGTTCACGGGCCGGGCGTGGTACGGCGCCACGTACCTGATTATTTAGGAAAAATCCATATGACGCAGGCCTGGCCTGCAAGCATTTAGGCTGATCCAGTGACATGGTGAGCGCTATGATGACACGAGACCTACGCCTCGCCGACACAACCGCACTTGTCACCGGGGCCGGGCGCGGCATCGGGCGGGCGATCGCGCTGGCCTTCGCGCGCGAGGGGGCCGCGGTGGCCGCGCTGGACCGGGACGGGACCACCGCCGTGGACACGGCCGCGGCGATCACAGCCGCCGGCGGGCGTGCGCTCGCGCTCCAGGCGGACATCGCTGAGCCAGCGCAGGTCGATACGGCCGTGGCGCGCGCTTTGCAGCGCCTGGGGCGGATCGACGTGCTGGTGAACAACGCCGCCATCGCGGCCGATCACGACTTCCTGGGCGGCCCGGCGGAGGAGTGGGAGCGCGTGGTGCGCGTGAACCTGGGCGGCGCGGTCCACGTCTCGCGGGCCGTGGCACGGGCGATGGCGCGGGCCGGGCGCGGCGGGCGAATCATCAACATCTCATCGATCCACAGCACGCGCGCCGAGGTGGGCGCCGGGCCGTACGACGTGGCCAAGGGCGGGCTGGACCAGCTTACGCGCACGCTGGCGGTGCAACTCGCGCCCCACGGCATCCTGGTGAACAGCATCGCGCCCGGGTTCATCGAAACGGCCATGTCGGTGGGGCCGGACGGCGTGAGCGAGTTGGAGACCGACTGGTTCCGCGACATCTACGTGGCGCGGCGCAAGATCCCGCTGGCCCGCCCAGGGCGGCCGGAGGAGGTGGCCGCCGCGGCGCTCTTCCTGGCCTCGCCCCAGGCGAGCTACATCACTGGGGCCGTGCTCGCGGTGGATGGCGGACTGTCGGTGACCTTTTAGCTCCTATACCTTTCACATACGGGAGTGACGCGGTCGCCCGCGAATCGGGGGCGCGGGGCGGAGCCCCGCCGGGGGGTTGGGGGCCTACGGCCCCCAACAAGAGTCTTCGCACATCTGTTCGGAGGGGCTTCGCCTCTCCACACCTCCCCGTGGGGTGCGGGGGGCGGTGCCACCGCGTACCTCCCGCCACATCCTCCCCCGCTGAGGGCCTGTGGCCTGCACTCCCACGCCGTGGGCAGCCCGCGGAGGAGGCGCGGAGGGGCTTGTCCCCTCCGCACAGAGGAGAGTTTCCGACTTTCTGTGCGGGGCCAGGGCCGCTGGCCCTGCGGGGAAGCGCGGAGGGGCTTGTCCCCTCCGCAACACATCGAGGAGCGCGAGGGTGAAAATACTTGAGAAGCCAGGCGGCGTGGCCGCACCGGCGGCGCGGCGGCGCGGCGGCCTCCACGGCCGTGAGGCGCTGCACGCCTACGTGTTCATGGCGCCGGCGATCCTCGGCCTGTTGCTCTTCACGCTCGGGCCGGTGGTGGCCTCGCTGCTGCTCAGCTTCACTGAGTACAACCTCCTCACCGACCCGGAGTGGGTCGGGCTGGCGAACTACGCCGAGATGTTCCAGGAGCCGCTTTTCTGGCAGGCGCTGCGCGTCAGCGCGATCTACTCGGTGGTCAGCGTGCCGCTGGGCCTGGCCCTGGCGCTGTGGCTGGCCGTGCTGCTCAACCACAAGCTGCGTGGCAGGATGTTCTTCCGCTCGGTCTACTACCTGCCCACCGTCATCTCCGGTGTGGGCGTGGCCATGCTGTGGCGCTGGCTGTTCAACGCCGAGTTCGGCATCATCAACGTGCTGCTCGGCAAGGTGGGCATCGACGGCCCGGCCTGGTTGCTGGACAAGAACTGGGCCTTGCCGGCGCTGATCATCACCAGCCTGTGGGGCGTCGGCGGCACCACCCTGATCTTCCTGGCGGGCCTGCAGGGTATCCCCCAGGAGCTGTACGAGGCGGCCGAGATCGACGGCGCTGGCCGCTGGAGCCAGTTTCGGAGCGTCACGCTGCCGCTGCTCTCCAATGTGACGTTCTTCAACCTGGTGCTCGGCATCATCGGCGCGCTGCAGGTCTTCACCGACGCCTTCGTGATCACGGGCGGTGGACCGAACCACGCCACCCTGTTCCTGTCGGTCTACCTGTACCAGCACGGCTTCAAGTTCCTGCGGATGGGCTACGCCGCGTCGATCGCCTGGTTCATGTTTATCGTCGTGCTGGTGCTAACGCTGCTGGTCTTCAAGTCGTCGCCGCTGTGGGTCTACTACGAGAGCGAGCGGCGGGGGAGGACGACATGAGCCTGCACGGTCGAGCGCTGCCCTTCTGGCGCACTCGCAAGGGCCAGGACCGGATCGTCTCCGGCCTGATCTATGCCATCCTGTGCGCCGGCGGGGCGGTGATCCTGTTGCCGTTCTTCTGGATGGTCTCCACCGCGCTTAAGCGCGCCGACCAGGTCTACCTCTCGCCGCCGCTCTGGATCCCGGACCCGCCGCAGTTCGTCAACTTCTGGACCGCGCTGACGCGCGTGCCGTTCCACATCTACGCGCTCAACACCGCGATCATCGTGGTGTCCGTGATGATCGGCACCCTGCTCTCGTGCTCGTTCGCCGCCTACGGCTTCGCGCGGCTGCGGGCGCCCGGCAAGGATATAATCTTTATGCTGGTGTTGGCCACGCTGATGTTGCCCGGCGCGGTGACGCTGGTGCCCACCTACCTGCTCTTCAACGCCATCGGCTGGGTGGGCACCTTCCTGCCGCTGATCGTGCCGGCCTACTTCGGCAGCGCTTTCTTCATCTTCCTGCTGCGCCAGTTCTACATGAGCATCCCGGCGGAGCTGGAGGAGGCGGCCAAGATCGACGGCGCCAGCGTCTACCGGATCTGGTGGAGCATTATGCTGCCGCTCAGCCAGCCGGTGCTGGCCACGGTGGCGGTCTTCACCTTCGTGGGCACCTACAACGACTTCTTCACGCCGCTGATCTACCTCAACGACGAGGAGCAGCGCACGATCGCGGTGGCGCTCTCGTACTTCTCCGGCTCGCCGCGCATTGGGCCGCGCATGCACCTGATGATGGCGGCGGTCACGGTGTCGATCCTGCCGCCGCTGCTGCTGTTCATCGCGGCGCAGCGCTACTTCGTGCGCGGGATCGTGATGACCGGTATCAAGGGTTAGCGGCGCACGCCGCGCCTGGTACACTCGTTCAGATGTCACAAAGGAGGCAAGGCCATGTCGAGGGGGACGGATAGCACGTCGAAGGCGGCCCTCAGCCGCCGCCGGTTCCTGCGCGGGGTC
>DATMBA010000421.1:0-15359 GCA_035559635.1 Roseiflexaceae bacterium
CGCGCGAAGGCACATGCACGAAATGTGATACCGCTGCTGTTATTTCTATAGAGACGGCCACAGCGATCCCCCGCGACATACCGCACCCCTGTGACTGCTAGCTAACCTAACCTCGCCAGGAGGTCGCGTTATGTCTCGTCCAGCAGTCCGCAGTTGGCTGTCCCTGGCCCTCGTGCTCATAGCCCTCACCGGCTGCGCTGATGCGCTGTGGGTTGAGCGCCTCGACGTCACCGTCGATGACGACCTATCGAGCCGGGTTCGCTTCATTGTGCTGCAAGGCCAGGAAAGCGTTCAGGCCGATCTCGAGCGGGGCGCCACGCCCTTTGCGAAGACCGTGCAAGAGAAGTGGGTGACCCCCTGCGATATCGCCACCCACGATTACCGGGGGCGCCAGGGCGCCTTTGGGTTTCTCGCCATCGTCGAGTATGCGCACAAGGACGATTTGGAGCACGCCCTCACGTGCGTCGAAGTCCTGTCACAGATCGTCAAAATCCGCCCGCTGAAGGTCGAAGAGGGTTTGCTGGACGCGAATTACGAGCTGCAACTGGATTTCATGATGCCCGAGGCCTTTCGGGAAGTACAAATAACCTTGCCCGGGACCATCCACACCTATGAGGTGAGAAACGCACGTCATCGAGAAATAACAGCTCGGTTAATCAGTCCTGACACCGTGCTCTGGCGCATCGCCACACCTGACCAATCCTCACAACCTGCCACCACACCGGTATCGAGCGACGGGCCGGATGCAACGCCGACCGCCGCCGCCGACTCCCAGAGCGCCGAGCCGGTTTCGCTTATCGCACGTGCACGTGTCTGGAAGATCGACACCAATCTGATCGTCTCTATCCTGGGATTTCTCTTCGGTGGCGGCATTTTGGTCCAGTTGGTTCAAGTGCGAAAGCGCAAGAGTGGCGGTGCGGCGGCGTAACAAGGAGAGCACACGACACGGGAGGGTGCAGGGAGGGCTGCGCCTCCCCGCACCCTCTCCGCGGTCAAAGATCTGCGATGATCCGCACAGTCCCGGCATCGCCGTCGACTTCTAGCAGCATCCCGTCGCGGATCTGGGTGGTGGCCGTGCCGACGCCGACCACCGCCGGGATGTGGTACTCGCGCGCGACGACGGCGCAGTGGCTCAGGACGCCGCCGGTGTCCGTCACGACCGCGGCGGCGGTGGCGAACAGCGGCGTCCATGGCGGGGCCGTGCTCGCAGTGACGAGGATCTCGCCCGCGCCGAGCCTGGACATCTCGGAGAGGGAGTGGAGGACCCTGGCCACCCCACGTGCCGTGCCGGGGGAGCCGGGGTTGCCACGCAGCACGTCCGGCTCGGTCTGCTCAGGCGGCGGGCCGCCCCAGAAGCGGGCGCCCGCGCGACTCATCGCGCCCTCGGGCGGGGGGCCGGGTGGCCGCGTACCAAGTGCGGGCGGCGGGCGCACCGCCCGGAAGCGCTCGATCTCGGCCTGGCGCTCCGCCACCAACGCCACGTGATTTGCCTCCGCCAGGCGCCCGGCGGTCTCACGCATCTCGGCCGCCGTCAGGTGGATCACGTCGTCCGCCCGCTCGATCGCGCCGGCCGCGGCGAAGCGCTGCCCGAGCTCCTGGGTCACCCGGCGCACCTCGTACATACAGCGCTGGTCGATCCAGTAGTTATGGTCCTCCTGCAGCACAGAGCCGGCCTGCGCCGCCCTCAACTCGAGCTCGAATTGGTCCACCACCGGCTGCGGGTAGCCGCGCAGCGCCGCCCTCACCTCGGCCAGCCGCCGCTCGCGCTCCACCGCCAGGCGCGCGTGCTCCGCCGCGTCATCGCGCAATGGCTGCGCCATATAGGCCCGGATATTCCCGATCGCCGGCGTCGGGTCCTCGATCCAACTGGGCGCGGAGATCTCATCCCAGCGCTCGGCCCGGCCGCCGAACTCGTCCAGGTAGGCGCGCAGCTCGGCCAGGAAGGGCTGGGCCGCCGGCTCGCGCTCGAGCGCCGCAAGCACCTCGTGGTCGGCATGCGTCTCGAAGATCGCGTGCACCGGCGGCTGCGCGAGCGCCAGCTGGCTGAGGCGCCACAGACCGCGGCCGGCCGCGAGGCTCTTGTTGTCCAGGCCCTGCAGGAGCTGGTAGGCGCCCAGCGCGCGCTCTGCGCCAAAGAGACCCTGGTAGGTGTCCTGGAACTGGCTCATCGCCAACGTCATCGGCATAGCGACCAGGAAGTGGATCTCCCAGGCGCGGGCGATGCGCGCGAGCGTCTCGTCGGCGTGCGCGATGAGCTGGGGCAGCGTGGCTGCCCCCAAGTCGAACGCCCGCCAGTCGTCGACGTACCGGCGCAGCTCCGGCTCCCACTCGGCCTGCCAGCGCTCCATGTAGCCGGCGAGTGCTGCGAGGACCTGCTGCTCGGCGTGCGCGAGGCGCGCCCCAAGCTCCTCGGACGGCAGCGGCGGTGGGATCGCCGCGCTGTAGAAGTAGGTGTTGATGCGGCGAAAGGCCATGCGGATCGGCGATCCGTAGGCCTCGTTCGCCGCGTTCAGGCCGTACGTCAGCGCGTGGTCCCAGATCGAAAACTCCAGCAGCGGCATCGGATCCGGCCGGTGCATCGGGTCGAACAGCCAGTGCCGCTGGGCGTCGTCCGGGTGTTGCCAGACAACCGGGAAATCGGGCGGCGGATCGATGACGAGCGATCTGCTGTCAGTGGACATAGCGCAGCTCCTTCCACGGCCTACGCCGGCTGACGGGCGGTGTGCAGGCGGAGCGGGCCGAGACGGGTGATCGGCCGGCACTGCAGCAGGTAGAGTGTGCCCTGCTCGAAGGCGCACTCGATGTCCACCGGCCAGCCGAGCTGCGCCTCCAGCGCAACTGCCAGCCCGGCGATCTCGGCGGCGCCCGCGTCGTTCAGCGCCGGGCGGAGGCGCAGCGCCTGCGGCACATCCACCTCGCGCGTCCCGCCGGAGACCGACACCGTCATCCGGCGCTTCTCGCAGACGTGGCGGGCAGCCGGAAGCAGATCGCGCTTGCGCACGATGTATGTGTCGGGGGTGACAGTCCCGCCGACGATGCTCTCGCCGAGGCCCCAGCTGGCGTTGATCAGCACCTCGTCGCGGGCGCCGGTGATCGGGTTGGCGCTGAACACCACCGCCGAGACATCAGCGGCGACCAGGTGCTGGATCAGCACGGCGACCCTGGGGGGCGTCTCCACGCCATGCTGGCGGCGGTAGGCCAGGGCGCGCGGCGCGTAGGCCGACTCCCAGCAGCGGCGCACGGCGTGGGCCAGCGGCCCAAGACCCCGGATGTTGAGGAAGGTCTCGTGCTGGCCGGCGAACGAGGCGGTGGCGCCGTCCTCGTCGGCCGCCGAGGAGCGCACGGCCACACTGGGGTTGCCCTGGCCGACGTGCTCGGCGAGAGCGGCATACGCCGCGGCAAGCCTCTGGTAGAGCGATTCGGGCAGGCTGTGCTGATGCCGCATGGCCAGATCGTGGGCGGCGGTGGTCAGGCAGAAGCCGTGCGGCACCCGGTGCTGCCCGGTGAGCTGGCTCAGCTGGGCGGCCTTGCCGCCGACCAGAGCGGCGCGATGGGCGTCGGGGTGACCGAGCCAGAGCAGCTCCACGGGCACACCTCCGAGACGTGCGTGGCACAGACCAGATCTCGCAAACGTGCGGCGTCGGAAAAGCCGCACGGCAGGAGATGTGGCTGCTTCAGGGTAATTGTGTTATGCTCTCCCCTATTGAACGGACCGCACGTGCGATTTGGGGGTCGCGCAGGACAATGCCTTCTCACCATGCCGGACGGCTGGTCGTGATACATGAAAGGGCGCTGCGGCAGCCGCTACCTGGGGAATGCGGTTCGCGACGAACAGGATGCCGGCGGTGCCCTGGTCACCTCCTGATCCGTCACCTGGCCTGGACAGGGATGAGGAGACACCGATGGAGCCGATGTACCTGCGAGGGGTCGAGGAGTACGAGGGGACGGGCATGTACGCCGAGTTGATCCGGCAGGCGAAGGCCGCCGGGATGCCGGTGCCGCAGATCCGCTACCTGCTGGCGTTCAAGCCGGCCTGGACCGACCACCTGGCGCGTTTCACGCAGGCGGCGCTGCGCGGCCCCTCGCCGCTGACACCGGGGATGCGCGAGTTGATCGCGGCCTTCACCTCGCGCCGCAACGAGTGCCCGTTCTGAATCGGCTCGCACGCCGCGGTCGCGGCGGAGTTGCTGGGGGACCGGGCGCTGGTGGACGCGGTGCTGGAGGACTACACCACCGCGCCCTGCTCGGCGCAGGAGCGGGCGCTGTTCCACCTGATCGCCAAGGTCTGCACGGACTCGACGCAGATCCGGCAGGCGGACATCGACGAGGCGAAGGCGGCGGGCTGGAGCGACGAGGCGCTCTACGATGCGATCACCGTCTGCGCGCTGTTTCAGTTCTACAACACGTGGATCGACGCGACCGGCGTGCACGACCTGCCAGCCTCGGTGTACGCCACAATGGGCCGCCGCATGGCGGCGCACGGCTATGCCCCACCCGATCCGTGACAGGTTGACAAGGTACCAAGGCGAATTGTGGCAGTGGAGGGTCAAGTTACGCTTCAGCTGTCTGGTGAGCGGGGGAACAGGGAGGGCCAGGCCTTCCCTGACATCCGCCCTTTTCCATGGGGCACAATGAGAGGGTCAGGGAGGGCTGGCCCTCCCTGAAACCCACCCCTTTCCGCTGGCAGTGTGCGCCGCGCGTACGAGAGCCTCACCTCAATTGAACCAGTTCATAATACCGCTGGTGATCGCTTGGGCGATCTGCTGGCGCCGGCTGGGGGCGCCGGCGTCGGCGAGACGCTGGGCCTCGGCGTTGTTGCTCAGGAACACGATCTCGGCCAGCGTCGCCGGCATCCGCCCGTCCAGCAGCGCACGGGTGGCGAACTGGCCGACCCCGCCGTCCGTCAGGAACACGGGGGTGCCGTCGTAGTTCGTGGCCAGCGCGGGATAGAAGGCGTCGTGCATCGTCCGGGCGAAGGCCAGGTCCTTGTTGCGCTTGCCCCAGTAGGTGCGAGTGTAGTTGGTGGTGTCGGCCGAGCCGGTCTGTCCCACGGCGTTGAAGTGGATCAGTACGAGCGCCTGGCCGCCCACGGCGTTGGCGTAGTCCGAGCGCTGGCGGTTGGTCAGCCCGACGTCGCCGATGCGCGTGAGGCACACCCGGTAGCCCGAGGCCACCAGCAGATCCCTCGCCCGGAGGGCCACATCCAGCGTCAAATCCTTCTCGACGAGGCCGTAGGCGCTGTTGCTGGTGCCGGCGTCGCCCCCGCCGTGGCCGGGGTCGAGGACCACGATCGGCCCGCCGGTCCCGTAGCAGTGCCCGCCGGGGTCGCCGTGCTCGGCATACGCAGCGGGCGCGGCGAGCAGCACGAGCGCGAGGACGAGCAGCGCGAGCGGCGCGAGCGGCGCGCGCACGCGCGCACGCGCAGGTGGGCGTGTCACGCGAGACATAGGCGGCTCTCCTGATCGATCACCTACGAGGGCGGGAGTAGGGGCGGAAGTATAGCACAGTTCTGCTTCTTCGTGCCTTCATGCCTTCGTGTCTGGGTGTGGCGAACGTTCTTGCGCCGCCGACCACGCCCGGCGAGTCAACCCGCGGGCTAGTCCATGGCGGCGGACGTCCGCCCAGGGGTTCCGAAGGGCTTTCGCCCGCGAGAAAGCGGCGCGCGTCGCGCAACAACCGACGCTTCAGCGTACTAGCTGCTGCCACGCCCGCCGGGCCTAGAGGGCACCCCACGGGCCGGGCGTGGTGGCGCGCCCGCACGACGTTTCGTCACCCGCTTCGTGTCTTCGTGATCACGCGATGCTCCCTCGCCCCCAGGCGTGGATCTGGCCTGGCAGTGCCACGCCGTAGGCCGGGCCATGCTCCGTATGCTCCACGCCCACGCCGCCTACCAGGCAGGTGCGCCCGGCGCCCAGCACCTCCAGCAGCCAGCGCTCGCGCAGCCCGGCAGGGGCCAGCAACTGCGCCGCGATGCGCGCCAGCCAGGCCGCCGCCCAGCCGGACTCGACCAGGGTGGCCGGCTCGGCCTCCAGCGCACCATCCTGGCTGTAGGCCGCGCGCTGCTCGGGGGTGAGCGGCGCAGCGGGGCCAGGTACCACACGGCCGCGGATGTCGTCCAGCGCCGGGCCGCGCCGCCCATCCACCACCACCGCCTCCCAGTAGCGCGCGCGCGGATAGCAGCGCCCCACCACGTGCGGCACATCCAGCGCCCGCAGCGCCCGCGCGATCGCGAAGTCCGCCTCGGCGCCAGTGACGACGAGCGCGGCGGTGATGCCGTGGCGCTCCACCAACTCCGCGACCTGCCGTTCGCCGGTGCAGGCAAGATCCAGCGCGACGACAGGGATGGCAGATTGGGCGCTGAGGCGCTGTGTGGCTTCGCGGCTCGTCCACCGCTCCATCAGGTGGTCGCGCAGCGCGTGCGCCTTGGGACGGCCGACGTCCGCCACCCGGTAGGCCTGGCGCACAGGGTTGTAGGCGTCCACCCGATCAGGGTCGGCGAGCACGAGCGCGGCGACGTGCGGCGCGAGGTGCTCGGCCGCGACGCTACCCAGGCTGCCGAGGCCGGCAACGAGCAGTGTGCCCCTGCGGGCCTCGGGAGTTATGAAAGGGGGCGGGTCAGGGCGGACTTCGCCGTCCCTGAAACCCATCCTTTTTCTCCGTGCATGGAGGGCTGACGGAGCAGCAGCCCATGTGATGTCGAAGGGGTGAGCGCCGCCGATGGCGACCGCGCGCACGCCCCGCGCCCAGAGCGCCTCCAAGTCCGGCCGGGCGAAGGGCGTGCCGCGCAGCAGGATGGCACGGGCCAGGCCGGCCAGGAGCGGAGCGGCGGTGATCCAATCCCACGATGCCGCTGACCGGCCGGCGCCGAGAGCTTCACCGAGCCAGACTGCGGCGGCCTCCGCCTCACCTGGCGAGAGGAGGATGAGGGCGCGGCAGGGTGCGCCAGATGCGGGCGGGGCGATCAGCAGCGCGGGTATGCCGGCGGACGCGGCGGCGGTGAACGCGAGGCGCAGGCTGCTCACGTCCCCGGCGGCGAGCACCAGGTCGGGCGGGGCGCGCCGCACGGCGGACGGCCACTGGGAGAGCGGGAGGACCTGCGCGTCGATCCGGAGCGCCTGGCCGTGGCGGGCGCGCAGCCCGGCCAGTAGCCAGCGGGCGTGATCCAGGTCAGCATCCTGCGCCAGCAGCCAACGGCCGACGCCACAGGCCGCCAGGTGGGCCACGAGCGGCGCGACTTCTGGCAGGCCGAGCGCGGCGACGCGCGCCCGGAATAGGGTTGTACCGACCACCTGGGTGACGCGGGCGAAGTGAACGCTGGTTGGAGTCATACCATATACCGCGGGGAGGGGTCAGGGGAGGGCGAAGTCCTCCCCTGAAATCCCACCCGCTCCGGGGTATCCGGAGCGGCACTTAGTCCGGCCGCCAGGCCTCGTGGTGGATGCGGCCGATGAACGCCTGCTCGGGGCGCTGGCCGGCAGCCACCTTGAGCAGGCTGGCGAGGTGGTTGACGACGCGCTGCTGGAGCACGGCGTGGATCGGCTGGGCCCACCACTGGCCGTAGGCGTACAGGCAGGCCTGGCCGCCGCCGAGCAGGTGGTGGGCGGCGCCGGCGCGCGGCAGACCGAGCGCGTCCAGCCAGCGTCCGGCATAGCGCACCACCGGCTCGACGCTCGGCCACTCGCTCGGGCAGGCGACGGTGAGCGGCACGAGCAGGTAGACCGCGCCGCCGGCCTCGACCTCGGCGAAGCCGGCGGCGCGCAGCGCGGTGCGGCAGGGGACGAAGGGCGGCTCGGGGCGCGCCAGCGCCGGGAGGTGCCCGGCCCACAGCAACCCGTCGGCGCGACCGGCCTCCCCACACACCACGCAGCGCAGGGCCCCCGCGCGTGGCACGAGCAGGGCGGCGCAGCGCGGGCAGCGGGCCGGCTTGCTGTCGAGCGCCCCGGCGAGCAACCAGTGCGGGAAGTAGGCCGCCATGCCCCCCACGTCAGCCTCCAGCGTCTCGGGCGAGCGCACGGCCCACGGCGCAGCCGCCGCGCACGCGGCGCGGTCGACCTCCCAGACGATCTCCCGGTCGTCGATAGTGATGTGGTGATAGATGGACATCGGGCCTCCGAGCTGAACGCTAACGTGAACATCCCTGCGGGAGGGGCAGGGGAGGGCCAGGCCCTCCCCTGAAACCCCACCCGGTTTGCAGCTAGCGGTGTGCGCGCAGCGCATGGACGACTGAAGGGGTAACCGGACGCTATCGGTGCGGTACGCTGTGGACAGAGAAGGCTAGAATACCCGATCGAGGCTGCGCAGCGCCGCCCGCCACCCCAGGCGGTCAGCGTTCAGCGTTCATCCTTCAGCCTTCCTACGCGTAGCCGCTGCGGCTCAAGTCGATGCGGACGCTCGGCGCCGCGCGGGCGGGAGCGAGCGGCGGGAGCGTCGCGGGCGCCCAGCGCTGGCCCTCCGGCCGGTAGAGTTGGCCGGTGGCGGGGCAGGCGGCCAGCCCACCGGGCAGGTCGTCGCGCGGGATGAGCGGCACGGGGTTGGGGCAGCACGCGCAGAGCGGGGCTACCAGGGTGAGCTGTGTTTGCATGGGTGCATCCTTTCTCTTGGAGAGGGAGGCTTCGCCTCCGCGCAGAACTACGTTTTTCGGGGGCCGCAGGCCCCCCGCGCCTCACCAGAGGGTGAGTCTCAGGGAGGGATGTGCCCTCCCTAGTTTCACCCGAAGTCAAGGTCAAACAGGCCGTTGACAGCGACGCGGGCGCTGTTGCGGCGCAGCGCGCGGTCGATGGCCGCGAGCGTCTCGTCCGGGCCGGGCGGCGCCGGCTGGGGCTGGATGCGGCCGCTAACCGGGCAGAGCGCTCCCTGGTCGCCGCGCACCAGCGGGCGCGGGCGCTCGCAGCAGGCACAGGCCCCGTAGGGCAGCGCGGCCATGTCCAGCAGCGCGCCAGCGTCCTCGATCCAGCGCGCCCCGCAGCGCCCCCGGCACAGGTAGATGCCGCGCTCCTCGGCAAGCGGGCCAGCACAGAGCGGGCAGCAGCGCGTGCTGAAGGCTGAGCGCTGAGGGGTGAATGCCGCCGGTGTCTGCTCACCAGGGCTGGCCGGCGTTGGCCCGGCTTTGGTCTGCGCAGGGCGCGGGCCGAGCCGGGCCGTGAAATACGGGATCTCGCTCGCCGGCGCGAGGGGCGGCGCCTTCTCCGCGGCCGCCTCAGGCTCGGCCGGGCGCTTCCCCGGCTGTGCGCCGAAGTACGACATCTGCTACCTCGCGGCTGAGGGCGCGGGGCCATAGGCCCCCTCACCCATCCCCTGTTCAAACAGGTTCTTAGCCTTTGGCATTGTGCGCTAAATGCTTCCAAAGAGAACATGCGACATGGGAGGGGCAGGGAGGGCGTGCCCTCCCTGAAAATCCCTCTTCCGTATGACGCAGGCTTGGCCTGCAAGCATTTAGGCCGGCAGGTTGAGCGCGAGCAGCGCGATGGCGCCGATGGCGAGCAGCAGCAGGCAGCCGCCGCCCTTGCCCCCCTCGCCCTTGGGCGCCTCGGCGACCACGTAGATGACCTGCGGGACCTTCGGCATGGGCTGCTGGCCACCGCCCATCATGGCCAGGGCGAACAGCGCGGCGACGCCGACGAGCAGGAGGGTTTCCATGGCGACCTCCGTTGCATTATCATGCAGATCCCTCGGGGAGGGAGCAGGGGAGGGCCGGCCCTCCTCTGAAACCCCACCCGGCCTTTTGGGAGGTGCGAGAGGCATCCCCTCGCGCTCCCCGCTCCCTGGGGGGCAGGGAGAGCTGGCTCGCCCCTGCAACCCCCACCCGTTCCTCAGGGGGTTGCGAGGGGTATCCTCTCGCGCTCCCCGATGCGGCGCAGCCCGCAGAACGCCAGCGCGTCCTCCGGGGTGCGCAGCACGATGCCGCCGATCATGCGGGTGATGTCCAGCGCGATATTGTGATGCTCGCGCTGCACCGAGTAGCTCAACGCATCCGAGAGCGCCACGCGCCGGAAGCGGATGGTCGCCTCCCGGTTGTCTGGCTCGCGGTAGTCCGGGATGCCGTGGTGCATCAACTCCCAAACGCCGCAGAACAGCTCTTTGATGATGCTCCAGCCACCGATGTTGAGGATCTGGATGTCCTCCGGGCGCACGCCGTAGACATCCTCGGCCTCCTGGCAGATGCTGGTGAGCACCGGGATGAAGCCGGTGCCGAACATGTTGTCGTTGAGGCCGGGGGTGCGCACCACGTGGGTGCGCCCGTTGCGCAGCTCGCGCCACTCGGCCGTGCGGCCGGTGCCCAGGTAGCCCGCCACGCCGCGCTCGTCCACCTCGCCGGGGACGCAGTGGCGGCCGAACTGCGCGAAGTGCTCGCGCGTCAGTTCGCTGCCGTCATCGTGGTGCTCGTCGTCCACGTACACTACGTGGACGAGTTCGGCGCCGGGGAGCGTGCCCTCCTCGCCGCCGTGGGCATGCCACAGGAAGTCCTCCAGCACGTTGGGCAGCCGCTGCGGGCCGCCCCCCAGCAGCCGCACGGCGTTGGCATAGCCGCAGTGCAGGTGGCACGGCTTCAGACGCGGGTCCGGGCCGGGGAGCGGGCTGATGAAGCTGCGCTGTACGCATTGGGCGACGACGACGGTGATGGTGGGCGGGGTCATCGGGCGCCTCCTAAATATTGTTGAAATGACACTATCTGCGAGCCGACGAAGAGGGGACCGGCGCCGTCCCCCTCTTTAGTGTCGAGTGTACACTATTCGACGAAGCTTGTCAAGAGGCTTTTTGTTCGATAGACACTTTTAATGTTTAGCCTTTAACGCTCGTGGTCTGTCACCATAACGGTGAGAGGTGGGGTTTCAGGGGCGGCCACAGGCCCTCCCCTGGCCCCTCCCGGCTCCACTAGGCGATTCGGCCTATGCGCCGCTGCGCGATCCGGCGCTCCCGGCGCGGGCCGGTGGTACGTACACTGCAGGTAGGCGAAACGAGCGAGAGGAGACACCGTGATGCCGAACCGCACCAACCATCTTCCTGAAGCGTCCCCCGTGCGCGACCCGCACGCGGGGCACGCGGGGTACACCGAGCGCCCGCCCGACGAGCACGCTGAGCATGCGGATCACGCGGGCCATATGGAACACCCCGGACATGCCGCGCCCACCGGCCACGCCGCCCACGCGGAGCACGCCGGGCACTCGCCGGACATGTTCAAGCGCCCGTTCTGGGTCTCGCTCGTGCTAACGATCCCGATCGTCGTCTACTCACACATGTTCCAGATGCTGCTGGGGTACAGCGCGCCGGCCTTCCCCGGCTCCGCGTACGTCGGCCTGGTGCTCGGCAGCGCGGTCTTCTGGTATGGCGGCTGGCCGTTTCTGTCCGGCGCGGTGGGCGAGATCCGCCGCCGCACGCCGGGGATGATGACGCTGGTGGCGCTGGCGATCACCACCGCCTACGCCTACAGCGTCGCGATCACCCTCGGCATCGTGGCCGGCATGGACTTCTACTGGGAGCTGGCGACGCTGGTCACCATCATGCTGCTCGGCCACTGGATGGAGATGCGCGCCATCGGCAGCGCCCAGAGTGCGTTGAACGAGCTGGCGAAGCTGCTGCCGGACACCGCCGAGCGCCTGGTGGACGGGCGCATTGAGACGGTGCCGGTGAGCGCGCTGCGGCCGGGCGACCTGGTGCTGGTGCGCCCCGGCGCCTCCGTACCGGCCGACGGCACGGTGGTGGAGGGCACGAGCGAGGTGAACGAGAGCATGATCACCGGCGAGTCGCGCCTGGTCCACAAGCGCCCTGGCGCGCCAGTGATCGCCGGCACGGTCAACAGCAGCGGCTCGCTGCGGGTGGAGGTGACGAAGATCGGCGAGCAGACGGCGCTGGCCGGCATCATGCGGCTGGTGGCCGAGGCGCAGGCCAGCCGCTCGCACGCACAGGATCTGGCGAACCGCGCCGCCTACTGGCTCACCTGGGTGGCGATCGGCTTCGCGCTCGTCACGCTGGTGGCCTGGACGCTGGCCCAGGGGTTCAACGCCGTCACCCTCGAGCGGGTGGTGACGGTGCTGGTGGTGGCCTGCCCACACGCGCTTGGCCTGGCGATCCCGCTGGTGATCGCGATCTCCACCACGCTCGCGGCGCGCAGCGGCATCCTGGTGCGCGACCGGCTGGCGCTCGAGCGGGCGCGCATGGTGACAACGGTGGTGTTCGATAAGACCGGCACGCTCACGAAGGGCGAGCAGGGGCTGGTGGACATGGCGGTGGCGGCGGAGCTGGAGGCCGGCGGAGGTGCGGGGATAGACGCGGAGCGGGCGCTGGCGCTGGCCGCAGCGGTGGAGGGCGACAGCGAGCACATCATCGCGCGGGCGCTGGTGGCGGCGGCCCAGGAGCGCGGGCTGGCACTGCCGCAGGCGCGTGACTTCCAGGCGCTGCCGGGGCGCGGCGTGCAGGCCACGGTGGACGGGCGGGTATACCAGGTAGGCGGGCCGCGGCTGCTGGAACATCAGGGCGTGGCGCTGCCGGAGTCCCTCGCTGCCCGGACGCGGGCCTGGGGCGAGCGCGGGCAGACGGTGGTCTACCTGCTGGAAGGGAACCGCGCGCTGGCGGCCTTCGCACTGGCGGACGTCATCCGGCCCGAGTCGCGCCAGGCCGTGGCCATGCTCAAGGAGCAGGGCGTGACAGTGGCGATGCTGACTGGCGACAGCGCGGACGTGGCGCGCTGGGTCGCGGGCGAACTGGGGATCGACACCTATTTCGCCGAGGTGCTGCCGGAGCACAAAGCCGCCATCATCCGCCAACTGCAGCGTGGCGAGCAACCGCACCAGGGCGGCGCGGCGCACCCGGCGGCCAACACGCATAAGCGCGGCCGGGCGGTGGTGGCAATGGTGGGCGACGGCGTCAACGACGCGCCGGCGCTGGCCCAGGCGGATGTGGGGATCGCCATCGGCGCCGGGACGGACGTGGCGCGCGCGGCGGCGGGGATCGTGCTGGTGCGCAATGACCCGCGCGATATCGCGCGGATCATCGCACTGAGCCGCGCGAGCTACCGCAAGATGGTGCAGAACCTGGCCTGGGCGGTGGGGTACAACGCGCTGACGCTGCCGCTGGCGGCGGGCGTCCTCGCCGGCGTCGGCCTGGTGCTGCCGGCCTGGGTCGGCGCGGTGCTGATGTCGCTCAGCACGATCATCGTCGCGCTCAACGCCCAGACGCTGCGCCGGCTGGACCTGCGCTCGGCCTGAATCGTGGGGAGGGTTGCAGGGAGGGCGAAGCCTTCCCTGCAACCCTCTTCATCACTTGTCCTTGCCCTTGCCGTTCCCTCTGTTATGGTCGTTGCCGTTGCCGTTGCCGTGGCCGTGGCCGTGGCCACGGCCATTACCACCGGCGTTGCCATGGCCGCCGTTGCCGTTGCCGCCGTTGCCACGGGCATTGCCGTTGCCGCCGCCGTTGCCGCCGGCATGCTCCGGCTTACGCTCGTTGGAGACCGTGGCCGGCGCGGTGTCGGCGGTGTCGTTGCCGCGGCCGCTCATGATGCGGCCGAGGTTGCGCCGGCTGTTGCCCTGCGGCAGCCCGAGCGTCCGCACGATCTCGCCCCAGCCCAGCCCCTCGTCGTGCATGGCCAGGATCTGCGCCGCGGTGAGATCGTTGGATGGGTCACCGTCGGCGGCTAGCTCCTCGGCCAGGAAATAGGCGCGGGCGATATTGCCGTAGCCGTGGCCGTCGGCGTGCATGGCCGCCACCTCGGCCGGCGGCACGCCGAAGTAGTCGCCCACCGCCAACGCCACCGGGTGCGTCACCGTCAGCGTGGTGGTGCCGGAGATATCCACGGTATCCGTTATGTCGAGCGTGCCGGTGAAGGGGTCGGTGGGGTCCGGAGTGGGCGTCAAAGGCGTCAGCGTCACCTCAAGTGTGGCGGTGGCCTCGGGCGTGGCGGTGGCCTCGAGCGTGGCGGTCGTCTCGGCCGTGGCCGTCACGGCCTCCGGCGTGGCCGTCGCGGCGCCGTCATCCACTACCGTGGACGGCGTGGCGGTAGCCTCCTCAGCGACGCTCGTCGCCGTCGCCAGATCATCCGCGCTCGTGCCGGCGGTGGGCTGCGCGGCCGCCTCGAGTGGGGTGGCGGTAGGGGGCAGCACGGTGAAGGCTGTGTCGTCGGCGCCGCAGGCGGCCAGCGCCAGCGCGGCCAACGCCAGCGCGACGAGCCGGGGCAGGTGTTCGAGTGATCGCATCGTAGCCTCCTTCGTTCTGGCGTCGCCCCGACTCCCGGCAGGGGCGACTCGCTCGAACAGACGCTCTCATAACACGCAAGGGAGGCCGGGCGATATGCCGCGGAAGATTGCGGAACGATCACAGGGGCGATCATCTGCTGATCATAGCGGAGGGCTCAGGGAGGCTGTGCCTCCCCAAACCCCACTGGGGTAACATCGACGGCGCACAGGTGCAACGTAATGGCTTGCAGGCGCGGCACCACGCCCGGCCCGTGAACGGGCGGGCTATCCTTCACGAAGGCCGCCTGCGCGGCCTGAGCAGCAGCCCGCGGCGGCGGGCTTTGCAGGCGATAGCCCGCCACTTATGAACTTTGACGATTGATACGGGTATCCTGGCGCGGCACCACGCCCGGCCCGTGAACGGGCGGGCTATCCTTCACGAAGGCCGCCTGCGCAGCCTGAGCAGCAGCCCGCGGCGGCGGGCTTTGCAGGCAATAGCCCGCGGCTTCAGCCGCCGGGCGTGGGCGGGCGCCACGGACCCGATTATGTGGTAAACCTTCATCAACTGCCGGGCGTGGTTGGCCCCCGCCCATCTCGTCGTCACCCCCAGGGCGCAGAGCGCCTTGACATGGTGGAACATCCATGCTACACTCGGCGTATCGGTCGAGGTGGGCGCGTTCGCGCCGAGGCCGAGCCCCGGAGCGCTTCGCCAGCGAAGGGCCGAAGGGAAGAAGCGGTACGTGTGCATACGAGGAGGGACACCATGGCCAAGGACCTGAACAAAGTCATGCTCACTGGCTATCTCGGGGCCGACCCGGAGATGCGCTACACCAACCCCCGGCCAGGCGAGCGGGACGGCACCCCTGTCACGACGTTCCGGGTGGCCTCGGGCCGCACCTGGCGGTCCTCGGACGGCACTCAGCACGACGACACGGAGTGGTTCCGGGTGGTGGCATGGGAGCGGCTGGCCGAGATCTGCAACCAGTACCTGACGAAGGGCACGCGGGTGTACATCGAGGGCCGCCTGCAGACGCGCAAGTGGCAGGACCAGAACGGGCAGGACCGCTACACCACCGAGGTGATCGCGCAGGACATGATCATCCTCTCCAGTCGGGCCGACCGGCAGCAGGCCCCGGCGGAGAGCGACCCGCAGCCGGAGGACGAGGTGGCGGCCCCGGCGCCCACGCCGGCCCC
>DATMBA010000422.1:0-26661 GCA_035559635.1 Roseiflexaceae bacterium
CCAGGACCGCACCCCGCCGTGGGTCGCCTCCCGCGGCGGGGGCGAGTGGCTGCGGCTCGACTGGTCGCTGCCGGTGGCGGTGCTGGACGTGCGGCTCGTGGGGGCCGAGCCGGGCCAGGCGGATATCCCGTCGGGTCATCAGGTGAGCGGAGAGGTGGTGCTTTTCCTGGCCGGGCAGGAGGTCGCACGCCAGGCGGTGCCCGCGGTCGCGCCGCTCTCGGGAGGCGGCACGCTGGTGCGGCTGGCGCGCCCTGTGGCCGCCGACAGCTTGGAGTTCCGCGTCTCCGAGGTGTCGGCGGGGCGCGCAGCGCTTAGCGAGGTCGAGGTGATCGGCCAGGGCGCCACCCCTGCGGCGCTCGCCGGCCGCCCCGCTGTGGTGGCGCTGCCGGTGGTGGGAAGGTAGGCAACGTTCAGAAGCGGCGGGCGGTCATACTCGTATTATTCAGGCCGAGCAGCATCCGGTAGAGCGCCCGCTGGCGCTCCAGCGCCGCCCGGTAGCGCTCGTGGCGCTCCTCGTCTGGCGCGTAGGTCTCGCCGGTCGCCGCCGGGACGGACTCGACGCTCGGGATCGCGCCGAGCGCCTCCAACGCCAGCAGCGCCGCACCCCGGCTGGTGGCCTCCGCCTCGGCAGAGGCCACCACCGGCTGCCCGAGCACGTCGGCGATGATCTGCATCCAGGCCGGCGAGGCCAGCAGCGCGCCGCCGGAGGCGACGATCGTTGCCGACGAAGGATGGATGAGCGAGGACGATCGTTCTTCATCCGACGAACGACGGACGACGAACGACGAACGCTCGCCGGTAGCGATATCGGCGCTTTTCTGCGACGAGACAGATCTATCCTTCGGCATTAGTTGGTCGCTGGTCGCTGGTCGCTGGTCGGCCACTGATGGGATCAGCCCCTCGGCGATCAGCGCGAAGCGATACGCCACCGCCTCCAGCGCGGCACGCAGGATCTCCAGCGGCGTCGTGCCGAGCGTCATCCCGGTGATGGTAGCCTTCGCGTCGCCGGCCCAGCCGGGGCTGCGCTCGCCGGCGAAGAAGGGCAGCACCGTCAGGCCATGGCCGTCTGGCGGGAGGCCGGCCACGGCCCGCTCCACCTCCTCCGGCGCGCCGAGCTGCAGGCTGCGCCGCATCCAGGCGTACACGTTGCCGCCCTCGCTTGTGGCGCCGCCCATCAACACCCGCCGCCGGTCCACCCGGTAGCACCACAGCCCGTCCGGCACGCGTGCGGGGACCGCATGCCGCCTGTCCTCCGGCCCCTGGTCGTCGAACAGCACCGTGCGCAGCGCGCCGGTGGTGCCCACGGTGAGCGCCACGCGCCCGGGGGCTGCGCAGCCGCTGCCGAGGTTAGCTGCCGCGCCGTCGCCGATGGCCGGGAACCACGGTACGTCGCGCAGCGCGGGCCAGCGCGCCGCATGCTCCGGCAGCAGCCCCGCCAGCGGCTCGCTCGCGTCTGCCAGCGGCGAAAGGCGCTCCTCCGGCACGCCCAGCGCCGCCAGCAGCGGCGCGTCCCAGACCAGCCGCCGCCGGTCCAGCAGCCCGCTCCACGAAGCCACCGAGGTGCTCATGCGGCAGCGCCCGAAGAGCCGCAGCTCCAGGTACTCGCCGAGCGTCGCCCAACGCGCCGCGCGGCGGAAAACCTCCGGGCGCGTGCGCCGCAGCCAGGCCAGGCGCGCCGGCCAGTAGCTGGTGCGCAGCATACAGCCGGTGCGCTCGTGCACCGCCCGCTCGTCCAACTCGCGCCGCAGCGCCGCGGCGTCCGCGTCGTTGCGCGTGTCGGCGTAGGTGATCAGCGGCGTGATCGGGCGCCCGCCCGCGTCCAGCCCCAACAGGTTGGACACCAGCGTGTCCACCGCCACCGCGCCGATCTGCTCCGCGAGCGGCCCGGCCTGGGCCAGCGCCGCGTCCACACAGCGCTCCACGCGCGCGAGCGCCGCGTCCGGGTCGTCCTCGGCCGCGCCGGAGGCGTCGGTATCCACCGTGTAGGTCTCGCGAGCACCTACGCCCTCCAGCGGGCGGCCGCGCGCGTCGAACAGCATGGTCCGCACCGACGACGTGCCGACGTCGATCGTCAGCACCAGCGGTGGCTCGGCATCAGCCGGGGGGATGGCGGTCATAGAGCCGTCCTATCGGACATGAAAAAGGGAGCAGGTCTCATTCTCCTGCGTCCATCAGCGCGGCGGTCACGCCGAGCGCCACGTACATTCCGCCGGCGAAGTGGCGTTGGAACGCCGCGCTGCTGGCGATCCGCCGGCCGACGCTGCTGGCCAGCAGGGCGTAGCAGCTGTCGCTCAGCACGCCCAGCGCCGCGAACGTCAGGCCCAGCACCAGGATCTGCGAGGCCACCGGGCCGCGGGCCGGGTCCACGAACTGCGGCAGGAACGCCAGGAAGAACAGCGCCGTCTTGGGATTCAGCACGTTCACCAGCACCCCCTGCGTGAAGGTGCGTGCCTCGCCCACCGGCAGTGCGCTGCTGGTGGGGGTGGCGGACTCGCGGGCAAGCAGCTTGCGCACCCCGAGCAGCACCAGGTAGGCCGCGCCGAGGTACTTGACGACGGTGAACGCCAGCGCGGAGGAGGCCAGTAGCGCCGAGATGCCCAACGCGGCCGCGGCCACGTGTACCAGCGTGCCGGCCCCCACCCCCAGCGCCGAGAGCAGCCCCGCGCGCCGCCCCTGGTCGATGCTGCGGGCGACGATGTAGAGCACCGCCGGGCCGGGCGTGACCAGCAGCGCCAGCGCCGCGATAAGAAACAGTGCGAATGCGGCTGGATCGGGCATAGAAGTTCCTCCTTAGACAAGACTCGCACGTACGTGACCGTCCGCGCGCACGCCGCAGGCGTTCCCGAAGGGTACGCGCATGGGGTGTGGGGGCCGTAGGCCCCCACAGAACATCTTTTTCGGAGGGGCTGCGCCCCTCTGAGCCTCCCCAGACGGTCAAGCTGGAGGCCGCGCAGCGAACCCATGGCTTAGCTTCACACACCGTTCAGTGGGATGGGAGGGGTTCATGGAGGGCGAAGCCCTTGCTGGCCTCCCATGCCCGAACAGCTTGGCTGTATATGCACGAGGCCATTCGGGGAAACAGATGCTATAGTAGGAGAGCGCGCGAAGGTTTGTCAAGATGCACGGCGGCTTTCATGCCGGCCCGTCCTGTTGCAGAACTTGACCTACAGTCTTAGACGCCATAAAATTTTAACGTTAAGCTTCGTCCCCAAAGAGGTATCACTATGACGGTCCGAACGACAGTCTATCTTGATGAGGAGTTGGTCGAACGAGCGCGGCGCTTCGTGCCGCCGCGCGGGCTGAGCCAGCTACTGAACGATCTGTTGGCGCAGCGGATCGCCGAGCTCGAGCGCGCGGAGCTCGAAGCGCAGATGCGAGAGGGGTATATTGCGACGCGGGAGGATCGCCAGGCGCTCAACGACGACTGGCAGGCTGTCGACGGCGAGGGGTGGCCGGCATGACCTCCCCCCGGCGGGGCGAGATCTACTGGGTTGCGCTCGATCCGGCGGTGGGATCCGAGATCGCCAAAACGCGCCCGGCGCTCATCATCTCGAACGACATCGGCAACCAGTACGCTGCACGCGTGATCGTGGCTCTGATCTCCTCGGGCGGCACGGCGAAGGTCTACCCCTTCGAGGTGCGCGTGGCAGCCGGCGAGGGTGGCCTGGAGCGTGATTCCAAGGTGCTCCTCGATCAGATACGCACGGTGGATAAATCGCGCCTGAGCAGGCGCATCGGCGCGCTGACACCGGAGCGAATGGAGGAGGTCGACCGGGCGATCCGCCGCAGCTTGGCCGTCTAGGGCGTATCCGCAAAGCAGGAGGTTTGGAGGGGCTGCGCCCCTCCAAAAGAACCTTTGAAAAGATTTTTTGGGGGCTGCGCCCCCCAAGCCCCCGCAAACGCAGTTTGCAGATACGCTCTAGTACGCTGAAGCGTAGGTTGTTGCGCGACGCGCGCCGCTTTCGAGCGGGCTCAAGCCCTGCGGCAACCCTGGACGGACGTCCGCCGCCATGGACTAGTGGTCCGTCAACGCTGTTTTGAATAGTGGGTGGGGGCGCGGGAGGGCGAAGCCCTCCCCGCAACATCCCTTCCCGCTACTTGTCAACCTAGGTTTGACGGACTACTAGTTCAGCAGAGCCGCTCAGAAGAGCCTGAGCTGCTCCCCCTCGTCGCGGTGCGGCAGGGGCTGGAAGCCATGCGCGGCCGCCCACACCGGGTCCGGCCCCTCCCAGCGGTAGCGCGCCATCGGCGCCCGCCCCTGCGCGTCGAAGGTCACGCCCTCGGACTCCAGCAGCCGGCGCTGCTCGAGGCCGCGGGTGCTGATCGCCCCCTCGCGGTTGACCACCCGCTGCCATGGGACCGGCTCGGCCAGGCCCGACGGCAGCGCGCCGAGCGCGTAGCCCACGGTGCGCGCGTCGCAGCCGCCGCCCACCACCGCCGCCACGTCGCCGTAGCTCGCCACGCGGCCGGGCGGGATCTGCCGCACCACCGTGTAGATGCGCTCGTACAGCGCCTGCTCGGCCGGCGTGGTCATAGAACGCCTCTTACCACGGAAGCACAGTGGTTCTAGAGCGGGGTGATCACTTGATCGACGACCTCGATGTTCTCCTTGCCGCCGTAGACGCTCCACCACGGCTGCGCGCCCCTAGCGAGCACCTCGTTGAGCGCGGTGATATTCTTGACGCCGCGATCTTTGAGCCAGGCCTCGAACCCGCCGACGCCCTCCCTGGCGTAGACCGGGATGCCATCTTGCCAGGTGGCCCGGCCGCACAGCACGCCCGAGAAGCGCGTGCCCGCCTCGGCCGCCAGCTCGAGCGTCTCGCGGAAGACCTCGTCACTCACGCCGGCGCTCAGGTAGATGAACGGCTTGCTAGCCGCCGCGGCAGCTTCCTGGAACAGCCGCATGGCCTCCTGGCGGGTATAGGCCTCCTGGCCACCGAAGGCGCGCGTGCCGGAGACGAACTTCATGTTCACCGGCACCTCAACCTTCAGCACGTCCACGCCATAGCGCGGCTTGGAAAACTCCGCCATGTAGGCCGTCACATACTTCGGCTTGACCTTCGCGAACTCGAAGCTCTTCTCATCGCCGACGCTGTCGTCGTAGGCCAGCGGCTCCAGGAAGAACGGGATATCGTAGGCAGCGCACTCGGCGCCCACCCGCTCGATGAAGGCGTGCTTGACCTCGTTGATCTGTGGCTCGTCGAAGGCGTTGTAGTAGAGCAGGATCTTCACCGCGTGGCCGCCGATGTCCACGATGCGGCGCACGCTCCACTCCGAGAGCAGGTCCGGCATCCGGCCCTTGACGGAGGCGTCGTAGCCGGTCTTCTCGTAGGAGACCAGCACGCCGGTGCCGGGGGCGCGCTGCCGGATGGCCTCCAGGCCATACTCCGGGTCCATCAGGATCGCGCTGGCGTGGCGGGTGAGGATGCGCGTGCCGACCGCCTTGAAGGTGCTCAGATCCTCGTTGGTGGCCGTGCCGCCCTCGCCGCGCGCCTTGGCGATCGCCTTCTTAAGCGAGCCGCGCTGGTCCATCGCCGCCGCCGCGATCACGCCGTTCTTATCCGCGCAGGCGTTGATGCGGTCGAATTTACCCTTGGTCATGCGAACTTTCGCCATGAGGTGCCTCCTTATGTGGTGCCTGCACCACGCCTCGTTAATGAAAAGGGAGGGCCAGGGAGGGCTGTGCCCGCCCTGAAACCCACCCACGGCAGGGAGAGGCGGAGAGGAGAGGCCCTCCCCGCGCCCCACCCTGGCTACTGCCCCAGGAAAGCGAACGTGGCCGCCAGCGTCACCGTGGAGGCGACGAAGCCGGCCAGCACCTGCAGCGGAGTGTGGTTGCGGGTGCGCACGCGCGCCCAACCCACCGCCGCCGCCGTGCCCCACAGCGCCAGGCCGAGCGGGCCGGCGTACAGCAGCGCGACGGTAGCCAGCGACCCCATCCCGGCGGCGTGCATGCTGATCTTCCAGAACAGGTTGGTGATGCCGCAGACCACCCCGAGCGCCAGCGTGCCCACCGCCAGCGCGAGCAGCGGCCGCGGCACGCCCGCCGCAGCCAGCACGGCGATCGTTACCAGCACCGAGGCGCTGCTGAACAGGTAGAGCTGGTTGCGCTCCTCGCGCACGGAGACGTCCACATCGCTGAACACACCGCGCCGCAGCTGCACCAGATAAAACATCAGTGGCGGCAGCACCTGCAGCAGCACCGTCAGCCCGGCCCATGCCAGCCCGCTCCCCGGCGCGTAGAGACCCACCACCAGGTACGCGGCGATGCCAACGAACATCGGGTTGAAGACGATCGACAGCAGCCGCGCGAGCTGCAGCGCGCGGCTCTCCTCGGCGGGGGCCAGCGTCTCGTGCGAGAGATCAGGCGGGTGCGCCATAGGAATGCTAGCTCCGATACAGCTCCAGGACCTGCCGCGCGGCGCGCTCCCAGGTGAAGGTACGCGCCTGCGCCGGGCCGGCGGCGCTGAGTCGCGCGCGCAGCGCCGCATCGCTCGCGGCGCGGCCGAGCGCGGCGGTGATGGCCTCCACATCCCCGGCGGGGACCAGCAGCGCAGCGTCCCCCACCGCCTCCGGGAGGCTGGAATTGTTCGCGGTGACCACCACAGCGCCACAGGACAGCGCCTCGAGCGCCGGGAATCCGAAGCCCTCGTAGATCGAGGGGTAGGCGAACACCCAGGCCAGATTATACACCATCGGCAGGTCGCTGTCGTCCACGTAGTCCAGCATGCGCACCCGCTTGCCGATCCCCAGCCGCTCGATCGCCGCGAAGACCGGCTCGTAGAGCCAGCCGCGCCGGCCGGCGATGACGAGGTGAACGTTCAACGCTGAACCTTCACCATTGAATGCGCGATGGAACGCCTCGACCAGCCGCACCAGATTCTTACGCGGCTCGATCGTGCCGACGAACAGGACGAAGCGCTCGGGCAGTTGGAGCCGGCGGCGCACTGGCTCGGTGACCTCCGGCGGCAGCTTTCTGAACTGCGGACCGACGCCGGGGTAGACCACCGTGATGCGCGCGGCGGGCACACCCAGCAGCCGCTCCAGGTCGCGCTTGGTGGCCTGCGAGTCCGCCAGCACCGCATCGGCGCGCGCCAGGCTGCGCGGCACCGCGTCGCGCAGGTAACGCGCCACGCTGGGCAGGGCGCATTCCGGGTGCACCAGGTAGGAGAGATCGTGAATGGTGACGAGCCGGCGCCGCGCGCGGTTGGGCGGCAGCACGAAGTCCGGCGCGTGCAGCACGTCCAGTGGCCCGGTGAACAGTTCCACCGGCAGGGGGGCGCGCAGGCGGTGCCAGAGTTGTGTGAGGCGGCGCGGCGGCAGCGGGATGGGCGCGGCGCGCACGTTGGGGTGCGTCTCGCACAGCTGGCGCAACTCGCCCTCGTATGGCACGCGGGCGCCAGGCCAGCCGGCGGCGTAGAACAGCGTGTAGCGGTGCCGCTGGCCCTGCGCCAGCACCGCGCGCACCAGTTCACGGGTGTAGCGGCCGATGCCAGCGCCCTGCCAGGCGGCCGCGGTGTAGTCGATGCCGATGTGTATAGAGGACAGGCGCTTCACTTTCGCCGACTGAAAATGTACAGGACCAGGCCGAAGACCACGATACTCCAGAAGTTGATCGCCCGGTCCAGGAACGTCACCGCCAGCGCCAGGCTGTGGCTGGACTCGGCCTGCAGCGTGGTGGCGGCCGGCAGGAACAACACCAGCACCGCCGTGATCGCGCCCTCCACCACCCCCAGCCCGGCCGGGGTGAGCGGCACCGCCGTGAGCAGCGAGGAGGCCAGCGCCACGAAGATGATCACCGGCAGCGCCAGCTGCAGCCCCTCCACCTCCAGCGCATGGATCACGAAGAACAGCCGGAAGCCCTCCAGCAGCCACACCCCGCCGGTGAGCGCAATGAGCCGCGGCAGGATGCCGGGGCGGAACGAGCGCAGCGCCGCGGCCTCAAACTGGCCGTAGACACGGTGCAGCCGCTGCGGCATGAAGCGGCGCAGCAGTGGGCTGAAGTAGCGCATCCCCGCCAGGCCGGAGACGATGATCGCCACCAACACCAGGCCGGAGACGAAGATCAGGTTGGTCTGCGGCGGCAGCTTGGTGCCGAACACGAACCAGCCCGAGATCACCAGGAAGGTGAACAGCCCCAGCATGTCCAGCAGACGTTCGGCGAAGATCGTGCCGAAGGTGGACGAGAACGAGACCTGGCCGTTGCGCTTGAGTAGGTAGCCGCGGTAGGCGTCGCCGAGCTTGGCGGGCACGATGCAGTTGGCGAACCAGGAGAGGTAGATATACTCCATGAGCGCCGGCAGCGAGGCCCAACTCCTGCGCCCCTCGTGCACCGGCACGCCGGCGTTCTCCAGCAGCGCCCGCCAGCGGAACGCCCGCAGCGGGAAGGTCAGGTAGAACACACCCAGCGCCGTGACCATCAGCAGCGGGTCGGCCCCGCGCATGTAGCCCCAGGTCTTCGCCAGATCGATGTTGAAGCCGCGGAAGACGAACAGAATGATCGCGACCGCCAGCCCGAACGAGATCAGCGTCCGCGGGTTGCGCAGCGAGCGGCCGAGTGAGAAGCCGCGCCGCTCGACCTCCAGCTGGGCAGGGGTCTCCAGATCCACCGCATCCTCCGTGATGCCGTGCTCGTGCGTGCGTTCGTTGATCATGCCCTCTTCCTGTTCTGCGTGCCCCGTCACCCTGTACCCCTGCATAGGCACTGTAATATACCGCCAGCCGTGCGGTACGCGGTACGGCGCCTCTGCGCTCGCCGGAGAGCGCGCTGGAGGCGGGGAGCAGCGCGCAGGAGCTGCGCGCCCGAAGTACCAGGGGCACAGCCCCTGCACCCCTATCCGGCCGGCGCCTCGCGTTGGTACCACTCCCAGAAGCGCGCCAGCCCCTGCTCGACGGTGGTGCGCGGCTCGAATCCCAGCACGCTGCGCGCCTTGCTCACGTCCGCGTAGGTGAGGGGTGGGTCGGCCGGGGGCAGCGGGCGCGCCTCGATCGTGGCGCGCAGCCCGGTGGTGCGCTCCAACGCGGCGATGAAGTCGATCAGTTGCACCGGCTGGGAGTTGCCCAGGTTGAAGATATCGTACGGCAGGTCGGCGTCCAGCGCCGCCAGCACCCCGGCGATGATATCGTCCACATAGGTCCAGTCGCGGTAGACGCCGACGCCGCCGTTGAAGAGGGTGACCGGCCGCCCCTGGCGCATCGGCTCGACGAACAGCATGGGGGTCATATCCGGCCGGCCGCGCGGCCCGTACACGGTGAAGAAGCGCACCACGCGCGTCGGCGTGCCGTACTGGTTGTGGGCGGTGTAGGCCAGTACCTCGGCGGCCTTCTTGGTGGCGGCGTAGTAGGAGAGCGGCCGGTCGGTGGGGGAGTCCTCGCGCCAGGGGGTGGGCGACATGCCGTACACCGAGGAGGTGGAGGCCAGCACGAGGCCCTTCACCCCGGCGCGCCCGGCGATGGTGAGCACATTCATCGTCCCGCGCACGTTCACATCCTCGTACAGCGCGGGGTTGGCCATCGAGGGGCGCGGGCCGGCCATGGCCCCTAGGTGGGCCACCTTCTCCGGCCGGTGGCGGGCGAACAGTTCCTCGAGCGCCCCAAGGTCGCGGAAGTCCACCTCGGCGAGGGTGAAGCGCGAGTGGTGCCGTGCCGCGGCGATGTTGGCCCGCTTGCGCGCCGGGCTGTAGTAGTCGTTGAAATTGTCCAGGCACAGCACCTCGTCGCCGCGTGCCAGGAGCGCGTCGCATAGGTGGCTGCCGATGAAGCCGGCGCCGCCGGTCACAAGGTAGCGCATCGGTTTGCTCCGCTCAGGGTGATGGGCGATGGGCGGTGGGCGATAGGCCGCGGCCATCTGAGCCTATCGCCCATCGTCCAGCGCCTATTGCAGCGAGAGCCGCCCAGACCCCCGCCAGTTGGATGCCCATGTTGAGGACGTGCAGGTTCTCAAACAGGTTGTGCGCCGCCACCGCCGCGATGATACCACAACATCCCACCGCGGCGCCGTACAGACCTGTGCCGGAACTGCGTCGAAGCGCGCGCACGGCCTGCGCCACCACCGCGCCGATCAGCACCAGATAGGCCAGCAACCCGAGCGCGCCGGCTTCGGCGGCGATGTGGAGGTAGAAGTTGTGCGCGTGCCCGCGCGAGGCGTACCACGGCGCCAGCGCGAAGTCCGGATAGGCCGGCGTGAAGTTGCCCGGCCCCACTCCCACCAGCGGCCGCGCGCGCAGCATACGCCAGCCGGCCTGCAGGTGCGCCATGCGCTCCACCACCGCGAAGTTCTCCGGCGTCACCTCCACCGTGCGCGCGTCGAAGACGCCGACGCTGGCCCCGATGCTCGCCACGCGGGCGGCGATCGGCGCGGGCAGCGCCTGGGTTGCGCCGATCAGGACTGCGATCAGGGTGAGCACGACCAACGACCAACGACCGACCGACCGACCGACCGACCGGCGACCGGTTGGCGATATGCGCTGGCTGGACGCGCTGCCGCGTGTTGGAGCGTGATCGGCGAACCTTCGCCGGTCGTTCGCCCAGCGGAGGAGCAGCGCCGCCGCCATCCCCAGTACGCCCGCTGCCGCCCCAAGCCACGCGCCACGCGAGAAGGAGGCGAGGAGTGCGGCCAGGAGCACGGCAGCCACAAGAAACAGCAGCATGCACCATGCAAAATAGAGAATGCCGGCGCCTACGTTGCCACGTCCGAGCCATGTTGCCTGCATGGTGCATTGCGCAATCGCGGTAGCGACTGCGAGCGGCCAGGCCATATTCATATACCCGGCGAACGAGTTCGGCTGGCCGATCGTCCCGTAAGCGCGCACGTAGGGCAGATCCGCCGCGATGCGGAAGGTCGGCGGGCCGTCGCCGCTGGCGAACTGTCCGAGGCCGATCAGCGCGTTGGCGGCGGGTGCGGCGAGCAGGCAGCCGATAAGCCCGTAGATCTCCCACCGCTGGCGCAGTGTGGTCGCGGCGATCAGCCACACCAGGAAGGCTACGCCCCAGCGTGCCGTCTCCTTCAGGCCTTCGGCGCGCGAGTAAGGGGTGAGGCTCGCCGAGAGCAGCAGCGCCCAGAGCAGCACGAGCCAGGGGATCAGGGGTTGGGGATCTGGCAGCGGTGTGCTCGTGGACACTGCACGGCCAACCCCTGACCCCCACCCCCCACCCCCCACGAGGTGCGCTGCCCATCCGAATGCCGCCGTGAGCACCGCCGCCTGCGTCAGGCTCAGGCCGCCCGGCAGGGTGACGAGCTCCTGCGCAGGCACCGAGAGCACCGCCAGGTAGACGCCGAACACCGGGTTGAGCAGCGGGAGCAGCGCCGCGAGCGCCAGGCCGATCCCCACCAGGAGTCCCATCGGCGGCGTAAGCGCGATGCCGAGCGCCAGGGCCGCGGCGAGCACCCAGCCCGGCCTGCCCACGTTGGAACGTTCAACGCTCACGGCAGCTCGCCCCGCCGCCGCAGTTGCTCGCGGAACCAGGGGATGGTGCGCTCCAGGCCCTCCTCCAGCGAGACGCGCGGCTCCCAGCCCAACAGCGTCCTGGCCTTTGTGATGTCCGGCTGGCGCACCTGCGGGTCATCCTGGGTGCGCTGGTCCTTGTAGACGATGCCGCCGGGGTTGCCGGTGATACGGTTCACCACCTCGGCGAATTCTTTGATGGTGAACTCCTTCGGGTTGCCGATGTTCACCGGCTCGACCTCATCCGAGTGCAGCAGCCGGTAGATCCCCTCCACCAGGTCGTCCACATACTGGAACGAGCGCGTCTGCGAGCCGTCGCCATAGACGGTGAGCGGCTCGCCGCGCAGCGCCTGCTGGATGAAGTTCGGCACCACGCGCCCGTCGCGCAGCCGCATGCGCGGGCCGAAGCAGTTGAAGATGCGCACGATGCGCGTCTCGATGCCGTGGTAGCGGTGGTAGGCCATCGTCATAGCCTCGGCGAAGCGCTTGGCCTCGTCGTACACGCCCCGTGGGCCGATAGGATTGACATACCCGTAGTACGTCTCAGGTTGTGGGTGGACCTGCGGGTCGCCATAGACCTCGGAGGTGGAGGCGAGCAGGAAGCGGGCGCCCTTATCCTTGGCGAGACCGAGCGCCTTATGGGTGCCGAGCGCGCCCACCTTGAGCGTCTGGATCGGCAGCTCCAGGTAGTCCACCGGCGAGGCGGGCGAAGCGAAATGCAGGATGGCATCCAGCGGCCCATCGATGAAGATATAGTTCGTGACGTCGTGCTTGATGTAGCTGAAGCGCTCGTGGCCGGCCAGGTGGGCGATATTGTCGGTGCTGCCGGTCACCAGATTGTCCATTGCGATGACGGTGTGCCCCTCGGCCAGGAAGCGGTCGCACAGGTGTGAGCCGAGGAAGCCGGCGCCGCCGGTAATGAGTACACGCATTGGCTTTCCTTCATTCCGTAGGATGGGGTTGGGCCATTCGGGGCTGTTGAGCGGTGCGAACATCATCGGGCGATCGGCGCCCTCCCACGCCAGGCCGGGCCAGCGGGCACCCCGCGGCGGGCGAGATGCTGCCAGGCGGCCTGCACACGGGAGAGCCCGCCCGTTCACGGGCCGGGCATGGTGCGCTGCCAGGAACGTTCATGAGCGGGCTTCGGGTGACAGCAGTGGGCTTCGCCCGCGCGTGGCCTGCGCCGTGGACCCGATATCATCCTCCAACACCCTACCGCGACGTGCAGAATCATCGAACCATCCACCTGCTGGGAGCGCGGGCGTCTCGCCCGCATGCGCGCACGATGCGCGCGCTCCCAGCGATCACCCATGCTGCACGTCGCTAGAGGGTCTATCCGCAAACGGCGTTTGCGGGGCGTGGGGCTGCGCCCCCGCTAAACCTCCCGCTTTGTGGATACGCCCTAGTACGCGCCCTTGCCGTAGAGCACTGCCGGCACCGTCTGCAGTAGGATGCGCACGTCCATGGCGGGCGACCAGTGCTCGGCGTAGAAGATGTCCAGCCGAACCATCTCGTCGAAGGAGATATCGCTGCGGCCGAGCACTTGGGACAGCCCGGTGAGACCGGGGGTGACTTCGAAGCGGCGGTGGTGCCACTCCTGGAACTGTTCCACCTCGGCGGGGGTAGCGGGGCGCGGCCCGACCCAGCTCATCTCACCGCGCAGGATGTTCCAGAGCTGCGGCAGTTCGTCCAGGCTGTAGCGGCGCAGGAAACGCCCGACGGCGGTGGTGCGCGGGTCGTTGCGGATCTTGAACAGCGGCCCGTCCGCCTCGTTGAGCGCCTGCAGCTCCGCCTTGCGCTCCTCGGCGTCCGCCACCATGGTGCGGAACTTATAGCAGGTGAAGCGCCGCCCGTGCTTGCCCACCCGCTGCTGGCGGAAGATCACCGGGCCAGGCGAGTCGCACCGGATGGCGAGGGCGATCAGCAGCGAGAGCGGCAGCACCAGCGGGAGCGCAAGCGCCACCAGCGCCAGGTCCATTGTACGCTTGACCACCAGGTTCCAGCCCTGGAGCGAGAGTTGCTTGAGGCCGATGAGCGGGATGCCCACCAACTCACCGACGTCCACCCGGTCGAAGCTCAGTTCGTACAGGTCGGGCGCGACGCGGAACTCGACGCCGGCGGCGCGGCAGGCGGAGACCAGTTCGGGCAGGCGCTGGTGTTCCCAGAAGGGCAGGGCGATGATCACCTGATCGATCCCGCCGCCGCGCAGCACAGCCTCCAGCTCGCGGATGCGGCCGACGTGGCGGAAGTGCTGGTTGAGGTGCTCGGGGGCCTGCGCCGGCGGCCGGTCGTCCAGGTAGCCGGCGAGCGCGTAGCCCAGGAACGGGTGGGCGACGATACCCTCCATCACGTGGCGGCCGAGGCCGGTGCCGCCCACCACCAGGATGCGCTCGCGGCCGATGCCGCGCGTCCAGCGCCAGCGTCGCACGCTGATCAGCAGCGCGCGCCAGGCGCACAGCAGCAGGATGATCACGATCCAGGCGAAGGCGAAGATCAGGCGCGAGTAGTAGAAGGGCCGGAAAATGAACACCACCACGATCAGCAGGGCGATAGCGCCGGTGGTGCTGCTGATGATGATCCCCGTATGGTCCAGCAGGCCGGCGGCGCGCGGCATACGGTAGAGCCCCTTGGCGGCGAACTGGGCGAGCAGGAGCACCATCAGCAGCAGCGCGATCGGCAGGAAGGCGGTGATCGGCACGAAGTTCTGTGTCAACACCTCGCGCACGATGCTGTCCAGGGGCGGCGGCCAGCGGACGAGGTAGCGCATCCCGTAGGCGGCGGCGAAGCCGACCAGGATGAGCGCGGCGTCCACCAGCGGCTCCATCATGTGGCCGAGGGCGCTGCGGCGGAGGGCGGGGGCAGCCGGGCCGTGCGCCGGCGTCCTGGCAGGCACGATGTCCGTGAGCTTCGCCACAACTGCTCCAGTGTTGCGTGCTGATTGCTGAATTTCAGCGCTCAGCACTCGCAAGATAGCTCCATACCCTCCCTTCGGTTGGGGAAGGGGTTCAGGGCGGGCGCAGCCCACCCTGGCCCGCCCTCTACAAGAGGATGTTGGTGGATCTATTATTCGGCCTCGGGCATGTACTCATCCGACCAGATCAGCTCGGCCTTCTCGATGTAGACCGGGTCACCCTCCTGGATGCCGGCGCGCAGCAGGGCGTCGCTGATGCCGCTGGCCTCGAGCACGCGCTGGATGCGCATGATCGAGTCGGGCTGGGCGAAGTTGGTCATCGAGATCAGGCGCTCGATGCGCCTGCCGCGCACGCGGAAGCCGTCGCCCTCGCGCTCGATCGTGAAGGCGCGCTCGTCCACCTGCGGCACCGGCCAGGTGAGGGTCTCATGGCGCACCGTGCGCGGGCGCGGCGTCAACTCCAGCAGGCGCGCCGCCACGTGTTGCAGCAGCGCGTCCACGCCCTCGCGGGTGGCGGCGGAGATGTCGAACACCTCCGAGGCCGGCAGCGGGATGGCCGCCCGCAGCCGGGGGATGTTCTGCTGCGCTTCGGGCAGGTCGGCCTTGTTGAGCGCCACCACCTGGGGGCGGTCAGCGAGTTCCGGCCGGTAGAGGCGCAGTTCCTCGTTGATCTGATAGTAGTCCGCCAGCGGATCGCGCCCATCCACGCCGGCGGCGTCCACCACGTGGATGAGCAGGCGGGTGCGCTCGACGTGGCGCAAAAAGTCGAACCCCAGGCCGGCACCGCGATGGGCACCTTCGATCAGCCCGGGGATGTCGGCCACGACGAAGCTGTAGTCGCCCACCGCCACCATGCCCAGGTTCGGCTGCAAGGTGGTGAACGGGTAGGGCGCGATCTTCGGCCGGGCGGCACTGATCACCGAGAGCAGGGTGGACTTGCCGGCGTTAGGGAAGCCCACCAGCCCGACGTCGGCCAGGATCTTCAGCTCCAGGTCAATCTCGCGCATCTCGCCAGGCTCGCCCAACTCGGCGATGCGCGGCACCTGGTAGGTAGCGGTGGCGAAGTGGACGTTGCCCAGCCCGCCCTTGCCGCCGCGCGCCGCGAGCAGGCGCATGCCGGGCGCCTCGAGGTCGACCTCGTATTGCTGGCCGTCGATCGTGGTGCGCGCGACGGTACCGGGCGGCACACGCACCGTCAGGTCACGGCCGTTGCGCCCGTGCCTGCGGGAGGTGCCGCCGTTGCCGCCGCGCTCGGCCTTGAACGTCGTGCGCTCACGGAAGGCCAGCAGGGTGTTGAGGTGCGCGTCGGCCAGCAGGTAGACATGGCCGCCGCGCCCGCCGTCGCCGCCGTCCGGCCCGCCGTGGGGCACATATTTCTCGCGCCGGAAGGTGGCTGCGCCGTCGCCGCCGTCACCGGCGCGGACGATGATGCGGGCGCGGTCATAGAGTTCGCCGGGCATATTATGCTCGCAGGCCAGGCCTGCGTACTATGGAACGGGATAGTTCAGGGAGGGGCAGCCCTCCCAGCCCCTCCCTGGCAGGTTCGAACATGGTGGAGGGGCATAAAAACGTGCCAGCCGCAAGCTGATCGCTGCGCTGGCACGTTTTCAGAACGCTCGCCGCTACGCGGTCTCGTGCCCAGTCAGAGCAGGCCAGCCACGCCGCGATCGTCAGGCCTTGGTCTCGGTCTTCTCAACCCCGTCGGCCTTCGGCCTGGCGGGCTCGTCCTCGTCCTTCACGGCCTTCCGGAAGGCCTTGATGCTGCCCCCCATCGCGGCCGCGACGCCGGTGATGCGGCTTGCCCCAAAGAGCAGAAGCACGATCACAAGGATGATCAGCAATTCCGGTACACCGATGCTGGGCATGGCTCTCTCCTTCTCGCCCTGTAGTCGGTCGCGCGGCGCCGCACGCAGCGTGCCAGCGTAGAGGTAGGCGCGAACAGGTATGATGCACCGGTATTATACCGCGTCAGGGGAAGCTGTCAACAAAACGGGGAGGGCGCCGTTAATGTCTGCTGCTGCCCATCACGCCCGGCGGCTGATGCAGATTTACCAACGCAGCGGATCCGTGGCGCCCGCCCCCGCCCGGCGGTTGATGCCGATTGACCAACGCAGCGGATCCGTGGCGCCCGCCCCCGCCCGGCGGTTGATGCCGATTGACCAACGCAGCGGATCCGTGGCGCCCGCCCCCGCCCGGCCGCTGAAGCGGCGGGCTAGAAACTGCAAAGCCCGCCTGCGCGGGCTGCCCTTCAGGCTGCGGCGGCCTGCGCGAAGGAGATCCCGCCCGTTCACGGGCCGGGCGTGGTGCGGCGCCCAGAACGTATACGTCCTGGAGGTTTGGAGGGCTAGGCCCCTCCAAACACCCCTCGAGGATTCGGCGCGGGGGCCGCATGCCCCCGCACCCGCGCCGAGCAGCGCCGCCTGCGGCGGATCCTGCTATCAAGGCATGTCGATCCGCGGCATGGCGCCGCTGTAGATCAGCTCCAGCAGGTGCGGCTGCCTGAGGAAGGCGTGCGGGAAGCCGAGATCCAGCGGGCTGGCCTCAGTGAGGCGCTGCAGCTGCTCGGGCGCGAGCGTGACCGCCAGGCAGCCAAGGTTGTCCCGCAGCTGTGCCTCGCTGCGGGCGCCGAGGATGGGGATCAGGGGGGTGCGGCGCGGCTGCTGGCGTACCCAGTTCACGGCCGCCTGGGCGGGGGTGCAGCCCAACTCGCCTGCCACCTGCGCCAGCGTCTCCGCGAGGCGCAGCGCCTGCGGGCTGGCCGCGCTGCTGCGGCGCGTCTCGCCAGGCGCCGGCGGGCGGTTGTACTTGCCGGTCAGCTCGCCGCCCTCCAGCACGCCCCAGGCCAGCACCGGCAGCCCGACGTCCTCGGCCATGGGGAGCAGGTCCCGCTCTGGGGTGCGGCTGAGCAGGCTGTACTCCAGCTGCAGCGCGGTGGGGTGCGCCCAGCCGCGCAGTTCGGCGATGGCGCAGGCCCTGGAGACCACCCAGGCCGGCGTGTCGGAGAAGCCGATGTGCAGCACCTTGCCCTGGCGCACCAGGTCGTCGAAGGCGCGCAGGATCTCCTCCACCGGCGTGGTGAAGTCCCACATGTGCAGGTAGAGCAGGTCGAGGTAGTCAGTGCCGAGGCGGCGCAGGCTGGACTCGACGGTGCGGAGCATGTTCTTGCGGTGGTTGCCGGCGGCGTTCGGGTCGCCCATCTGCTCGGAGAGGGTGTACTTGCTGGCGATCACGAAGCGCTCGCGCTCGCCGGCTACGAACGCGCCCACCAGCCGCTCGCTGGTGCCGTTGGTGTAGTTGTTGGAGGTGTCGATGAAGTTGCCGCCGGCCGCGGCGAAGGCGGTGAAGATGCGGGCGCTCTCCTCGCGCCCCGCGCCCCAGCCCCAGTCGTCGCCGAAGGTCATGGTGCCGAGGCACAGCTCGGAGACCCGCAGGCCGCTGCGGCCCAGCAGTTTGTAGCGCATGGCTTGCTCCTTGTGCGATCGCAGATTGTCGATTGCAGATTGCAGATGGCGCGTTAGGCCCGTTGCGCATCGCCGCCGGCGCCACCGCACGCTGCAGCCGTCTGGCCTCTGCACCGCTGAAGATACACCCTCCCACGATGGGAGAGTCAAGCGGGCCAGCGATTGGACAAATCGCCCGTGGCGCGCTATGATGCCGCCCACGCGCTACACCTTCCAGCGGCACCTCTGAGGATCGTCGATGCGCCACACCGGGCTGCGCTTCCTGCTCCCCTACATGCGGCCCTACCGCCGCCACCTGGCGCTGGGCACGCTCTACGCGCTGATCGGCGCCGCAGCCAGCGCCTTCAGCCCGGCCCTGCTGGGCATGGCGATCGACGAGTTGCTGGGCGGCATCCGGCCAGAGGTGCTGCTGCTCTATGCGATGGGCCTGGTGGGGCTGGCCTGCGCGCTGGCGCTCTTCCGCTACCTGCTGCGCATGCTCACCGGCACCATCGCCGCCGGCGTCAGCTACCGCATGAGCCAGGACCTGTTCGACCGCGTGCTGCTCTTCGACCGCGAGACGATGCAGAGCTATGGCACGGGCGAATTGCTCTCGCGCGCCTCCAACGACTTCATCTACATCTGGCGCTTCTACAGCGCCGGCTTCCAGATGTCCATCCACGCGCTGCTACTGCTGCTGATCGGCACGGTGCTGATGGCCCTCACCAGCCCGCCGCTGGCGGCGCTGGTGGTGGCGCTGCTGGCGCTGAGCCTGGCGGCGCAGGTGTTCCTCGGGCGCGTGCTCGAGCGTGCTTTCGACCGGGTGCAGGCCGAGATGGCGCACCTCTCCTCCTTCGCCCAGGAGCACCTGAGCGCGGCGCGCATGCTGGCGGCCTACGCCCAGGAGGCGCCAACCGTAGCCTCGTTCCAGCGCGCCAACGAGGTGTACGCGCGGCGCAGCCTGGACTTCGTGCTGCGCAGCAGCGCGATCTCGCCGCTGCCCGGCCTGGTGGTGCGGCTGGCGGCCACGCTCATCCTGGGGCTGGGTGGCGCGCTGGTGATCGAGGGGCGGCTGACGCTCGGCCAGTATGTGCAGTTCATCGTCTACCTCGGGCTGCTCAGCGGCGCCGCGCAGCAACTGTCGCAGGCCTTCGAGCGGCTCCAGCAGGGCAGCGCGGCGGCCGGGCGCATCGGCGAGGTGCTGCGCCGCCGCCCGCGCATCGCGGACGCCCCCGACGCGATCGCGCCCGCACTGCGCGGCCACGTGCGGCTGGAGGGGGTGGGGGTACGCGCCGAGGGCCAGGGGCGCTGGGCGCTACGCGACGTGACGCTGGATATCCCGGCTGGCTCCACCGTGGGCATCGTGGGGGCCACCGGGGCCGGCAAGAGCACGCTGCTGAGTCTCCTGGGGCGCGTGCGCGACCCGGACGAGGGCCGAGTGCTGATCGACGGCGTGGATATCCGCCAGATCCGGCTGGAGACGCTGCGGCGGGCGGTGGTCTACGTGCCGCAAGAGACGCTGCTGTTCAGCATGCCGCTGCGGGACAACATCACCCTCGGGCTGGAGCAGGTGCCGGACGAGCGGGTGGCGGAGGCGGCACGCGTGGCGCGGCTGACGAACGATCTGGCGCAGCTGCCGCGCGGCCTGGCCACGGTGGTGGGCGAGCGTGGCGCCTCGCTCTCCGGCGGGCAGAAGCAGCGCACCGCTATCGCGCGGGCCCTCGTGCGGGACCCGCGCATCCTGCTGCTGGACGACGCACTCTCCAGTGTGGACCCGCACACGGCGGCCGAGATCATCGGCGAGCTTGGTGCGGCGCGCGCGGGGCGCACCTGCCTGGTGGTGAGCCAGCGCCTGGCCTCGGTGCGGGACGCCGACCAGATCGTGGTGCTCGAGGATGGGCGCGTCGTGGAGCAGGGCACCCACCAGAGCCTGCTGGCGCTCAACGGGCGCTACGCCGCCATGTACCGCCGCGAGTTGCGCCAGGCGGAGGAGGAGTCGGCCGCTGCCGGTGACCCCGCTCACGCCTGAGCGAGGGAGCGGGGTCACCGGCGGCCTGCGGCCCCCGAACCGATCTGTTTTCGTTTTTGGAGGGGCCGGGCGCCTCCCGGCCTCCCCCGCAGCGGAAATAACGGAGCACTACAGCACCCACAGCCACACCACCGCCGCCGTGCAGATATTCCCGGCCACCACCAGCAGGTGGAAGATTTCGTGGAAGCCGAAGACATCCGGCAGCGGGTCCGGCCAGCGCAGCGCGTAGACCAGGCCACCGAGTGCGTACACCCCCCCGCCCAGCAGCAGCGTGCCGATCGCCTGCGGTGGGAGCGCCGCAGCGAGCGACGGCAGGATCGCCAGCGCGATCGACCCCAGCCCGATGTACTGCGCCACCGTGGCCCAGCGCGGCAGGTGGACGGCGTGCGAGCAGCCGCACATGCCGGCCGAAGCCAGCAGCCAGACCACCGCCAGCAGCGTGATGCCGAGGCCGCCCAGCACCAGCAGGCAGAACGGCGTGTAGGTGCCGGCGATCATAATGAAGATGTTGGCGTGGTCGAGCGCCGTGAGCAGCTTGAACTCGCGCCCCTCCCAGTGGTAGCGGTGGTACAGCGCGCTCACGCTGTAGAGCAGGATCATGCTCAGGCCAAACACCAGCGCCCCGATCAGGCGTGCCGTATCGCTGGCGCGCGCCAGCATCGCCGCGGTGAAGACCACCGCGGCCAGCGCGGCCAGTGCGTGCGACCAGCCGCGCAGCAGCGGCTTGGGCTCCGAGTAGTCGATCGCTGGCCGGAGGGCCGCCCGGCCCTGGAACCGGTCATAGGTTGTCATAACAATTTACGCCCTTGTAGCTCATCTGTCCGTTGCTCGGTGGGCAATGTCAAGAAGTGTGCCTTGCGATAGGGCGAGGGGTGAGGGGCTGAAGCGCTGATGAACTTTAACATGCTAAACGAGTATGGGGCGCCCGCCCACGCCCGGCGGCTGATGACGGTTTACCACATAATCGGGTCCGTGGCGCCCGCTCACGCCCGGCCGGGCCCAGCGGGCACCCCGCGGCGGGCTAAACACGGCAAAGCCCGCCGGCGCGGGCTGTCCTGCAGGCCGCGCCGGCGGCCTGCGCAAGGGAGATCCCGCCGGGCCCAGCGGGCACCCCCCGGGCCGGGCGTGGTGCGAAGCCAGGATACCCGATTTAATACGCAACGTTCATAAGCGCTGAACCGCTGAAGTGCTGCGGGGGCTGGGGCGAGATGAGCACGGCAGAGAGGGGGCAGCGGCCTCACACGCTCAGCGCTTCAGCGCTCCTGGAGTCATGGAGGAGCCACCGATGAAGATCACGGCAGTACGTACCGCCGCCACGCGCGGCCACGGCATGCACCTGTGGGTGCGCGTAGAGACCGACGAGGGGATCACGGGGTTGGGCGAGTGCGTCCACGGCGGGCACCAGGCGATCGCCATCATCCACCAGCTGCGCGCGCGGCTGGTGGGGCGCGACCCGTTCCAGATCGACGCGCTGTTCGAGGAGCTTCGGCGCGCCTACGTCTTTGACGGTGGCACCGCCGGCGCGCTGATCACCGCCCTCACCGGGATCGAGCTGGCGCTGTGGGACCTGAAGGGCAAGGCGCTGGGCGCCCCGGTGTACGCGCTGCTGGGCGGCAAGTTCCGCGACAAGATCCGCGTCTACGCCGACTGCCAGGTGGAGCCGGGGATGGACTTCGGCGAGGTGGAGCGGGTGGTGGCCGGCGTAGTGGAGCGCGGCTTCACCGCCCTCAAGATCGACGTGGACATCGGCGCCTACACCGGCAAGCGCATCACGAGCACCGACCCATTGTTCGACCGCTTCAACTACACCGCCGGCGCGCGCGAGCACGAGCGCATGGTCGAGCTGGTGGACATGGTCACCCGCGCGGCTGGCAAGGAAGTGGCGGTGGCGGCGGACGTGCACACCCGGCTCGATGTGCCGAGCGCCATCCGGCTGGCGAAGGCGCTCGAGCCCTACCACCTGCTCTGGCTGGAGGAGCCGGTGCCGCCGGAGAACGTGGACGCCATGCGCGAGGTCAAGCGCAGCACCTCCACCCCGATCTGCGCCGGCGAGAACCTCTACCTGCGCCACGGCTTCCGCGAGTTGATCGAGAAGCAGGCGGTGGACATCATCATGCCGGACATCCCTAAGTGCGGCGGGCTCTCCGAGTGCCGCAAGATCGCCAACCTGGCCGAGCTGTACTACATCCCCTTCGCGCCGCACAACGTCGCCTCGCCGATCGGCACCATGGCCTCGGCCCACGTCTGCGCCAGCGTGCCGAACTTCCTGGTGCTGGAGTTTCACTGGCTGCACCGCGACTACTGGACGACGATCACTGCCGACAAGGAGGACATCATCAAGGATGGCTACATCACGGTGAGCGAGCGCCCCGGCATCGGGGTGGAGCTGGACGAGGCGGTGGCGCGCGAACACCAGTTCGAGGGGACCACCTGGTTTGAGTAGGGGTGGGGTTCAGGGGAGAGTTGCGCCCTCTCCTGAACCCTCCCTCGGGGAGAATCTTATGGCAGAGGAGCAGTACATCAGCGTCGATCAACTGCCGCGCGCCGAGATCACCCTGCCGATCGACGGCGGGCATGTGACGCGGCCGGAGCCGGCGCTGATCGACCAGCTGTGGCATGTGAGCGCGGCCACGGCCAGCGCGGCGCTGCATAAGATGGGCGTGCGCTTCACCTTCATGCGCGGGCCGCTGGCGCGCAAGCCCGGTGCGAAGGTGGTGGGGCCGGCCGTGACGCTGCAGTTCATGCCGCAGCGCGAGGACGTGGCCTCGGGCGCCGGCCAGGAGCGCGCCGAGCGGGTCAGCGCCCTGTGGGCGGTGTTCGACACAGTGCAGGAGGGGGATGTGCTGGTGGTGCAGGCCTTCGGCGACCCCTACACTGGCACGATGGGCGAGATGCTGACCACCTACTTCAAGGGCCGCGGCGGCGCCGGCATCGTGGTGGACGGCTGCGTGCGCGACTTCCCGAAGATCCGCGAGATCGGCGTGCCGCTGTGGAGCACCGGCCTGACGCCCAACTACGCCTCGCAGGCCGGGCTGTTCCCGTGGGCCTACAACGTGCCCATCGCCTGCGGCGGGGTGCTGGTGCTGCCGGGGGACATCATCATCGCCGACGACGACGGCGCGGTGGTGGTGCCGCAGCAGATCGCGCCCGAGGTGGCGCGCGTCACGCTGGAGCACGAGGAGTGGGAGGTCTTCAGCCGCATCAAGCTGCTCGAGGGCGGCCAGCTCTCCAAGTACTACCCGCTGAGCGAGGAGGGGCGGGCGGAGTACGAAGAGTGGCGGCGGCAGGGACGCTGAATGTTCCAACGTTCCACGTTCCACGTTACCGGGGCGCGCTCAACGCTGTACTGCGCTGAGAACACCCCGGCACGTTCCAACGTTCAACGTTCAACGCGGAGCGGGTTAGCCCTTGACGCTCCCGGCGGTCAGTCCCTCCACCATATACTTCTGCGCGAAGGTATAGATGATCACAACCGGGATGGCCATCAGCAGCGAGGCGCCCATGAGCTGGCCCCAGGGGTAGATATCGCCGAAGACCAGCTGCTGCAGGCCCACCGGCAGGGTGAAGAGCGTCTCCTTCGTGATGAACACGAACGCGAAGAGGAACTCGTTCCAGGCGTTCGTGAAGGAGAACAGCATCACCGAGAGCAGCGCCGGCTTGGCCAGCGGCAGGGTGATGCGCCAGAAGGCCCCGAGCCGGCCGGCGCCGTCGATCATCGCCGCCTCCTCCAGGTCCGGCGGGATGGAGCGGTAGTAGCCGAGCATCACCCAGGTGGCGAACGGCATCAGGAAGGTGGGGTAGGTAGCGATCAGCGCCGCCAGGGTGTCGATGATGCCGAGCGTGCTGAGGATGCGGTAGAGCGGGATGAACATCAGCGAGCCGGGCAGCAGGTAGGTGATCAGCAGCGCGGTGGTAAGGGCGCCGCGGCCGCGAAACTCCAGGCGCGCCAGGGCGTACCCCGCCAGCGAGGCGAACGTCACCGAGAGCAGCGTCGTGACCGTCGCCACCGTGACCGTGTTGCGGAACCAGAGCGGGTAGCCGGTGTTGAACAGCAGGATCTTCATCTGCTCCAGCGTCCACGGCTCAGGCCAGAAGATCGACGTGCGCATGGTGATCTGCAGCTCGGACTTAAAGGCGGTGATGATCACCCAGTAGAACGGGAAGAGCACATAGAGCAGGAAGGGCAGGACGAGCAGCAGCCGTAGCGCCACACCGGTGCGCTCGCGGTCTCGCATGCGGAGGATCCGCCCGCCGCGCGCGGCGCCGAGGGTCCGGCCCAGCGCGGCGAAGGCGCGCGAGAGCAGCTTGAGCGGCCAGAGCAGCACGTCTAGCAGCGCCGTGACCGCCTTGCCCACCCAGTCCAGCGCCCGGTCCAGCCGGCCCTCGTCGGCCCGCACCGCGGCCTGGTCGCGCAGCATGAAGCGCGCCAGCAGGGCGATGAAGATCGCCAGCACCGGCGCCATGCTGAAGGCCACCGCAGCGCCCGGCCCGTAGCGCAGCGCGACGATCGCCTTCTCGTAGGCCAGGATCGAGTACAGGCGCGTGGCCCCGCCCGGCCCACCGCCGGTCATCAGGTAGACGATGCCGAAGCTGTTGAAGGTCGAGATCGTCGAGAGCAGCAGCGTGACCGCCAGCACATATTTCAGCCCCGGCAGCGTCACGTGGCGGAACTTATCGTAGGCGTCCGCGCCGTCCACCTCGGCCGCCTCATACAGCTCGCGGTCGATCGCCTTGAGGCCGGCCAGGATCAGCAGCGTGAAGAACGGGATGCCCTTCCAGATATTCACCGCGATCACGCTCGGCAGAGCCAGCTGCGGCTCCGAGAGCCAGCCGACGCGCCGATCGATCAGGCCGAGGCCCTGCAGGATGGGGTTCAGCCCGCCGAAGATCGGGTCGTAGATGCTGCGCCAGGCCATGGCCGTGACCACCTCGGGCACGATCCACGGCAGCAGCATCAGGCCGGTGAGGACGGTGCGGAAGGGGATGCGGCTGTTGAGCAGCAGCGCGATCGACATCCCCACCACCAGCTTGAGCACGACGGAGATCACGGTGAAGCGGATGGTGTTCTGCACCGCGCTGAGGTAGTCGGCGTCGCTGAACAGGCGCACGTAGTTCGCCAGGCCGACGAACTGCTCGACGCGCCGGATGTTGCGCAGCGTGAAGCTGAGGTAGACGGCGTTGAGGAACGGCCAGAGGATCAGCCCCACCATGATGATGACCAGTGGCGCGATGAACGGCAGCGCGACCTTCCAGTCTCGCCCGAAGATGGCGCGCATGCCCTGGCTGCGCCGGGGCGGCGCGGCGGCGACGGCGGCGCGCGGGCCGGCGGCTTGACGTGCCATAGCATCCCCCCTGGAGGGGTTCAAGGGAGGGCCAGGCCCTCCCTTGAACCCACCCCTTTATCCTTGCGGCAGCCCAAGCTCCTCGAAGATCTGGACGATCTTGTTGTGCGCGTCGTCCACCGCCTGCTCGGGGGTCATGCTGCCGTTGAGGACGTTGGACATCATCTGGCTCAGGATGGCCTGGGCGTTGATACCGTCCACCGCGGCGTTCGGCTTGGCGGGGTAGGCCTGGCCGGTGTAGACCGTCTCGTTGAAGATGATCTCCTTCAGGATCGGGAAGTTGGGGTCCAGGCTGAGGATCTCGTCGGTCCAGTTGTTGGCGTAGGCCGGCAGGAGCAGGCCGCCTGCCTCCTTGACGATCGGCGTGAACTGTGCCGGGTCGATCATGTGCTTAATGAAGTCCTTGGCCTGGTCCACATTCTTGGCGCCCTTGAAGATCGTGAACCACATATTCGCGCCGGACTCCAGCACCTCGCCGGTGTTGGTCTTGGGCTTGCGCAGCACTACGATGTCCGGGAAGATCGGGTTGTTGTCCTTCTTGGCCTTGGCGTAGACACTGAAGGCGTTGGCGGTCATAGCGATCTTGCCGGCCAGGAAGGCCTCGTTGTTGCTCGGGTCGGTCCAGCTCTCGAGGCCCGGGGGCAGCATCTTCTTGTACTTCTCGCTGGTGTGGGTCTCCTGGAGCCAGGTGACGGCCGCGATCGTCTCGGGGCTCTTGAAGGTCACCTTCTCGCCGGTCTCGTCCACGAAGCGCCCGCCCCAAGCCTGGATGACGTCGGTGATGTAGCCGTGGCCGTCACCGCTCTTGTTGGTGGTGAAGCCCCAGCCCCACATCTCCTTGCTGGGGTCCGAGACGGCCAGCGCCGCGTCGCGGCGCTTGTCCCACGTGTCGAGCGTCAGCGGGTCGATCCCAACGGCCTCGAAGACGCTCTTGCGGGTGAAGGTGCCGCCGGTGTTGCTTTGGAACGGCACCGCGTACCAGCGGCCCTCGATCTGGGCGTTATCGGCGGCGGAGATCGGCACGATATGGCCGTACTTGCTGACGAGCTCCTCCACCACGTCGGTCACATCCTCGAGCAGGTCCAGGAAGTACATCTGCTGGATCGAGAGGGCGTGGTAGGCCACGTCCGGCGGGTTACCGGCCTGCACGGCGGCCTGCATCTTGGCGTTGAAGTCGCCGAAGGCCTCCGGGTTGGCGGTGGAGATATCGAGCGTGATGCCTCGGTCGGCAGCATACTTGACGGCGGTGTCGCGGAAGATCTGCTGCGCGCCCTCGAAGTACTCGGTGCGGTGGATGACGGTCAGCTTGCCGGCGGCGCCCTCGGGCAGCGGCAGCGGCGTGGGGGTGGGCGGGGCAGGAGTGGCGGCCGGGGCCTGGGTTGCGGCCGGGGCCTGGGTGGCAGCCGGGGCCTGGGTTGCGGCCGGGGCCTGGGTGGGCGGCGCGGCGGTGGGTTGCGGCGCGGCGGTGGGTTGCGGCGCCGCAGCCTGCTGGCCG
>DATMBA010000423.1:0-3985 GCA_035559635.1 Roseiflexaceae bacterium
TGTGATCTCAGTCTGTTCTCGCTGGGCTTGCGGCTGCTGGCGTATTGTTTGCGTCATCGACGGACCATCCCACCTGGATTACCAATACAGCTGATCCCGGCACTACAGCACCCGCTCAAAAGTTCTGTACGGTAGTCAACAAAATAAACGGCTTGAGCCCTCGATCGACAGGGACCCATCACATACTCGTGTAGTCCTGACCACCACTTGTTGCCCCCACCTCCAGTCGGCTGACATCATATCCGCGGCCGCCTCCACGATAACAGTCGGGCTGCCGACACCGCTACAGACAATGTGCAGCCGCTAGCCTCCCACATCCACAGGTTGTGCCAGGAGGCTGGCATGAATACTGTCGATACTATAAGGAAGCTGCTGCCGATTAGCGTCAACCGAAAGATGGCTGCAACCTCTACCTTTCGGCGGACGAGGCGCAATACACGCTGTGGGCCCTGCAGCGCCATGGCGCCGATCTGCAGCACGCCCGTCAGCCCGCGCTGGAATGTCACACCCTGGAACCCCTGCCCCTTGATGACGAACGCGCCGTCGGCGAGCAGCCGCACCCGCCCCCTGGACGTCGCCGGGCGGGTGCGCGGCGCGCCGGAGGCATCCTCGACTCGCAGGCGCACCGGGCCGCCGCCGCCACCCGCCGCCATCGCCCGCACGGCTAGCTCTGCACCCGGGTATGCGGCGGCCCGCGCGGTGCACAGCGGGCCTTGCCCAAGCCCGCCCCGCTATCATCCCGGACGAACTCAGCCCGATCGCCCGGCATGTCACTGGCGGGTGGTCGTCGGCAGGCGCCGGGCGCCCTCCCCGGCGTAGACCGTCCCCTCGTCGAGCGGGTAGATCGGGCGGCGGCAGCGCCGCCATGGCAGCGCGCGCAGGTTCGGGCTGCACACGCCGGGCGCGTCCAGCACCCGGATCTCGGCGGCAAGCGGCCCGTAGGCGGCGCGGAAGGCCGCCGGGGATTTGACCACGACGATCTGCGCGTCGCGCGGCTCCAGCCCTACCGATCGGTACAGCTCCGGGTCCCATTGAATCACCGGCCGCTCCATCACCACCAGCGCCACGGCACCGATCTGCAGCACGCCCGTCAGCCCACGCTGGAATGTCACACCCTGGAACCCCTGCCCCTTGTTGACGAACGCGCCGTCGGCGAGCAGCCGCACCCGCCCGGCGACGTCCAGGGGGCGGGAGCACGGCGCGCCGGAGGCGCCCCCGACCCGGAGACGCACCTGGCCGCCCACGCCGGCCGCCGCCATCGCCCGCACCGCCGGCGCGTCCACGATGTTGTGCAGGCAGGAACGCTCGGGCCGCGCGTCCAGCAGCAGCTCGAGCACTGCGGTGCTGTCGCCGGGCGCGCCGGAGCTGGGCGCGTCGGCCGAGTCTGCCAGCACCCACGGGCCGCGCTCGCTCGCCAGCGCTGCGCGGATGGTGGCCACGGCGGGCGACAGCTCCACCGCGAAGCGCTGCCGGCGCTCCCAGAACAGCGCCGCCAGCTCGTCCGCCAGCGCCTCGGCCGCCGCGCCCTCGCCGTCGCCCACCACCAGCACGCTGCAGCCCACATCCTCCACGTCCAGCCACGGCTGCACCGAGAACACCGAGGCGTCCAGCACGCCGGGACGGTGCATCCCGGCGATGGCGGCGCCCATCACCTCGGCGTACGGCCCATCGGTGGTGCGGCCGTTCTCGGCCGGCAAGATCATCGGCAGGCGCCGAAGCGCCATCACCGGGCGCGCCTCGCCGGCCACCGTGCGGGCCAGCAGTGCCATGCCGCGCGCCCCGGTCTCGTACAGATCCACGTGCGGCGCGGTGTGGTACCCGACGAGCGCGGTGGCCTCCTGGGCCATGCGCTGTGTGACGTTGGCGTGCAGGTCGAGCGTCGCCACCAGCGGCAGCGCAGGGCCGATGGTCTCACGGGCGGCGCGCAGGATCTCGCCGGTGGCGTCCTCGCAGCCCTCGGCCGCCATCGCCCCGTGCAGCACCAGCAGCAGCCCGTCGAGCGGCGCAGCCGCCCGCAGCCGCTCCAGCAGCTCGCCGAGTAGCTCGCGGAACAGCCCGGCCTCCATCGGCCCGGCCGACGCGGTGGCCATCGCCGCCAGGAGCGGCACGAGCCGCGCGCCGCGCTCGCGGGCCGCGGCGATCGCCCCACCCACCTCGGTGCGCGTCCCCTCCCGCCGCGCCAGCAACTCGTCGCCGCGCAGCACCTGGCCCGGCGGGAAATGCAGCCGCGAGCCGGGCACGGGTGAGAACGAGTTCGTCTCCTGGACGATGCTACCAATGCCGATTCGCATTGGAGTGCTCCGATTGGGTGGGGTTTCAGGGGGAGGGCTTCGCCCGCTCCCTGACCCCTCCCCAGTTTATAGATCGCCGAGCGCCCCCGCGATCCCCTCCAGCGCCCGGTCGAGCGCCGCCTCGTCGTGGGCCGCCGAGAAGCCGTGGTGCGCCGCGACGTGGAAGTAGACGCCGCGGCGGATGCAGCCGGCCACGAAGCGCTCCAGCATCCCGCGATCCTGCTGCGCCGCCTGGCGGTAATTGGTGACCTCGCCCGTCACGCCGAAGTAGAGCCCGAAGCGCGGTCCGGCGTGCTGCAGGCGAAGGGGCACCCCGCTGCGCTCGATCAGCTCCTGGAACCCGGCGTAGAAGCGCCGCCCGAGCGCCTCCAGCCGCTCGTAGAAGCCCGGCTCGCAATAGACCTCGAGCGCCGCGAGCGCGCCCAGCACGCAGGTCAGGTGCGCCAGGTAGGTCCCGCTCAGCTCGCTGGTCCCTTCGGGGCGCATGTGGCGCATCACCGCCCGCCGCCCGGCGATGGCGCTGATCGGCATCCCGCCGCCGAAGGCCTTGCCGAGCACACACAGGTCCGGTAGAACACCCACCTGCTGTTGGGCGCCGCCGGGGGCTGTGCGGAAGGCGGTGAGCACCTCGTCGAAGAACAGCAGCGCGCCGTAGCGGTCGCACAGCGCGCGGCACAGCTCCAGAAAGCCGGGCGCCGGCAGGATGCAGCCTGAGTCGTAGTTGACCGGCTCCAGCAGCAGGCATGCGGCGTGCTCGCCATAGCGCGCGAAGGCCGCCTCGAGCGCCGGCGGGTCGTTGAACGGCACCACCACCACCAGCTCGTCCAACCGGCGCGGGATGCCGCCCGACTCCGGGTAGGGTGTGGGGGCTTGGGGCGGGCCGGCGCGATCGAGCGGTGGCGCCCAGCTGTAGTTGAGGAAGTCCGAGTAGCCGTGGAAGTGACCCTCGAACTTGATCACCAGCTCGCGGCCGGTGGCGGCGCGCGCCAGGCGCAGGGCGTGCATCACCGTCTCGGTGCCGGAGCCGGCGAAGCGCACCTGCTCGGCGCACGGCACCAACTCGCACACCGCGCGCGCCAGCGCGACGTGGTGCTCGGTCTCGTAGGCGCACACCACGCCCAGCTCCAGGGCCCGCGCCACCGCGGCCGTCACGCGCGGGTGGCCGTGGCCGAGCAGCGAGGCGCCGTGCGAGCAGCACATGTCCACGTAGGCGCGCCCGTCCAGGTCGGACACATACGCCCCCTCGCCGCGCGCCACGTAGAAGGGCCGCCCGATCGCCGGGTTGCGGCGCGCGGTGGCCGTGACCCCGCCGGGGAAGAAGCGCCGCGCCGCCTCGTACAGCTCATCGCCAGCAGCCATGAGGTCCTCGCTCTCTGTTCGGTGCGGGATCTCATTGTACTCTAGAACCAATACCTTTCAAATACGGGAGGTGTGGAGGGCTTCGCCCTCCACATCCTCCCCCGGTGGGGGTGTGGGGGCGAAGCCCTCCACACCTCCCGTATTTGAAAGGTATTGGTTCTAGAGTCAATACTTTTCACATAAGCGGGCGCTGCCCGCAGCGTGGGGGTGCGGGGGCCTGCGGCCCCCGCGAACCCCTTCCCGGTGGGGGTGTGGGGGCGAAGCCCTCCACACCTCCCGTATTTGAAAGGTATTGGTTCTAGAGTCAATACTTTTCACATAAGCGGGCGCTGCCC
>DATMBA010000424.1:0-6702 GCA_035559635.1 Roseiflexaceae bacterium
TGCCCCGCCACATTCCTCCCCCCACCGGGGTGGTCGGGCGGGGCTTGCCCCGCCACATTCCTCCCCCCGCCGGGGTGGTCGGGCGGGGCTTGCCCCGCCACATTCCTCCCCCCACCGGGGTGGTCGGGCGGGGCTTGCCCCGCCATATTCTTCCCCCGCCGCGCAGCGGCGGGTAAAAAATATGAACAGCATCGACATCGCCATCATCGTCATCGTGCTACTAAGCGGCGCGCTCGGCCTCTACTGGGGGCTGATCCGTCAGGTGCTGTCCGTAGCAGGCGTGGCCGCCGGGGTGGTGGCCGCCGGGCGCTACGGCCCACAGGCGGCCGAGGCGCTGCTTTCGTTCATCACGGACGGCGCACTGGCGCAAGCGCTGGGGTTCGTGCTGGTGTTCGCGGCCGTGAGCGGCGCAGCCAGCTTGGCGGCCAGCCTGCTCCATCGCTTCGTCGGGCTGCTGTTCCTGGGGTGGCTGGACCACCTGCTGGGCGGGGTGTTGGGGGCGGCGCAGGGCGCCCTGGTGAGCGCAGTGCTGCTGCTGGCCGCGGCGGCTTTCCCCCACCCCGCCTGGGCGGAGGCGCTGGGCGCATCACGCATCGCACCCACGGTGGTGGGCGCTGCCAGCGCAGTGCTGCTGCCGCTGCTGCCGGAGACGTACCACTTCGCTGCCCAGATGATGCTCGGCCTGCCTTGAGGGGCGGTGTGGGGCGGAAGGGCTATTTACAGTTGGCGGCGGTTCTGGTAGAATCAAAGACACCGTGCGCCGAGGGGGACAGGGGCTGCAGGGCGCACGCCCGGCTGGCCCTGGCTGCTGCAACCCCTCGGCCAGGCAAATGCCAAGGAGGCCACACTGATAGAAGAACTGGATATCGAGGCGGCGGGCCTCGCGCGGCGCGCCGTCGAGATCGCAGAGGACAGGCAGGCGAGCGACATCGTCATGCTCGACCTGCGCAAGCTCAACACCATCGCCGACTACTTCGTGATCTGCTCGGCCGAGAGCGAACGCCAGCTCAAGGCGATCCTGGAGTCCATCGACGAGACGCTGGCCAGGGAGCTCGATCGCCACGCGCGATGGGAGGGCACCGCCGAATCCGGTTGGATCCTGCTGGACTACGGCGAGGTGGTCATCCACATCTTCTCGGCCGCCATGCGGGACTACTACCGCATCGAGCGTCTCTGGAGCAAGGCAACCCCGGTGGTGGTTGTCCAGTGAGGAACCCTATGGACAGCAGCAAGCACACCCGCTTCGTCCTGTTCGGCATCGGCGCCGCGCTCGGCAGCGCCGTCGGCCTGGTCCTCGGCTCGCTGCTCACCTTCTGGATCGGCGAGGAGACCTTGCGCGCTGTGCAGCGGGGGCTGCGCCGCGCCACCGGCGGGGACGACCGGCCGAACTTTGAGATGCTGCTCCAGTAACGAATTGAAGATTGAAGATTCAAGCTTGAAGATTGGGCAGCGACTGCGTCGAACCGCAGTGCATCACCTTCAATCTTCAATCTTCAATCTTCAACCCGGTCTTGCGTTCCTTCTCGTCGCCCACCCACTCAGCCTCGCCGTCGGCCCAGATCTCCTTCTTCCAGATCGGGGCCACCTCTTTGATGCGGTCCATGATCCACCCGGCGGCCGCGAAGGCCGCCTGACGGTGTGCCGAGGCCACCACCACCAGCACGGCCGTCTCGCCGATCTCCAGCGTGCCCACCCGGTGGTGCACGGCGATGCCGCCGGTGCCGAAGCGGTCCCGCGCCTCGGCGGCGATCTGCGCCAGCACCCGCTCGGCCATTGGGGCGTAGGCCTCGTACTCCAGCCGCGCCGTGGCCCGCCCCCCGAAGTTGTCCCGCACCACCCCGGCGAAGGTCACCACCGCGCCCATATCCGGTGCGGCCACCAGCGCCACCAGCGGCGCCGGGTCGAGCGGCTCGGGCGTCACCAGGAACCTTGGCGTATCGGTCCCCCCGCTCACCGGCGGGATGAAGGCCACCTCGTCGCCGTCGCGCAACTCGGTGGCGGGCGTGGCGAATTCCTGGTTCACGGCGTACAGTAGCCGCCCGGTGTAGCCCGCCAGCCGCGGGTAGCGCGCCGCCAGCAACTCCCAGAGCGCCCCCACGCTCGCTCCCGCCGCCAACTCCACCTTCTCCTCCGCCCGCGCCGTGATGTCCCGGTGGCCGGCGAAGTAGCGGACCGTTACATGCATCTTCTATCCTCCGTCGAACTATGTTCGTGGTGCATCCGGCACGTGGGTTGACCCACACCTGCCGAAAGAGGTGGGTGTGAGGGAGGGCTGCGCCCTCCCTCGCACACCCATCGCCTCACCGCCCCACGAACTCCCCCAGCACGTGCCGGCCGATCACCACCCGCAGGATCTCCGAGGTGCCCTCGCCGATCGTCAACAGCCGCTGGTCACGGTAGATGCGCTCCACCGGATACTCGGCGCTGTAGCCGTAGCCACCCAGCACCTGCACCGCGTCGCGGCAGATCTTCTCGCCCACCTCGGAGGCGTACAGCTTGGCCATAGCCGCCTCCTGGGTGTAGGGCCGGCCCTGGTCCTTCAGCCAGGCCGCCTGGTAGACCAGCAGGCGGGCGGCGTGCAGCCCCAGCGCCATGTCCGCCACCATGTTGGAGACCGACTCGAAGGCGCCGATCGGCCGGCCGAAGGCGGTGCGCTCGCGGGCGTAGGCGGCAGCGGTCTCGTAGGCGGCCTGCGCCAGCCCTACGGCCATCGCGCCGATGCCCACCCGCCCGCCGTCCAGCACCTGCAGGAACTGGACGAAGCCACGCCCGCGCTGGCCGAGCAGGTTCTCCTGCGGCACGCGCACGTCCTCGAACAGCACCGCCGAGGTGGGCGAGCCGCGCAGGCCCATCTTCGGCTCCAGCTTGCCGAAGCTGAGGCCGGGCGTGCCGGCGGGGACGATCAGGGCGCTGATCGCGTGGCGCTCGCCGGGGTCGGTCACGGCGGTGACGATCAGGTGGCCGGCCACGGGGGCGTTGGTGATCCACATCTTCGAGCCGTTGATCACCCACTCGCCGCCTTCCAAGCGGGCGGTGGTGCGGGTGGCGCCGGCGTCCGAGCCGCCGTGGGCCTCGGTGAGGGCAAAGGCCGCCAGGTAGCGTCCCTCGGCGGCCGGGCGCAGGAAGCGGCGCTTCTGCTCCTCGGTGCCGAACATGGCGATCGGCGCGGAGCCGAGGCCCATGTGGGCGGCGTAGGAGAGGGCGGTGGAGCCGCAGGCGCGCGCCACCTCCTCCACGGCGATCGCCGCGCTCACGGCGTCCGCCCCGGCGCCGCCGTACTCCTCGGGGAACGGGATGCCCATCAGCCCCAGTTCGCCCATCTTGCGGAAGGTCTCGGCGGGGAACTCGCCGCTCTCGTCCACATGGCGGGCGCGTGGGGCGATCTCCTTCTCGGCGAACTCGCGCACCATGCGGCGCACCGCCTGCTGCTCCTCGGTGAGATCAAATTCCATGGTGTGCCTCCGGCAGTTCCGGCGCGGGCGCCGCGTTGCGCCGCGCGCACCCACATTGTACGCCAACGTGGGGACCGCTGCGCGCGGCTGGCGGCAGGGGCCAGCCCCCTGCACCCCCTGTCTGCCCCTCACGCCCGAACCAGCTTCCGTGCCGGGGCCGCTGCGCGCGGCCGGCGGCAGGGGGCCGGCCCCCTGCACCCCGGCTGGGGGCCAGCCGCCCCCAGACCCCCGCACGGGAGCGAGTCCCATGCGCACCGCCCGTTGTCATGGCTCGCTCCAACCCAACGCCCGGCACATGGAGGGATGTGGGGCGACCTCGCCTCCCCACACGATCCCTTCTTCAAATGGAGGGCGTGGGGAGGTCTCGCCTCCCCACACGATTATCCTTTCCCAGATGGTCCAGGGTGCGCAGCCCTGGCCAGGGGGGTGCCGCGTGGCCGGCCACATCGCACCCCGGCATGGTACAATGCCGGACGCTATGAGCGCCATCCGCCTGATCGACACCCACGCCCACCTGGCCACGGCCCAATTCGACGCCGACCGCGAGGCGGCCCTGGAGCGCGCCCGCGCCGCCGGCGTGGCCCGCGTGCTGGAGATCGGCTACGACCTGGACTCCTCGCGCGCGGCGGTGGCGCTGGCCGAGGCCCGCCCCGAGGTCTATGCCGTGGTGGGCGTGCAGCCGAACTACCCGCAGGCCGCGCAGGGCGCCTGGCTGGAGGAGCTGCGCCGCCTGGCCGCGCACCCGCGGGTGGTGGCGCTCGGCGAGATCGGGCTGGACTACTACTGGAACGCGGCCCCGCCCGACGAGCAGGAGCGCATCTTCCGCGCGCAGCTCGGCCTGGCGCGCGAGCTGGGCTTGCCAGTGGTGATCCACAGCCGCGACGCGCAGGTGGATACCGTGCGGGTGCTGCGCGCCGCCGCCGCCGGACTCCATGGCGTGATGCACTCGTTCTCCGGCGGCTGGGAGTACGCCGCGGTCTGCCTCGAGCTAGGCTTCCACCTCTCGTTCAGCGGCCCCGTGACCTTCCCGAAGGCCGCGGAGCTGCACGAGGTGGCCCGCCGCGCGCCGCTCGAGCGCGTCCTGACCGAGACCGACAGCCCATACCTGGCGCCGCACCCTCACCGCGGCCGGCGCAACGAGCCGGCCAACGTGCGCCTGGTGGCCGAGCGGCTCGCCGCCCTGCGCGGCATGGCGCTGGAGGAACTGGCGGCGGCGGTGTGGGAGAACGCCTGCGCGCTCTTCCGCCTGCCGGAGACCCTATGATGATCGCCTCAACCCCCAACGAGACCGCCGCACGCCCCTGGCACGCCCGCATCGAGTTGGGCGCCTTCCTGCCCGGCGCGCTGCTGGCCGCGCTGATGCTGTGGTGCGTCTTCCGCAGCATCGCGGACGCCGGCTGGGCTAGCGGGCTGGAGATCCTGAGCGGCATCGCGCTGCTGGGCCTGCTGGTGGGCGTGCTGTTCGCCCGCCTGGGCTGGATGCCCGCCTGGCTGGCGCACCCGCTCGCCGCGGCGCTCGGCGTGGCCCTGGCCGTGCAGCGCACCGCCCCCACCCTGCTCGAGCAGGTCGAGCGCGAGTTCGGCGCCGCCGCCGCCGCGCGGCTCGCCGGCTGGCCGGACATGGCGGCCGAGATCCTCATCCGCGCCCTGATCTGGGCGCGCATCCTGGGCGCCGGCGGGCGCGGTGAGGACATCGTGCTGTTTGTGGTGGTGCTGGCGCTCGTGGCATGGGCGCTCGGCTACGCCACCGCCTGGCTGCTGTTCCGCGCCCACCACCCGTGGCTGGCGGTGGCGATGAGCGGCGCGATCATCCTGCTCAACTACACCTTCGCCTACCCTAAGCCGGACGCGCTGTTCTTCTTGTTCCTCGGCGCCGCGCTGCTGCTGCTGGTGTACCAGCACATCGCTGGCCAGCAGGAGCTATGGCGCGCGGTGCGCATCGAGTTCCCCGACTTCCTGCCCGGCCGCTTCCTGCTGGCCGCGGCGCTCTTCTGCCTGGTGGTGGTCGGCGGCACCGCACTGCTGCCCGGGGACGTGAGCAACGCTCAGGCCGCTCGCGCCTGGCGCACCATCCGCCGGCCCTTCGCCGCCATGCGTGAGGCCTGGAACGACGCCTTCAGCACCATCAACGCCCCACCCGGCACCAGCGGCAGCTTCGTGCTGCGCGGCGTGGCGGTGGGCGGGCCGCGCCAACTCGGCGAGGAGGTGGTGATGCGCGTGCGCTCGCCGGAGTATGAGTACTGGCGCGCCGTGGCGTTCGACCGCTACACCGGCCGGCTGTGGCAGAACACGGTGGGGGAGCGCGCCCGCGCCGCCCTCGGCGTCTCTACCGCCGAGGAGGCCCGCACGCCGCTCGACCCTGGCCAGACGCTGCCGCAGACGGAGCTGCGCGCCCGCGAGCTGGTGACGCAGACCGTCACGCTGGTGCAGGCGCGCAACGACGGGGTGATCACCTTCGGCGGGCAGTTCCGCAGCGTGAGCCTGCCCGCGTTGGTGCAGCACGGCTACGTCCAGTCCAACGGCGAGCAACTGGCCAACGCCACCGAGATGGCCTCGGTGGTCACCGACGTCGCGCTGGAGCAGTCACTGACCTACACGGTGACCTCACACTTCGCCACGGTGGACGAGCAGAGCCTGCGGGAGGCTGGCACGGGCTACCCGGAGTGGGTGCGGGGGGCCTACCTGCAGCTGCCCGAGACCCTGCCCGGCCGGGTGCGCGAGCTGGCGCGGCAGGTGGTGGGGCGCGCCGGCGCGGCCAACCCGTACGACAAAGCGCTGGCGATCCAGCGCCATCTGCGCGCCCTGCCCTACGACGAGCGCCGGCCGGCGCCCCCCGAGGGACGCGACTGGGCGGACTACTTCCTGTTCGAGGGCCGGCCCGGCTACTGCGACGACTTCGCCACCGCGATGGTGGTGCTGCTGCGCGCCGAGGGCGTGCCGGCGCGCTGGGTGCAGGGCTACGCCGGCGGCACGCTGGACCCGGACTCCGGGGAGTACGTGGTGCGCGAGAGCGTGGCACACAGCTGGGTGGAGGTGTACTTCCCCGGCTACGGCTGGCAGCGCTTCGAGCCGACCCCCGCGCCGTACGCCAGCGTGCCGGTGCGCCCGGCGCTCCCCGCGCCCGCGGCGCAGGAGGAGGGGCAGACCTCCGATAACCTGGGGGTGAGCGACCCCGACGAGCTGCGGCGGATCGAGGAGGAGCTGCGCGATCCCGGACCGGGCGACCCTGAGGCCGTGCAGCGCGAGCTGG
>DATMBA010000425.1:0-3218 GCA_035559635.1 Roseiflexaceae bacterium
GGCGGGCGGCCCGTGCGGCCAGATCCGGCGGCGCCTCCAGCGCCTGCAGCGCGCCTACCGCCGCAAGCGCCCGCCGCAGCGCTGCATCCGCTGCCCCGTCGTCGGACGGGTTATTGCGAGGGTATGGTGTCATGACCTCTATCCCTGGATTACAGGAGCTCCGCGGGGGACAAGGCCCCCGCGTCCCCACGGGAGGTTTGGAGGGGTTACGCCCTCCCAAAAACCCCTCGAAGATTTGTTTCGGGGCATGCGGCCCCCAACTCCCCCGCGGAGCGGCGCCGGCCGCATAGGAGCTACGCGACGCGGTGGCGCTCCCCCCATATCCTGTCGGGAGGTAAAGAAAAAGGTTGACGTGCGTTCGGGGCTCGCGACAACGCTCTCTGCCCCGGCTGTTTAGCGTTCAGCGTTTGGCGTTTAGCCTTCGCTCGGATGCCGTTGCCTCCTCGGCCGCGATCCCCTCCGCGCGCAGCGCCCGCGCTAGCATGTGGCGCGCCCGGTGCAGGCGCGTCTTGATCGTGCTCTCCGTCAGCCCGGTGGCCTGCGCGATCTCGTCATACGAGAGGTCGTGCCAGTAGCGCAGCACGGTGACCTGCCGGTAGGTGTCGGGTAGCTGCATCAGCGCCCGCTGCACCGCGTCGCGCTCCTCGCTGTCCAGCGCGCGGCCCTCCGGGCCGCGCTCGCCGCTCGGCAGCGAGAAGGCCACGTCGTCGAGTGTCAGCCAGGCTAGCCGCTGGCGCCGCAGCCGGTCGATGCAGTAGTTCGAGGCGATCGACAGCAGCCAGGTGGAGAAGCGCCGCGTGCGGTCGAAGCTCTCCAGGCGCGTGTAGGCCCGCAGGAAGATCTCCTGCGCGGCGTCCTCCGCGTCCTGCGCGTTGCCCAGCATGCGGTAGGCCAGGTTGTAGACCGCGCCGGCGTAGCGGCCCATAAGCCGTGCGAAGGCCGGCTGGTCCCCCCCCAGGGCCTGCACCACCAGGCCGATCTCCTCGGCGTGCTGCTCCATCGCCCTCTCCATCTACGCAGCGGCGTACGAGGAGGTTTCAGAATCGTTAGGCTCCGCCAACCTCGCCTCAGGTGGGGTGCGGGAGGCGCCCCTCACCGAGCGTTGGGGTGCATCAGGGCGCAGCCTCTCCCATGTCCCGATGTCGATAGGACCCCGCAGCGTCGTTAGGGCGCCGTCAACGTCCGTAGGTGGCATGCCACGCCCGGCATGTGGGATGCCCTCTGGCTCCCCGCGGGCTATGACTGCGAAGGCCGCCTGCGCGAGCTGCAGCCCGTGCAGGCGGGCTTGGCAGAGGATAGCCCGCTGCTTCAGCAGCCGGGCGTGGCCCGCTGCCACAGACCCGATTATTTCGTAAAAGTTCATCAGCGGCCGGGCGTGGTGCCGAGCCGGGGACGGCGGTGGTGCCCTGCAGCGCTGTTGCGCCGCTTGCGCAACGACGCCGCATCGTATACCATACGCGCCGGCCCCGCGTGGGCTGGCCCGCCCCGGCGACGACGACGCCCGGACGGGCAACTCGGCACCTTCGTCGGGCACATACGCCCAGGGAGACCATCAGCGTGGCAACCTACGACCGCGAGCAGATCCGCGCCGCCCTCGCCCTCACCGACCCGGCGGTCAGCTCGTTTCTCGACCTTCAGACCGGCCAGGTCGTACGGATCGTCGAGGGCGACGCCAGCCCGGAAAACCAGCGCCTCTCCGATGCGATCATGGCCAGCATCGGCGACCGCTACCGCTATATCTCGGGCGGCAACCAGGCCGCTGGCGCCACGGATGTGGCGGCCTGGCTGGAGAACGAAGGACTCGGAAACGCTGAAGGATGAACGCTGAAGGCTGAAGATCGGGGACTGATCGGGGAGGTCTACCGCTCCGATCGGTCCCCAGGTTGTTCAGCGTTTAGCGTTCGGCGCTTAGCAGTCGTTGAGGGCGGCCACCCCCGGCAACTCTTTCCCCTCTAGCAGCTCGAGCGAGGCGCCGCCACCGGTGGAGATGTGCCTCATGCGATCTGCCAGGCCGGCCTGCTCCACCGCCGCCACCGAGTCCCCGCCGCCGACGATCGTCATGCCCTGGCACTCGGCCATGGCCTGCGCGATGGCCCGCGTGCCCGCGGCAAACGGCGCCAACTCGAAGACGCCCATCGGCCCGTTCCAGATCACCGTCCGCGCGCCGCGGATCACCTCGGTGAACTGCCGCACCGTCTCCGGCCCGATGTCCAGCGCCCGCCAGCCGTCCGGCACCTCGCGCGCCGGCACCACCTTGCGGTTCGCGTCTGCGCTGAACGCGTCCGCCACCACCAGGTCTATGGGCAGCAGCAGCCGCACGCCGCGCCGCTCGGCCTCCTCCAGCAGCCGCCGCGCGGTGTCCACCGCATCCGGCTCCACCAGCGAGTCGCCCATCTTCGCGCCCTGGGCCAGCAGGAAGGTGTTGGCCATCCCGCCGCCGATCAGCAGCGCATCCACCCTGCCGAGCAGGTTGTCGATCACGCCGATCTTGTCGCTGATCTTGGCGCCGCCGATGATCGTCACGAACGGCCGCTCGGGGCTCTCCAGCGCACCCTGCAGCGCCTTCAGCTCGGCCTCCATCAGCAGGCCGGCCACCGCCGGCAGGAAGTGCGCCACCCCCTCGGTGGAGGCATGGGCGCGGTGGGCGCTGCCGAACGCGTCGTTGACGTACACGTCGCCCAAGCGCGCCAGCTCCCTGGCCATGCTCTCGTCGTTGGCCTCCTCGCGCGGGTCGAAGCGGGTGTTCTCCAGCACCAGCACCTCGCCTGGCCTCAGGTCCCGCGCGGCGGCCTCGGCGGCCTCGCCCACCGTGACGCGCGTGCCCTTCACGGCCGCGGCCTCCGGGAGCAGTTCGGCCAGGCGCGCCACCACCGGCGCCATGCGCAGGCTCTCCACCACCTTGTTCTTCGGTCGCCCCAGGTGCGACATCAGGATGACCGATGCGCCGTGCTCGAGCAGGTAGCGGATGGTCGGCAGCGCCGCGCGGATGCGGGTGTCGTCGGTGATCACGCCGTCCTCCAGCGGGACGTTGAAATCCACGCGCACGAGCGCGCGCTTGCCCTTCCAGTTGATATCGCGGATGGTCTGCTTCGCCATGGTGATCCTCCTTCAGGGGACGGCCCCCGGCGGGGCCGCGGCCTATTGTAGCACAGGGCGCTGTGAGGCTACCGAGGTGGTACAATACCGGCAGCAAGCCCAGCGGGAGGTGTGGCGGGGCT
>DATMBA010000426.1:0-14520 GCA_035559635.1 Roseiflexaceae bacterium
CCTTGCTCCGCCAGTGCCGCCGCCTGCCGCGCCAGATAGCTCTCGGCGTGCTCACGCAGCCGCTCGCGCATGCGCTGCTCGTGCTCCTGGCGCGCCGCGATCGCCTCCGAGACCCCATAGATGGCGGCCAGGTCGAAGCCGACGGTGTCCCCTTGCTCCAGCGCCGAGTCCGGGATCACCCGCAGCAGCTGCAGCCGGGCCTCCAACAGGCCGGCCAGCGCCCGGGCGTATGGCAGCGCGCGCTCAGCCAGCGGCGAGCCGTCGAGCGGAACGAGTATGGTTCGCATATGCCTCCTCCGGTTGCTCGGATTCAGCATAGCACCGCGCTGCGGGCCGGGGGGAAAGGTCTGGCTACACGGTAGGAGCGATCCGCAACCGGCTGGCACCAGGTCATAGGTGATGGGCGATGGGCATAGGCCGTAGCTGCTCCCATGCCCTATAGCCTATCGCCTATCACCTGCGCCGGAAGCGCACCAGGTTGCCACAGCGCGTTGTTGGATCTTCACGCCTATAGCGCGCCGGCGCGCTATAGTGGAGTTGGCGCCGTCGCTGTGGCGGTGCGCCTCGATGAGGAGGATGGCCACATGTTCCGCACGATACTCGTCGCCGTCGACGGCTCGCCCCCTGCCGTCCGGGCGATCGATATGGCTACCGATCTGGCGCAGCACTACGGCGCCTCGCTCTGCCTACTGCACGCCTTCCCGCACGTCTCGGACATGCTCGGCACGCCGGAGTACGAGCGCCTGCTGGAGGCGCGCTCGCTGATCGGGCGCTCGCTGCTCGAGGCGGCGCGCACCCAGGTGGGCGACCGCGCACCGTGTGAGACGCAGCTCATCGAGGGGCCGGCCGCGCCGGCCATCCTGCGCGTGGCGGAGGAGGAGCACGTCGACCTGGTGGTGCTCGGGTCGCGCGGCCACAGCCAGCTCGGCGGCCTCCTGCTGGGGAGCGTCAGCAACACCGTGGCCCAGCGGGCGAAGTGCCCGGTGTTGATCGTCCACTGACAGGGCGGCCGTGAAGCGCAGGATGGTCAGGAAGGGCTGTGCCCTCCCTGACCATCCTGGGTCCGCACGAGCAACTCCGCGGCCTCGTCATCGCCCACCGGCCATATCCAGCGCGCCGCCAGGTCTGCACTGCCGGGCGCGGCCCGCTCCAGGCAGACCACCTCGTCAGCCGTGCGCGCCACGCAGGCCAGCGCCGCCTCGCTGCCGAAGGGGGTGGCGACGACGAAGCGCTGCGGGTGGAAGCGGCGCAGCACCCGCATAGCCGCCAGGTGCGCCAGCCCGCTCCCCAGCCCGTCGTCCACCAGGATCGCCGGGCTGCGCGGCAGGAGCGCCGGGGGGTGCGCGCCGCGGTAGCGCGCCACCAGCCGCGCCACCTGGTCCTGCGCGCGCTGCGCCTCGCGCCAGATGTCGCAGATGACCACGCCGGGCAGCCGCAGCGCGGCGGCGTTTAGACACAGCCCACCGCCCTCGCACACCGCGCCTGCCACCACCGCTGGCCAGCCGCGCACCCAGAACTCCTGCGCCACGAAGACATCCAGCGCCAGGCGCAGCGCACGCGCCAGCTCAAATGCCACCACCACCCCGCCGGGCGTCAGCGCCAGTGCCAGTGCCGGCCCTCCGCGGTAGTGAGTCAGCAGCGCGGCCAGGCGCCGCCCGGCCGCGGCGCGATCCGCGAAGCGCGCGGCGCCGTCGGATGGGAGCGCTGCGCGCGCCGCGCGCAGGAATGGGACGTCGGCGGGCATGGGTTACCGGTCGGCGCTTACAGCGCGCGGCGGGAGGTAGGCGAACGCCGGGCAACTCCGCCCAGGGATCGCCTCGTGCCGCTCCACGCGGCTGAGCATACACGCAATGCCGTCGAAGTAGCGGCAGTTCTCGCAGCGGTGCAGGTGGTAGTGGCAGCGCCAGCACTCGTCGTCCGGCCCTAACGCATCTAACGAGCGGCCGCGGTGCACCGCGCCGCAGTGGTGGCAGATCAGCACCGCGCGCGCTGCGTCCGCCTGCTCGACGCCCGTCAGTTCGGCGATCAGCAGGCGGAACAGGTCGCTCTCGGTGATCACCCCCACCACCCGCCCGCCGTCCACCACCGGCAGGCCGCTGATCTTGCGCTCCAGCATCAACTCGGCGGCCGCCAGGACCGGCGCCTCCGGGCCGATCGTCGCCGGGGCACGCGTCATCGCCTCCGCCACCGTCACCTTGTCCAGCAGGGCGCGCCACTCGTACGTACTGAGCGACGACTCGCTCGGCTTAGCGGCGCGCAGGTCGCCGCGGGTGATGATCCCTAGCAACTGGCCCCGCTCCACCACCGGCAGGCGCCGCACGTGCCGCCGCTCCATGAGGTGCTGCGCCTCGGCCAGCGAGGCCGCCGGCGAGACGACGATGGCCGGTGCGCTCATCCAATCGGCCACACGATACTGTTTCATCAGGTAACCTCCGCGGGGTGGGGGCCTGTGGCCCGCGAGAAGGGCTCCTGGGGGCTGCGCGGTCCTGCCGAACGCCGCCGGAGGGCGGGAGCAAGGCCCCCGCGTCATGCTACCACTCTAACACAGCGCGCCGGGCACAACAGGAAAGGATCCGTCACCACACGTGAGCGAGTGTTACGTTAAGCGCGCGCCGCGCCGCGCTACAATCCTATTGCGCTTTCCGCCGTGCGTGGGGGCCTGCGGCTCCCACAGAAATGCTCCTTCGAAGCGGCTGCGCCCCTGCGAGCTTCCCCAGACGGCACAGCCGGAAACCGCACAGCGAAATCAGAGCGGGAGGGATCACCCGCCCTGCCGCATCCGCGAAAGGAGACCGCGATGGCGAAGCAGACCAACGCCACCCGCCGGCCGGCGGCCGTGCCGGCCGAGCAGGAGATCCGCTTCTGGATGCGGGCGCCGGCGGTCGTCGTCAATCTCGCCGCGCCCGTGAGCGAGGCGCTTGCGCTGATGCGCGCCCACAACGTCCGCCGCCTGCCGGTGGTGTTCGACACCGGCGAGCTGCGCGGCATCATCACCCAGGGGGACATCCGCGGTGCGGACCTGCTGCGCGTGGCGGGGATGGACCCGTTCGACATCGCCGACGCGCTGCGGCGAGTGAAGGTCTACGAGGTGATGACCGAGCACCCGATCACCGTCACGCCGGAGACCGGGCTGCGTGAGGCGGCCGAGCTGATGATCGAGAACAAGATCGGCGGGCTGCCGGTAGTGGACGAGCACGGTATGGTCGTCGGCATCATCACCGAGAGCGACCTGTTCGAGGCGCTCGTGCAGCAACTCGAGAACGCTGAAGGCTGAGCGCTTGTTTGAAAAGCCTCCCGGCTGGGGGCGCGGGGGCCATAGGCCCCCGCATCTCCCCCCACCCGTCCGCCGCTGCAGTGTTCAACGTTCCGCCTTCATCCTTCCGTCGGCGCCTTCAACCCCTCCTTGGCGAGCAGCTTGCGCCCGTCCTTGCCGGACAGGAACGCGTACAACTCCTGGACCGCACGCGGCGCGCCGCGCTCGCGCGAGCGGAGAGCGTACCAGTCCTGCTGCAGGTTGACCCCCGCCAGGTCCACGATGCCAGTGTCCCGGCCGGGCGGCAGGCGCGTCTGCGGCACGAAGGCCACGCCGGCGCCAGCGCGCACCGCCTGCACCATCAGGCCCACGCCGTCGGTCTCGAGCGCCACGGTGATGTCCGCCGTGCCCACACCGCGCCGCCGCAGCCCGTCCTCGATCGCCCGGCGCAAGGCGGTGCCGGCGCGCGGCAGCACCAGCGGCTGGCCCTTGAGCATGCCAGGTGGCACCTGCTCCTGCTGCAGCAGCGCGTGGCCGCGGGGCGCCAGCAGCGCCAGGCGCTCCGAGCCGAGCAGCTGCGACTCCCAGCCGCGCCGGCGCTGCGGCTCCTCGGAGAGCACCACCTGGACTTGCTGGCCGGCCAGCCACTCCAGCAGCGTCTCCAGCGGCGCCAGCACCGCCGAAATCTGGATGGCCGGGAATTTCTGACGGAAGGCCGCCAGCACCGGCGGGAGCAGGCGCTCGCCGCTCGAGGGGGTGCACCCCACTGTCACGCGGCCGCTCACCTGGCCGCGCAGACTGCGGATGTTCTCCTCGGCGCGCGCCGAGAGCGCCATGATCTCGCGCGCCATGTCCAGCAACTCCTCGCCGGCATGCGTCAGCAGCATCTGCTGCCCGACACGGCGGAACAGGCGCACGTCCTCCAGCTGCGCCTCGAGCTGCTTGATATGCTGGCTCACCGCCGGCTGTGTCATGTGCAGCCGCTCGGCCGCAGCGCTGTAGTTGCCGCTCTCGACCACCGCGATGAAGGTCTGGAGGTGGATGGTGTTCAGCATAGCGTTTTGAGGCTGCGTTAGCCGCCGGGGGTCACGGTGAAGAAGAAGCCGAGCGCGACGATCAGATACACCACCAGCAGCTACGCGCCCTCGAACCAGGTGCGCTCGCCGTCCTGTGAGACGAAGGCGGCCGCTAGCACCGCCAGCGCCAGCGCCGCCACTCGAACAGGCGAAGAACAGCGTCATCTCCGGGCCGAACGGCAGGCTCACGAACACCAGCGGCGGCATTGCGGAGAGTGGCGTTCAGCAGCCCGCCCATCCTCAGCCCGGTGTGGATCGCCAATTCCTCGGTGGCCTCGCCGAGCAACCCGGCCAGCGGCCCCAACGCCACGCACGAGAAGGCGAAGATCAGCAGGTCGTTGTGGAGGGCGTACTCGGGCAGGAAGGCCAGCGGGACGAAGATCAGCAGGTAGCGCAGGATCTTCACCTGGTACGCTCCTTTCAGCGCTGCTCCCGGCCAGCAGGGGTCCCGGGCGTGGAGACGATGCCCGGCTCGGGCGGCTATCATACCACAACTCGCCCCGCCCACCCCCGATTGGCCCATCCGGATCCCCGCCGATTGGCCCTTTCGCACCGGCCGCCGTTCCGCTACACTTACAGTGGTGTCGGAGCATCGTCGCACAACCGTGCTGCCTGCCCCCGCAAAAGGGGGTGCGCGAAGGGGGCGCCCCTCGCACAAACCGCCCGCATCCGATGGGAAGCGAGGGAGCGCGCGCAGCGGAGCACGAGGGGGCGCCCCTCGTAAAAATCACCCTCCTCCGCATGGTGTGTGCTGTGCACACACCGAATCTAACATCGATCGTGGAGAGGTCAGTCATGTACATCCCCAACGCGTTCCGCGAGGAGGACGCCGAGCAGTTGGTGGCCTTCATGCGGGCGCACAGCTTTATCACGCTGGTATCGGTGCTAGAGGGCGCGCCGTTCGCCTCGCACATCCCGGTGGCGCTGGCGGTGCGGGACGGGCAGGTGGTGCTCAGCGGGCATGTGGCGCGGGCCAATCCGCACTGGCGCGCCTTCGGCGCGGGTGAGTCGCTCGCGATCTTCGGCGGGCCGCACGCCTACGTCTCGCCGGCGCTCTACGAGCGGCGCGAGAGCGTCCCAACGTGGAACTACATCGCGGTGCATGCCTACGGCGTCCCGCGCCCGGTCTCCTTCGCCGAGTCGCCTGCGGCGGTGGAACGCGCGCTCGCGGAGCTGATCGCGACCTACGACGCCGCCTACCAGGCCCACTGGGAGAGCCTCCCGCAGAAGTTCCGCGACGGCATGATGCAGGGGGTCGTCGCCTTCGAGATGGCGGTGACGCGCCTGGAGGGGAAGTACAAGCTCAGCCAGAACCGCAGCGAGGCGGACCAGCGCCGGGTGGCGGAGGCGCTGCTGCAGCGCGCTGCCCAGGCGGCGCGCGAGACCGGCACGGCGATGGCGGCGCGGCTGGCGGCGCAGCCGCGGGAGGAGCATGGCTAAACGCTTCCAGGGAGATCTTGCGGCATGGGAGGGCCAGGGAGGGCAAGCCCTCCGTGCAATACTCCTGTCCTATGAATGAAGCAGGCTTGGCCTGCACCGATTGAGATGCAACACTATAACCACCTCGGCCAGCCGGTGGGCTTCCCGCTGCCCGGCTGGTCGCCGCCGCCCCACCCGCCGCGTACCCCCATGGCAGGGCGCTTCTGCACCGTCGAGCCGCTGGACCCGGAGCGCCATGCGGCGGAGCTGTTCGCCGCCAACGCGTTGGACGCCGAGGGGCGCATGTGGACCTACCTGGCCATCGGCCCGTTCGCCACGCTGGAGGAGTACCTGGCCTGGATGCGCCCACACGCCGCCGGGAGTGACCCGCTGTTCCACGCGATTGTGGACGCCGCCAGCGGGCGGGCGGTGGGGGTGGCCAGCTACCTGCGGATCGACCCGCCCGCGGGATCGATCGAGGTGGGCCACCTGGCGTTCTCGCCGCTGCTGCAGCGCACGCCGGCCGCCACCGAGGCCATGGTCCTGATGATGCAGCGCGCCTTCGCGCTCGGCTACCGGCGCTATGAGTGGAAGTGCGACGCGCTGAACGCCGCCTCGCGCGCGGCTGCCCAACGCCTCGGCCTGTCCTTCGAGGGGATCTTCCGCCAGGCCACCGTCTACAAGGGGCGCAACCGGGACACCGCCTGGTACGCGGCGATCGACCGCGAGTGGCCGGCGCTCGAGGCGGCCTTCGCCCGCTGGCTCGACCCGTCCAACTTCGACGCGCAGGGCCGCCAGCGCACCCGCCTCTCGGACCTCACCGCGCCGCTGCTGGCCCGCCGGGGGTAGGCGCGCGAGGGCGCTCGTGGTATACGAGCGGCACACTAGATGCGCCGCGTGATAACACCCACGATTCATCGTCGCCGCCATCACGTTCTTCACGCACAAATCGTGATCGCTGAGGCGCTGAGAAGATGAGCGCGCTGACGGGGTGCGTGCGGCAGGGCCGCAGGCCCCACCGCTTTCAGCGGCCGCACACCCCGCAGCACCTCAGCGATCACTCCCCCGCCGCGCTCGGCCGGGGCGCCTCCTCAGCGCGGTACGCCTGGTGCTCACCGATGCGCCCGCGCGGCGCCAGCGCCGTGACCCCCAGGCCGAGCGCCGCTGCGGCGAACGCCAGCACGAACACATTGCGCGTCCCGGCGCTCAGCGCCGCCTGCACGCTCGCACCCAGCGCCGCCTGGCCCCCCGCCCGGTCTAGCAGCCCATCCAGCGACACCGCCGCCGGGTCCAGGCCAGCGGCGGCCAGGCTGGCGGCGAAGCCGGCGCTCAGCAGCGCGCCCATCACCCCCACCCCCAGTGCACCGCCGATGCTGCGGCTGAAGGTGAGCGTCGAGGTGGCCGTGCCAAGCTTGCGGCGCTCCACCGTGCTCTGCACCGCGATCAGGAAGGCCGGGACGCACAGCCCCATGCCGATGCCCATCAGCGCCAGGTAGACCATCAGCGCCATAAGCCCGGTTTGCTGGCTGAGCTGCGTGAGCGCCAGCGTCCCGGCGGTGAGCGAGCCGGTGCCTGCTAGCGCCAGGGTGCGGTAGCCGATGTGCAGCAGCAGCCGGGTGCCCACGATGCTGGCGAAGACCCAGCCCAGCATCATCGGGGTGAGCGCCGCGCCCGCACCGGTGGCGCTGGTGCCGAGCACCCCCTGCGCGAACAGCGGCACAAACGAGGCGCTGCCGAACATGGCACACCCCACCAGCACCCCGTGGCTGCAGGCCACCGCGAACAGCCGCTCGCGGAACAACCCGATCGGCAACACCGGGTCCGCCGCGCGGCGCTCGGCCCACACCAGCAGCGCGAACAGCGCCAACGCCAGCGCGAACGCCCCCCAGGCCCATGGCGCGCCGGTCTCGCTGAGGCCCAGCAGCAGCGCCACCGCCCCGCCCGTCAGCAGCAGCGCCCCGGCGTAGTCCACCGGCGGCCGCTGCGCCCCCGATGGACGCGGCCGATCCACCCACGCACCCCACACCAGCGCGAACGCCAGCGGCGCGAGGAACAGGTTGATCAGAAACACCCAACGCCACGAGACCTGGTCCACCAGAAAGCCGCCCAGCAGCGGGCCAACGAGTGAGGAGACACCCCACACCCCCGAGAACAGCCCCTGCAGCCGGGCGCGCTGCTCCAGCGTGAACAGGTCGCCGATGATGATGAACACCAGCGGCATCAGCCCGCCCCCGCCCAACCCCTGGACGACGCGGAAGGCGATCAGCTGCGGCATGCTCGTGGCCGCGCCGCACAGCAGCGAGCCGAGCAGGAAGATCGCCATCGCCGCGGCGTATACCGGCCGCCGCCCGAACAGGTCGGACAGCTTGCCGTACAACGGGACGGTGGTGGTGGAGGCCAGCATGTAGACGGTGAACACCCAACTGTACGCCTCCAGCCCGCCTAGCTGGCTGACGATCGTCGGCATGCCGGTGCTCACCACGGTGGACTCCATCGAGACCAGGAACAGGCTGAGCATGAGGCCGGCTACCACCACGCGGCCGCGCGTCTGTGTCATGTTGCTTCTCCGCGGCGTCGCCGCACTCTATGGAACAAACAAGTCCCCTGGAAAGGAGGAGATCAGGGAGGGCTGCGCCCTCCCCGCAGCCCTCCCGCCTGTCTCCCGGACGGCTAGTGGGCCCGGGCGGGTGCGGATCTCCCTGCGCCCCGCCCACCTGACCCCGGACGGCTAGTGGGCCCGGGCGGGTGCGCCCCTCCCTGCGCCCCGCCCACCTGGCCTCTGGCCGGATGGCGCTCCTGGGCGGGTACGGCCCTCCCTGCGCCCCTCCGCTCGCACAGGTCGGCTTCACGGGCGGGCCACACCCCGGACCCTCCGCTCACAGGGGCGGGTTCCAGGGCGGCTATGCCCGCCCTGGAACCCGCCCAACATTGCCGCTATATTTTAGCATCAATCCCGGTGGCATAGGGCTATGTCAACGTCACCTCCGGCGGGGTTCGGGCGAAGCCCTCGCACTCCCCGACGTTGACGGATCCCTGGCTGTGGCACGTGTCTTGCACGTCTTCGCGCACTTGGACAACGATTCGCCGCCGGGAGATTCAGAAGGGCCGCGCCCTGCGGGGCGCCCGTTTCTCGAGGCGCAGGCCTCCGAGCCTCTACGCGCGCCGGCACGAGTGGCATATCGATGGACTCCAAGCTGAACCACATCCTGCTGGTGGACGACGACGTTGACCTGGCGCACTTGGTGGTGGCCTCGGGCGTAGACTGGTGCGCCGTGGACCTGGGGCGAGAGGACGGAAGCGTGCAGCTCCTGCGCCGGCGCCTGCAGCGCGCCGGCGGGCTGGACGAGCGGGACGAGCGCGCTCTGAACGTGATCGTCGAGCAGAGCGCCCGCCTCGACCGCATGATCTCGATGCTGCTGGATATCTCGCGGCTGCAGACAGGGCGGCTCAGCATCGAGCGCGCCGCGCTGGACGCCGCCGCGCTGATCCACATCCGCCGGCCTGGCCCGCTCACATCGCGGTTGCGCCTCCTCCGCCCCGCGTTGCGCATCTGCAATGCCGCGCCGCGCGCGCTCTGCTATACTCAGGGTGGAGCTAAGCCGTAGATCTTTGGATCGACGTCACGGGCCATTGGGCCTGTGGGGGAGTCATTGGGCGCCCTGCTTAGCATGACCGACGCGCGCCGCCCGCGGCCACGGGCGGCGCGCGTCGTTGGGCTGCAACAGGGAGGGCGCGCCCTCCCTGTCTCTCCTCAGGCGAGCGGCTCGATCCGCACGTGCCCGAGGTCCATCCACTGCGCGCCCGGCACGTCGTGCAGGCCCCAGCCGAAGCGGCCGCGCGGCGTGGCGATCAGCCATTGGCTGTCCACCCAGGCCACGAAGCCAAGCGGCCCCGTGGGCGCGCGGTCGGTCTCCAGCGCCGTCGCGCCGTCCACCGTGAAGCGCGCGCCGTCGCGCCGCCACTCCAGGGTATAGGTGCGCCAGGCGGGGCCGGGCGGCTCAAGCGGGGCCTCGGCGATGCGCAGCGCGCGCTGCACCGCCGGCCAGATGCGGCGCTCGAGCGGGGGAATGCGGTTGAGCAGCGCCACCGCCGGGGCCAGCGGCGCCCAGGCCAGCGCCTCGGTGGTGCGCGTGTCGATACAGGCCGCCTTCCAGCCACAGCCCGGCGCGCCGAGGGCCAGCGGCATGTCGGCGGGCGGGCCGGCGTAGAAGAACCAGATCGCCGCCGGGGGAACCGGCAGCACCCGGCCCACCGGCGAGATCGGGCTGTTCCAGAAACCGAAGCCGGCCGTGCCCGCCACCGGCCCCGAGAAGCGCGCTCGCACCGTCATACGTAGCGGCGGGCGCCAGGGGAAGCGTGCGCGTGGGAGGCCCAGGTAGTCGTCGATCTGGGCGTTGGCATAGCGCGTGCGCCGCGCACCGGCCACCGCCAGCCGCAGCCCTTCCTCGGTGAGCGCTACGCCCCCGCCGCCCACCTGCATCACGCGCCAGCGCGGGGAGAGCCGTGGGCGGAAACGATCCTCTGCGAGCATAGGCAAGCCAGGCAGCGGATAGTGAGACAGCGGATACCAAGCGGATAAGCGGATAGTGAGACAGCGGATACCAGGCGGATAAGCGGGACAACGGATTGGCGGGATATCCGTTATCCGGTTATCCGCTTCCTATCCGCTGTCCTCTCCACTGTCCTACAGCCCGATCCGCAGCAGCACCTCGCGGAACGGCACCTCCTCGCCGATGAAGGCCGTGAGCGACTCCCACAGCAGCGGGTGGAACACCGCGTCCGGGTTGCCGCGCCGCACCTCGGCCGCCGCCGCCAGCAACCCCAGACCCTCTGCCTCGCACAATGCGGCGGTGGCGAACGCCACCGAGCGGCTGATGCCGGCGCCACACACTACCAGGCAGCGCCGGCCGGCGCATCGGGCGGCGGCCACGAAGTCCACCCCTGCGCGCAGCACCTCCGGTGGGATCGGCGCGCCGTCCTCCACCTCGAGGGCCAGCGTCTCGCACCCCGGCGCGGGCGGCGCCCCGGCCAGCTGCAGCACCGCATCGATGCGGTGTAGCGCCAGGACCTCGGGGTCGGCACTGTCGCGGAAGCCCCCGATGAACAGCCAGGGGCGGATCTCATACATGGTCATCCACCGATCGGGCCCGCCCGGCATCCGCCGACCGCTCGCGCCGGCTGCCCAGCAGCGTCGCGTAGGCGTACGAGAGCTCGGCGCCCAGCAGCAGCACCTGGCTGGTGAGGTAGATCCAGAACATGAGCAGCATCACCCCGCCGATCACGCCGTAGGACTGGTAGTCGGCGCCCAGATTGACCACGCCGCCCACCACCAGCCGCTGCAGCGCCAGCAGCAGCAGCGCCGCCGCCAGCGCCCCCAACCACACGTCGCCGAAGCGCACCGCAGCCGGGGGCAGCGCGCGGTAGAGCAGCGCCAGCACCAGCGCCAGCACCACGAACGACACGCCGAGCTGGACGGCCTGCAACACCCACACCTCGTCCAGCCGGATGAAGGGGACGACGCCCGTGACGCCCTGCGCCACAGCCAATAGCGCCTCGATCACCAGCCCGGCGAGCATGGACGCCAGCACCAGCAGCACACACCCTAGCACCAGCGCGAATGCGAGCGCTCGCTGGCGCGCCGCCGCGAGCATCTTTGACAGCAGCCCCCCATCCGCCGGCGCCTCCAGATGGGCACGCCAGATCTTCTGGAAGCTCTTGTCCAGCGCGCCGAAGAAGCCGCTGGCGCCCAGCAGCAGCGTGGCGAAGCCGACGACCCCCACCGCGCCGCGGTTCTCGCTCAAGCTGTTGAGGGTGTCCAGCACCGTGCCGTAGGCGCTCGGCGGGAAGCTCTCACGCGCCAGCAGCAGGATCTGCTCGCGCGCCCCGGAGCCTGGCCCGGCCACAAAGCCAAACACGCTCAGCACCACCAGCAGCAACGGGAACAGCGAGAAGAGCGCGTAGTACGCCAGCGACGCCCCCATGTCGGCGCACTCATCCTCCTGCCACTTGTGCGCCGTGAGCTGCAGCAAGGGCAAAACTCTGCTTTTCAGCCAGCGGATCATTATCGAAACGCACGCTCCAGGGGTCTTTCGAAGGGGCCCAAGCCCTCCAAACCTCCCGTTGGAGGTTGCAGGAGCATGGCCCCGAGCGCGCCGGTCACGTATTCTTGGGGCCTGCGGCCCCCGCAGTCCCCGCCGGGCAATATGTGACCGGCGCGCTAGGTAACTCCTGCTTAAAGCCGATCCGCATACCTCGGGGAGAGGTCAGGGGAGGGCGAAGCTCTCCCCTGAAACCCCACCCGCTCCGGGGTATCCGGATAGGCACGTATAATACTCCCATCACCGCTGCACGCAAGGAGCATGCCATGAGAACGCACGCCGCCGTGCTGTACGAGATGGGCCGGCCAGCCCCCTACGCCGGCTCACACCCCCTGGTGGTGGACGAGGTGGAGCTCGAGGGTCCCGGCCCCGGCGAGGCGCTCGTCGAGCTGGTCAGCGCCGGCCTGTGCCATTCGGATCTCTCGGTGATCGACGGGTCGCGCCCGCGGCCCCTGCCCATGGTGCTGGGCCACGAGGCGGCCGGCGTGGTGCGCGAGGTGGGACGCGGCGTGGCCGGGCTGCGCCCCGGCGACCACGTGATCTTCTCCTTCATGCCGATGTGCGGCACCTGCGAGTACTGCGCCGCCGGCCGCCCGGTGTTGTGTGAACGCGGCGCACGCGCCAACCTGGAGGGCTGTCTGCTGAGTGGCGCCCGCCGCTGGCGCGACGCAGCCGGGCGCACGCTCAACCACCACCTCGGCGTCTCCGGCTTCGCCCGCCACACCGTCGCCGCCCAGGAGTCGCTCATCCCGATCGACCCGGACTTCCCGCTGGAGCAGGCCGCGCTCTTCGGTTGCGCCGTGATCACCGGCGTGGGCGCGGTGGTCAACACCGCCCGCGTCCAGCCCGGCATGTCCGCCGCCGTCTGGGGGCTGGGCGGGGTGGGGCTGAGCGCGGTGATGGGCGCCAGGCTCGCCGGCGCCCACCCGATCGTCGCGGTGGACCGGCTGGCGCACAAGCTGGAGCTGGCGCGCGCCCTTGGCGCCACCCACACCGTGGACGCCGCAGCGGAGGACCCAGTGGCGGCGGTGCGCGAGCTCACCGGCGGCGGGGCGCACTACGCCTTCGAAGTGGTGGGCAGCGAGCAGGTGCTGATCCAGGCCTACCAGGCCACCCGCCGCGGCGGCACCACCGTCACCGTGGGGCTGCCGGCGTCCGGCCGCATGTTCAGCGCACCGGCGGTGGCGATCACCGCCGAGGAGCGCACCATCAAGGGCTCCTTCATGGGATCGGCTGTGCCACGGCGCGACATCCCACGCTTCATCGCGCTCTACCGCGCCGGCCTGCTCCCGGTGGACGCGTTGCGCTCGCGCACGATCGCGCTCGAAGAGATCAATCAGGGCTTCGATGCGCTCGCCACGGGTGAGGCGGTGCGCCAGATCATCGCGTTCTAGGGCCAATACCTTTCACATACGGGAGGATGTGGAGGGCTTCGCCCTCCACATCCTCCCCCGGTGGGGGTGTTGACGCCGCGCGCCGCGCCGATCTATACTGCCACCGCACCTTCCAGTACCACAAAGGAGCGATCCGTGGAGTATCGCCAGCTCGGCCGGTCCGGCGTGCGCGTGTCCGCCATCGGCCTCGGCACCAACCAGTTCGGCGGCAAGGTGAACCAGCAGGGCGTGCGGGAGATCGTCGCCGGCGCGCTCGACCTCGGCATCAACTTCATCGACACTGCGGACGTCTACACCGGCGGCCGCTCGGAGGAGACCCTCGGCGAAGCTCTCGCGGGCCGCTGGCACGAGGTGGTGCTGGCCACCAAGGGCTTCAACCCCACCGGCCAAGGAACCAACGACCGCGGCGCCTCGCGCTACCACCTCGTCAACGCCGTCGAGGCCAGCCTGCGCCGCCTGCGCACCGACCACATCGACCTGTACCAGATCCACCGCCCCGACCCCGCCACGCCGATCGAGGAGACGCTGCGCGCGCTGGATGACATGGTGCGCGCCGGGAAGATCCGCTACATCGGCTGCTCGAACTTCGCCGCCTGGCAGCTCGCCCACGCCAACCTGCTCGCCGAACTGCGCGGCTGGTCGCCCTTCGTCTCCATCCAGAACCACTACCACATGCTCGAGCGTGCGATCGAGCGCGAGGTGGTGCCCTATTGCAACGCCTTCGGCGTCGGCATCCTGCCCTACTTCCCGCTCGCCGGCGGCTTCCTCACTGGCAAGTACCGCCGCGGCGAGCCGCCCCCCGCCGGCTCGCGCGGCGAGACCAGCCCCTATGTCAAGGGCTACCTCACCGACGCCAACTTCGAGCGGGTCGAGCGCCTCGGCGCCTGGGCCGAGGCCCACGGCCACACCATGGGCGAGCTGGCCCACGCCTGGCTCCTCGCCCAGCCGCAGGTCAGCTCGGTGATCTCCGGCGCCACCTCGCTCGCCCAGGTCCAGGCCAATGCGAAGGCCGCCGACTGGCGCCTGGCGCCCGAGGAGCTCGCGGAGGTCAACGCGCTGCTGGATTGAAGATTGAATATTGCAGATTGAAGATCGGGCGCTGCGATCACCGAGATGCAGCGCCTAATTTTCAATCTACAATTTGACTACCGTACAGAACTTTTGAGCGGGTGCTGTAGTGCCGGGATCAGCTGTATTGGTAATCCAGGTGGGATGGTCCGTCGATGACGCAAACAATACGCCAGCAGCCGCAAGCCCAGCGAGAACAGACTGAGATCACA
>DATMBA010000427.1:0-9068 GCA_035559635.1 Roseiflexaceae bacterium
CGGGGAGGGCGAAGCTCTCCCCGAACCCCTCCCCTGATACCCAACCGGGCAGGTTGGCAAAGCGCTAAACTCCTGACTACCAACTGTTGCCTCCGGCCGGCAGCCTGTGCTACAATCCCTACGGCTCGGGGACGTGGCGAAATGGCAGACGCGCAAGTCTTAGGAACTTGTGGAGCGATCCGTGAGGGTTCGAGTCCCTCCGTCCCCACCACTGCGGCCTCCGGTGAACATGTGACAACCGCCGCAGATCGGCGGCGCCAGTTGCTGTGCGTGTGGTGCCCGTTTTGTGTATCCTGGCGCGGAAAATCCGCCCATGTAGCAGGGAGCAGAGGCCCTTGACGGCGGCGCGCCACGAGTCTATAATGTTGGCACCAGGCGAGGCGAACGATCCCGGTCGAGGTTCAGCGGCAAAGGCACCAACCTATGCGAGTGACAACGCCAGCGGAATATCGACCGGCCAGGGGCGGCGCAGGATGATCGAGTCCTGCTGCCGCCCCTGATGTTTTTCAGCGCAGGGTCCCGACAACCACGCAGGTGACGGCCCGGAGATGGCCGGGCCACCCCACCTGCTCTCTCTAGCAGTGAGGAGGCGCACCATGCACTCGGATCTGATCGGCAAGATCGAGAAGGCCCGCCGCTACGCGGAGGAGCCCGAGCGGATCAGCCTCGGCGAGTTGAAGGCTACCTTCCACGGCGGCAACAATGACCATACCATCACCCTGTCGAACGACCAGTGGTCGTGCGACTGTGACTTCTTCCGCCTGCGCCATACCTGCGCGCACGTCATGGCTATGCAGAAGATCCTGAACCCGATGCTCTCCAGTGAGGCCCGGACCTTCGGCGGCATCCACGCCGAGGCCCAGCTGGCGAGCGCGGCCCTGAGCTGACCGCCACCACAACGATAGACCGACGACGAAGGACCAACGACCAACGCCTCCGAGACGGCACCGCCGGCAACGTGGCAGCAGTCGCTGGTCCTTTATCGTTGGTCGTTCGTCGTCCGCCCTCAGCTCGCTGCGGTTCGTCTATCGCCCGTGGTTCTGCTGAAGCAGGAGATGGAGAGTGACCCTCGTGATCGCCCACCGCGGCGCGTCGGCCTACGCGCCCGAGAACACCATGGCGGCCTTCGAGCTCGCCGCCCGCCAAGGCGCCGACATGTGCGAGTTGGACGTGCAGCCCACCGCCGACGGCCAGTTGGTGGTGTTCCACGACGAGACCACCGAGCGCTGGGACGGGCAGCGGCGCCGCGCCGCCGCCTGCACCCTGGCCGAGCTGCAGGCGCTGGACATCGGCGGGGAGCGGGTGGCCACCCTGGCCGAGGTGTGCGATTTCGCCCGCGAGCGCGGCATGCGGCTGAACGTGGAGCTCAAGGGCCCCGGCTTCGGCGCGGCAGTGGCGCGCCTGCTGCGGGACACGCGCACCGCCGAGTTGGTGCTGATCTCCTCCTTCTGGCCCGCCGCCCTGCAGGAGATCGCCGCCGCCGACCCGTCGCTGCCGCGCGCGTATCTGATGGGCATCCGCACTCTGCGGCCGGACGTGCGCCTGCGCGAGAGTTGGCCGTTCCTCGCCCTGCGGCGCGTGGGCGCCAGCGCCTGGCACCCCGCCAGCGAGATCCCCGGCCTGACGCGCGTGCTGCCGCTGGTGCGCCGCGCCGGCTACCAGGTCAACGTCTGGACCGTCAACGACCCGGCGGCCATGCGGCGGCTGATCGCCCTCGGCGCGGACGGGATCATCACGGACAGGCCGGATGTGCTGCGCCAGGTGATAGGTGATAGGAGTTGCTGAAGCCCAGATCCCATAACCTATGACCGATCGCCGCTCCCCCGCGCCCGTCCAGCGTGTGGTTATCGCTTCGCGAAAGCAATGCCGGCAGCAACAGGCACGCGTTCCCGAAGCCCCGCTCCGCCCGTCCAGCGTACGCTCGCCCCACTGCCCGTCGCCAACCCGACCAGCTGCGGCATCGAGCGCGCCAGGGCAGCGCGGGAAATGGGAACGCGCTGTGGCTGAGGCAGCGCCCCTTTGCGGCAGCATATGAGCGGCGATGCGGCGGGTACTGGCAGTAAGGATGGGCGAGGCGGCTCATGCTGCCCCGGCCAATCTGCAATCTGCCATATTCAGTCTGCGATCCTCACGCCCGCCCCTCGCGCATGTGCAGGAAGAGCGCCACCGCGCCGAGCAGCCCCGCCTGGTCGCCAAGTTCGGCCAGGCGCACCGGCACGTCGCGGTAGGCCTCCATAGCGCGCGCCCGGATCACGGCCCGCGCCCGCTCCAGCAGGTGCGGGTTGTTGATCGCCACCCCGCCGCCGAGCAGGATCAGGCCGGGGCTGTAGAGGTGCAGCAGGTTCACCAGCCCCACGCCGAGCAACTCCCCCTCGCGCTCCATCAGCCGCCGCGCCAGCGCGTCCCCGGCCGCCGCGGCGCGTGCCACGTCCCCGGCCGTCACCGTGGCGGGCGTGGCCAGTTGGTGCAGCGCGCTGCCCGGCTCGGCCGCCATCGCCTCGGCCGCGGCGCGCGCGAGGGCCGGCCCGGCCGCCAGGTTCTCCCAGGAGAGGCCGGCCTCCCAGTCCACGATGTGGTGGCCCACCTCGGCCGCCGCGCCGCGGTGCCCCAGCAGCAGCCGCCCGTCGGCGATCACGCCGCCGCCGATGCCGGTGCTCACCGTGACGTACACCAGGTTGCTGTGCCCACGGCCAGCGCCGAAGTACCACTCGCCCAACGCCGCAGCGTTCGCGTCGTTGCCCAACTCCACCGCCAGGCCGGTGCGCTCGGCCAGGATGCCCCGCAGCGGCACGTTGTGCCAGCCCGGCAGGTTCGGCAGCGTGAACACGATCCCGTCGAACGGGTCGCCTGGCCCTGGCGAGCCGACGCCCACCCCCAGCAGCGCCGCGCCCTCCGGCACGGCGGCGCGCACCTGCCCGACACAGGCCACGATCTTGTCGATCACCGCCTCCGGCCCCTCGTCCCCCCCGGTGGGGACGCGGACCACCTGGTGGACCGTGCCCTGGTCGTCGGCCAGTGCGGCCCGCAGGTTCGTGCCGCCCAGATCCACGCCGATGATGTAGCGCATGGGGTCACCCCCCTTGTGGAACGCGGATGGTAGGCCGATTATACCACGCGCGCTCGCCCCACTGCGGTGGGGAGCCTTGGAGGGGCAAAGCCCCTCCCAAAGAATCCATATCAGGGATCTTTTCGGGGGGCCGCAGCCCCCCGTGCCCCCGCGGAATGGGGCGTGTGAGGGACCTGACCCCTCACGCACCGCACCCTGGTGTGGCTCCGCGTGCTATAATATCCGCGACACTTGGAGCACACACAGGCGATGGCCACACCCTACGATGACCTGCCCACCGGCTACCGGGTGGGTTCTATTACAATCAGCCCGAACATCGTGCTGGCGCCGATGGTGGGCGTCACGGACAGCGTCTTCCGGCGCACCATCCTCGGCCTGGGCGGCTGTGGGCTGGTGAGCAGCGAGATGACCAACGCCGCCTCGGTGAGTCCCAGGGCGCGCAGCCGCCACCACCAGCTGGACTTCCTGCCCGAGGAGCGGCCGATCACCATCCAGCTCAGCGGCAACGAGCCGGAGTTGGTGGCCGCGGCCGCGCGCACTGTCGAGCAGATCGGCGCGGACATCCTGGACATCAACTGTGGCTGCCCCTCGCCCAAGGTCACCGGCGGTGGGCACGGCTCGGCGCTGCTGCGGGACCTGCCGAAGATGGAGCGGCTGCTCAAGGCGGTGCGGGCCGCTGTGCAGATCCCGATCACGCTCAAGTTCCGCGCCGGCTGGGACGATGCCAGCCTGAACTATCTGGACACGGCCAGGATGGCCGAGCAGGCGGGGGTGGCGGCGCTGGCGCTGCACCCGCGCACCCGCGCCCAGGGCTACAGCGGCACGGCGGACTGGAGCCGGGTGGCCGAGGTCAAGCGCACTGTCGGCATCCCGGTGATCGGCAGCGGGGACGTGAAGGACGCCGCGGACGCCCTGCGGCGGCTGCGGGAGAGCGGTGCGGACGGGGTGATGATTGGCCGGGGGGCGATGCACAACCCGTGGATCTTCATGCAGGCGGCACAGCTGCGGCGCGGCGAGCGGCCCTTCGTCCCCGGCCCGGCGGACAAGTTCGAGTTGCTCATGCGCTACTTCGAGATCTGCCGCGAGGAGATGCCGGAGCGCCTGGCGCTCAACAAGCTCAAGCAGTTGATCGGCCAGCTCAGCATCGAGCTGCCCGGTAGTGCCGCGCTGCGTGAGGCGGTCTGCCGCTCCACCGCGGCGGACACCGCGCGCGAGCACTTGGAGCGGTTCTTCGCGCCCTACCTGGAGGGGGCGCGTGCCTGAACCAGGACCACAGAAGTCCGCCGGTGGGGGAGGGGCCGCGCAGCCATCCCTGCCCCTCCCACCAAACCGAACGGTGTCTCTGGAGCTATGGAGGCGACAGGACTGAGGCTGCAGTCCTCAGCCCTCAGCCTGGTTTTGTTGACACGTCCCGGCGATTGAAGTAACATACGCAGGCGTCCGTCCTTATTATGTGGAGCAGGCGTGTCTTCGAGACCTCGCAGCACGCAAACCCTGCCGCTGCGCCACCGTCGCGGCGGGGAGAAGACGTCCGCGATGTGCGCTCAGACAAGGTTCGTGCTTCGGTGACCGTTCGCGCGCACGCGCATTGGGGCGTGGGGACCTTTGGCCCCCACAAAAACACTGTTCGGGGGCTTCGCCCCTCCGGAGCCTCCCCAGACTGGAAGGCTGGAAACCGCGCAGCGAAACCTTGTCTAACCAGTGGAGCCGCGTGCGCCCGGTCGCGCCTGCGCGCGGGAGAGAGCGATGGACGAACAGGTAGAGCTTTTCCTGCAGCATCTGACGGTGAAGCGCAACCTGGCGGCGAACACCACCGCCGCCTACCACACGGACCTGGAGCAGTTCGGCGCGTTCCTGGCCGAGCGCGGCGTCCCCGGTTGGCTGGCGGTCACGCACGACGACATCGTGGCGTTCCTGCTCTTCCTGCGCGAGCGCCGCTACGCCAGTTCTACCGTCGCCCGGCGCGCGGCGGCCGTCAAGTCGTTCTACGCCTTCCTCACCGCCGAGGGCAAGATCGCCAGCGACCCGACGGAGCAGATCGACTCGCCGAAGGTGGACCGCTTCCTGCCTAAGGCGCTCACTCCCACGCAGGTGGACGAGTTGCTGGAGTTGCCGATGCGCCAGCCCACCCCCGAGCGCCTGCGTGACAAGGCCATGCTGGAGTTGCTGTATGCCACCGGGATGCGCGTCAGCGAGTTGGTGGCGCTCAACGTGCGGGACATGGACATGGCGGGCGAGTGCGTGCGCTGCCTGGGCAAGGGCGGCCGCGAGCGCACCCTGCCGGTCACCGGCTCGGCGCTCACGGCGATGGAGGAGTACCTGGACATCGCTCGCTCCCAGTTGGCGCGCGGCGCATCCCCGAAGCCGGAGGCGCTGTTCCTCAACCACCGCGGTAAGCGCCTCACCCGTCAGGGCTTCTGGCTCATCCTCAAGAACTACGCCGCGGAGCTGGGCCTCAGCGAGCTGACGCCGCACATGCTGCGCCACTCCTTCGCCGCCCACATGGTCAGCGGCGGCGCGGACCTGCGCGCCGTCCAGGCGCTGCTCGGCCACGCCTCGATCTCCACCACGCAGATCTACATGCAGCTCAACCACGCCCAGCCGACCGCCGGCCAGCCGAGCCGCGCCGCCGACAACGGCCTCGCGGGGCACGGCGAGACTGTGGCGGCCCTGGAGGATGAATAGCGGCGAACGGTCATAGGCGACAGGGCAGCGAGCTTCCGCAACCCCTATCGTCATATGACCGTTCGCCTGCGCTGGAAGCGCCCTACCCCTGCCCGCCTACCGCGCCAAGCTCGCCCGTCAGCACCTGTGGGCCGGTGGGCGCTGCGCTCCCGCCGCGCGGCTCGACGGTCACGGCCACCTGGCGGTAGCTCGTCACCGGCGCGCCGGCGCGCAGGATCACCCAGCCGTTGCCGTTGCGCGCTTCGAACACCCCGGCGCTCTGGGGCGCGCCCCCGTCCACCAGCCACACCTGGTACACCCGGTCGGCGCCGATCGCCGGGAGGCCCTGGACCACGAAGCACGCCACCTCGCTGCCGGGGGTGGTCCACAGGCTGCCGCTCGCCGCGCCGCTCCGCAGCGGGTAGCGCTGCACATCCGGGTCGTTCAGCAACGCGATGGTCGTCTGCCACCCTTCGCGGCTATTGGCCAGCAGTGCTGCCTGCGCCTGCACCTGCGCGCGCAGCGAGAGGTTCCAGCCCAGCAGGGCGATCAGCAGCGCGAGCGCGGCGGCGAACGCCAGCCGCAGGCCGGGCAGCAGGCGCGGCCGGTAGCGCGTGGGGTGGGGCAGGGCCTGCCTGGCCTGCGGCGCCACGGCGGCGATCACCCGCTCACGCAGCGCCGGCGGGGGCACGGCGTCCGGCGCGGCGAAGAGCAGCGCCCCGGCCACTGCGGCGTAGTCGCGGAAAGCGCGCTGGCACGCCGGGCACGCCTCCAGATGGTGGCGCGCCTCGTCGTCCGGCGTGTCCTCGCCGAGTGCGTAGGCCGCCAGCCGCGGCTGCAACTCCTCGCACAGGCTGTTCGATGTGTCGCTCATATTGTTGGCGGGAGGGTCAGGGGGTTCACCCTCCCTGACCCTCCCTGCGGTCTCTTCACATAAATCTACGTAATCGCGCGCCGCGCGACTCTACTCGGCCTCGACGAGCCGCCGCAGCGTGGCGCGCAGCTTGTCCATGCCCAGGCGCAGGCGGGTGTGCACGGTGCCGAGCGGGAGGCGCAGGCGCTCGGCGATCTCACGGCGGGTCAGGCCGCTCCAGAAGATCAGCTCGATCACCTCGCGCTGGCTCTCCGGTAGGTCCCCGAGCGCCTGGCGCACCTCGCCGCGCACCAGCGCCGCCTCGAAGCCCGGCTCGAGCACCATCTGCTCGTGCGCGTCGTCGGCGCGCTGGCGCCGCAGTTCCTTGCCGCGCCGGCTGCGCAATTCGTCGATCGCGCGGTTGTGAGCGATCGACAGCAGCCAGGCTCCCAGGCTGCCCTGCTCCGGCCGGTAGCGGTCCACCGTCCGCCAGCAGCGCACGAACACGTCCTGGGTGACCTCCTCGGCGGCGCCATGGTCTTGCACGATGCGCAGCGCCACGCTATAGACCAGCCGGCCGTAGCGGTCATACAGGGCGGCGATGCCAGCCGCTGGCTCGGCGCGCAGTACGGCGACAAGCTCAGCATCCGTGGCAAGCTCCCGGACTGCCGCGTTCTCCACGGTCACAGCTCCTTAGACAGGGTGCGCGCGTACTTGACAGTTCGCGCGAACACGCATGGGGGGCGTGGGGGCCTCTGGCCCTCACAAAAACGCTTTTCGGAGGGGCTTTGCCGCTCCGAGCCTCCCCGGAATGTAAAGCGAGAAGCCGCGCAGCGAAACCATTCATCTCACAAACCGTTCGGTTTGATGGGTTGGGTTCATGAAGAGCTTCGCCCTCTCTGCCCCTCCCCTACTGGAGGACTTCTGTGGTTCTATCAGGTATCGTACCGGTTTATTGTAGCACGGAATCGCCCACCTCCCAGGAAAGGGTCAACTCGACGCCGATGTGGTCGGAGAGGAAGCCGCTGCCGCCGCCTACCAACGGCAGCGGGGCGCTGAAGCAGAGATCGGCCACGGCGCGCAGCCCCGGCAGCGGCGGCGCGCGCAGGAGCAGCCAGTCCAGCGGCAGCGCGTAGCGGGCCGGGATGCCGGAGTGCGGCCGGTAGGTGGGGCGCGCGTCGCCGGCCAGCGGGTCGCACAGGCCGCTGCGTGCCAGGAACTCCTCGTACAGCCAGGTGTTACGCGGCACGTTGAAGTCGCCCATCACCAGCACCAGCGCCTCGGGCGGCTCGGCGGCCACGATCTCGGCCAGCCGGGCCAGTTGGGCGCGCTCGGTGCGGGCGTACGGGCTCTCGGGCCGCCAGTCGCCGCGGTAGTTGGCGCTCAGGTGGGTGTTGATGGCCGTCACCGGCGTGCCGGCCACCTTCACGCGCGCCAGCAGCGCCCCCTTGTGCAGCGCGATGTCGGCGATGGTGGGGGCGTACCAGCGGCCGCGCTCGGGGTAGAGGACGAAGCACGCCTCGGCCATCGGCGCGCGCGAGAGGGTGAGCAGGCCGCCCTTGGGAGCGTATACGAACGGCTCGTGCGCGGTGTGCGGGTAGCTGTCCAACTCGCGCAGCAGCAGCGCGTGGTGGGCGTGCAGCTGCACCTCCTGCAGGCAGACGACGTCCGGTGCGCGCCGGGCCAACTCGCGCGCCAGCGTCCGCAGGCGGCGGCGTGTTCCGGGGGCCAGGCCGCCGAAGCAGTTGAATGTGAGCGCTGTGAAGGTGATCGTTTCGGCCATGCCGCGCAGTGTAGCACGAGCGGTGCCGCCGGGGCGATGGCACAGGGGGTGCTTACATGGGAAGGCCAGCGGGACGCCGGCGGAAAGGGGCGCGGGGATGGCTCCGCCTCCCCCGAAAACACTATCCACAGCCTGAACATCTGGGTCATAACGATCAGGGCACCATGCAACCGTCAGACCTCCTGCGCTATGCGCTCTGGCTGGCAGCCGCCGGCGTGGCGCGCGCGAACCGCCGCCACTACCGCATGCCCACCACCTGGGCGCCGCATCTGGCGCTCAACACCGCGGCGCTGCTGCTGCCGGATGTGCTGCGCTGGCTGGACCGCTCTCCCCGGCAGGGCGCGCCGGGGCCGGTGCGCGCAGCGCTGGAGCAGGTGGTCGCACGCAACCCCGGTTATGTGCTGTGCGTCGCGCCGTTCACCGCCGGCTACCTGGCCTCGCACCCGCGGTTCGACATCTACAAGGGTCCACTGGGCGCGCTGCGGCTCGCGGGTTTCGGGCTAGATGTGCTGCCACACGGCGCTACCGCGCTCGGCCTCACCCTGCTGGCCGGCGACGCGCTCGCGGCGGCGGACGCGGCCGGGGGCGGCCGGGGGCGGCTGGGTGGCGCACTGCGCTGGTGCGCCCGCCGCCGCGCGCTGGCAACCGGCGCGTTCATAGCGCTGCTGACGCTGCTCTGGGAGAGCGGCGAGTGGCTGGCG
>DATMBA010000428.1:0-44056 GCA_035559635.1 Roseiflexaceae bacterium
CGCCCGCCGGCACGCGCGCCTCCGCCCGCCCGGCCGCGTCCGCCGCCACGCGCTCGACAGCCACGCCGCCGGGAGTGTAGCGCACCAGCCGCAGCTCCCAGCGTTGCGGCAGCGCGCCGCGGGTACGCACGAAGCCCTCCGCCCGCCAGCCGCCCTCCCCCTCCTCCGCGCCATCGGCGAAGCCGATCTCCGGCACCCGCACGTCGTCGATCAGCATGCCCGGCCCGTTGATGGCCGTGTCGCTCACCAGCCAGAAGCGCAGCAGCACTGCCCGCCCTGTGTAGGGCGTGAGGTCCATGCGCTCGTCCACCCACGTGCCGCGCACCCCCTCGCCCAACTCCGCGCCCGGCGCGCCGCTTATGCCGGTGAGGGCGTGGCCCAGGTTCTGGCCCTGCGGGTCGTCGGCGGTGGTAGTGCGGCCGGGGAGCGTCTCCCAGGTAGCCCCGCCATCCGCCGAGACTGTGATGAAGGCGTAATCGAAGTGGCGCTCGATCTCGTGCCATACTCGGAAGTGCAACGTCGCCTGCGCGACGCCGCTGAGGTCCAGTTCACGGGTGAGGGTCATTACGCTCTCGTCGCCGCGGTTGCTCCACCAGGCATAGTGGCCGCTGGCCGGCGGCGCGCCCACCAGACTCACGCTGTCCGCGCCGTCGAAGGCCAGCGCCAGCGGCCCCTGGAGCGGCCCGAGGTAGTCGGCGCCGAACTGTCTGACGTCGGCGGATGCGCCGCCCGCCTCGGGCGGCGTGGGGACCACGAGGGCGGGCAGCAGCCGGTAGGCGTAGCGCCCGTCGCCCACCGCCGGGTCGTTGAGCAGGTTGGCCACCGCCCAGTCGCCGAACAGCCCGACGAATCCGCCGACGTCCGGCCGGCGCCGCGCGGTGATGGCGGCGAAGGTCTGCGGCAGCGCCTCGGGGGGCGCGGCGGTCAGCTCCCGCAGGCCGGCGTCCCCGGCGTACTGCTCGTGGACGTAGCGCAGGAATAGCCGCGACATGCCGTAGTGCGCGCCGGTGCTCTCCCAGTCGGTCAGCTGCAGGTCTGGCGCGGCGAGGTAGGCGGAGGCGGTGCCCTGGTTGACGTAGCCGTTCAGGTCCTCGGCCAGCCCGGCCATGCCCTCGCCCAGCCAGGCCGGGCTGCGGCGCTGAGTGTTCCACCCGATCATGTGCTGGAACTCGTGCGCGAGGGTGGCGTCGTAGCCGGGCGTGCCGATCGGGAAGGAGTTGAGGCCCATGACGAACATCTCGCGCCGGTTGCTGAAGCGGTTGCCGCCGAGCGCCGCGTCGTCCGAGGAGAAGTAGCCCCCGGCGCCGCGCAGGTTGGTGTTCAGCACCGTCAGGCGCGGGTCGCCGTCCACGCCGGGCGAGGCCTCGGCGCCGAACAAGGCGCGGGTGCGCGGGTAGATCGCCTGCTCGAACACGCGCGCCGAGCGCTCGATCGCATCCTGATCGACCGTAAGCTCCGTATCGATATACATCAGCACGATCGGGCCGGCGTAGCGCAGTTCGGCGTTGACCTGGACGTACGAGCCGCTGACCCTGTCCAGCACCCAGAACTGGGCGACGTCGCCGACGGCGGCCGGCGCGCTGGCCGTGGGGGCGGCGAGGTCCGCCGGTACACGCCGGAAGGCCGCCGCGAGCGCGGCCTGATCCCGGGGCGCTGGCACGGCTCCTGCAAAATACTGCGGGTCATCATGTGGTAGTTCGGCGGCGCTTGTGAGGGGCGCCGGAGCAGGATCGACGGGCGTGGGCGAAGGAGCGACGGCGGTGGGTGCGACGGGAGATGCTGGCCGAGGGGGCGTGGCCGTGGGGGCGGCGGCAGTCGGCGTGGGCGGCACGGCGCTGCCGCCGGCTGGCTGTGGCCGGACGCAGGCGCCGAGGGCGAAGGCCGCGGCCAGAACGAGCAGACCCCGTAGCACGTCAAGCGCCTCCTGTCGTCCTTCCCGCGGCCTAGGAACCCAGGCCCCTGCGCCGCGCCCGGCCATTATAGCCGAAGGGGCGGCGCCCGTAACCGAAAAGCGGGCCATGTTCGTTTTATCCATGAGCGGGCCGCGCCGTCCCGCCGGTCGTTAGTACCTGTGGCGAGATCGCGGCGGGAACAACGACATGTTGTCACACCACGGCGCGCTGCGATACTGTTTGAGAAGTGGCGCGCACGGAGCAGTTCCGCGGTGCGCACATGCGCAGCAAGGCGGTGTGGGGGCGTAGCCCCCACGAAAACAGTTCTCCCATGTTGGCAATCCGGCAGGATAGCTCGATGCGCGCAGCGCATCAGACGTGTTCGACGGAGGCAGAGCTATGGTAGTGATGATCGTCCAGTTGGCGATTGTGGGGCTGTGGGGCTGCATTCTGATCACCCACACTCGCCGTCTGCTGCGCCTGGCGCAGGTGCAGGTGCCGCACCTCTGGAGCGCTCCGAGCCGGCGCACCAAGCTCGCGCGGCTCTGGTTCTGGCTGGGCCGCGAGGAATTCTGGCGCGCCGTGCAGGCCGACGGGCTGCGCTGCACCCAGCTGACGCTCATGGTCTTCCTGATGGCTTGGGGGCTGCTGTCCTGATCCGGTCATAGGCGATAGGCCATAGAGGGTGCTGAAGCCTCAGTCCTATCACCTGTGTCCCATTGCGCGCATCAGCCGCGCAGGCCCGCCGCACCATGAACGTTCGCTGGATGGCCGTGCTCACCGGCTTCGCCGTACACGCGCTGGTGACGACCCTGGCGGGCGTGATCGCCGGCCCCTCCGTCGACTCGCTCCTCGCCGCCCCGGACCCCGCCCGTCCCGACCACCTGCTGCTCCTCGCCGCGAGCGTGCTCTCCACCGGTCTTGGCGGCTACGTCGCCGCACGGATGGCCATGCTCCGCCCCGCCCTGCACGGGCTGCTGGTGGGGGTGCTGAACGTGCTGCTGGCGCAGCTCGCCGCTTTGAGCGGCGCCGGGACGCCCCCCGCCCTCGTGCTGGCCGGCGCGCTCAGCTGCCTGGCCGGGGCGCTCGGGGGGCTGCTGGCCCGATCCAGGCGATAGGTGATAAGCGTAGCTCCTATTCCTATCACCCATCGCCTATCACCTCATCGCCTATCGCCTCATCGCCTGATAGCCCCTATGCTATAATCCTCCCACTTCCACGGTTTCCACACTGATGCAGGTACCACCATGCCCGAGGACTCACCGATCCTGTTCGACTTCCCGAGCCGGCCGGACTCCGTGCTGGTGGACGCGCAGGGCGGCGAGCGCGAGCTGCCGGTGGTGCCGTTGATCAACACCGTGCTGTTCCCGCACATGCTCACGCCGCTGTTCGTGGGCCGCGAGCGCTCGGTGGCCGCCATTGAAGAGGCCGTGGCCGGCGACCGGATGGTGCTGGCGATCGCACAGCGCGAGCCGGACATCGAGGACGTCGGGCCGGCCGACCTGTACGATATCGGCGTCGAGGCGGCGATCCAGCGCATCCTGAAGATGCCGGACGGCTCGATCTCGGTGGTAGTGCAGGGCCAGCGGCGCATGCGCGTCACGGCCTTCGTGCAGGAGCGCCCGCTCCTGCGCGCCCAGGCCACGGTGGTCTATGAGGACGGCGAGCGGACGATCGCCGTCGAGGCCATGATGCGCGCGGTGCTGTCGCTGTTCGAGAAGGTGGTGAAGCTCTCACGCACCCTGCCGGACGACTCCTACATCATGGCCATGAACGTGGACGAGCCAGGCTGGCTGGCTGACCTGATCGCCTCGACGCTGCCGCTGGATGTGGCGCGCCGCCAGGAGGTGCTGGAGACGCTCGACCCGGAGGAGCGGCTGCGGCGGCTCTCGATCATGCTCACCCAGGAGCTTGACGTGCTGGAGCTGGAGAGCCGCATCCACAACCAGGTGCAGAAGGAGGTGGACCGCTCGCAGCGCGAGTTCTTCCTGCGCGAGCAGCTGAAGGCCATCCAGCGCGAGCTGGGCCAGACGGACCCGCTGCAGCGCGAGCTGGTGGAGCTGCGCGAGCGGGTGCTGGCTGCGGATATGCCGGAGCGGGTGCAGCTCAAGGCGGTGGAGGAGCTGGAGCGGCTGGAGTTGATGCCGCCCGCCTCGCCCGAGTACAGCGTGATCCGCACCTACCTGGACTGGCTGCTGGACCTGCCCTGGTCCCATCAGACTGAGGACAACACCGACCTGCGTGTGGCGGCGCGGGTGCTGGACTGCAACCACTACGGGCTGGCGAAGGTCAAGGAGCGCATCCTGGAGTTCATGGCGGCCCGCATGCTGGCCGGTGCGCGCCTGAAGGCCCCCCTCCTGTGCTTCGCCGGGCCGCCGGGGGTGGGCAAGACCAGCCTGGGCCGCTCGATCGCCGAGGCGCTCGGGCGGCGCTTCGTGCGTATCTCGCTCGGCGGCATGCGCGACGAGGCCGAGATCCGCGGCCACCGCCGCACCTACATCGGCGCGCTGCCGGGCCGCGTGATGAAGGCCATGAAGGACGCCGGCACGGTGAACCCGGTGTTCATGCTGGACGAGGTGGACAAGCTCGGCAGCGACTTCCGCGGCGACCCGGCGGCGGCACTGCTGGAGGTGCTGGACCCCGAGCAGAACAACAGCTTCACCGACCACTACTTCGACGTGCCCTACGACCTCTCGCGGGTGATGTTCATCGCCACGGCCAACCTGCTGGACCCGGTGCCGCCGGCGCTGCGCGACCGCATGGAGGTGATCCAGCTCCCTGGCTACACCGAGGAGGAGAAGCTCGAGATCGCCAGGCGCTTCCTCGTGCCGCGCCAGCTCGAGGCCAACGGCCTGGCGTCGGATGACGAACGCCGAACGCCGAACGACGAACGCAATGATGTGGCGGGCCGCGATGCTCGTCTGTCCGAACGAGAGCCGCCCGCGTTGGTCGTTGGTCGTGTGTCGTCGGTCAGGTTCACGGACTCCGCGCTGCGCAGTCTCATCCGGGACTACACCTACGAGGCCGGGGTGCGCAACCTGGAGCGGGAGATCGGCGCGGTGTGCCGCAAGGTGGCGCGGCGGATGGCCGAGGGCCGCCGCTACCCGCGGGTGGTGCGGCCGGCGCTGCTCGAGACCTACCTCGGCCCGCCGCGCCGGGTGCATGGCGCGGCCGAGGCGCGGGACGAGGTGGGCGTGGCGACGGGGATGAGCTGGACGGCCGCCGGCGGCGATGTGATGGCCGTCGAGGTCTCGGTGATGAAGGGCAAGGGCGCACTGGCGCTCACCGGGCAACTCGGCGACGTGATGCGCGAGTCAGCCCAGGCGGCGCTCTCCTTCGCGCGCGCCAACGCCGAGGCGCTCGGCATCCCGGCCGACCGCTTCGAGACCACCGACATCCACATCCACGTGCCGGAGGGCGCGGTACCGAAGGACGGCCCGTCGGCGGGCATCACGCTGGCCACGGCGCTGGTCTCGGCGCTCACCAGCCGGCCGGTGCGGCGGGACGTGGCGATGACCGGGGAGATCACGCTGCGTGGCCGGGTGCTGCCGGTGGGCGGGGTGAAGGAGAAGGTGCTCGGCGCCCACCGCGCCGGGATCGCGACGATCGTGCTGCCGCGCAAGAACGAGCGCGATGTGGCCGAGGTGCCCGGGCACGTCAAGCGGCGCGTGCGCTTCGTGTACGTGGAGCGGATGGACGAGGTGCTGGCCGCGGCGCTGTGTCCGGGAATTGAAGATTGAAGATTGCAGATTGCAGATTACAGGTGAGCTTGAACCTCACCTGTAATCTGCAATCACTGGACGGGCTTGAGAAACTCCGCTGCAGCCCAGCCCTCGGCGCCGGATGCGTCGCGGACGCGCAGCCAGCTGCGGCCCTCGGCGGAGGTCGGCCCCTCGAGCACAGTGACGACCGTGTCGTCCGGCAGGGTCTTGATCGGCTGGTTGTTGGTGCTCGGCGCCGGGCGCAGGAACAGGCCGAGCCCCTCGGTGCCGGTGACGCGCAGCTGCTGGCCGGCGGCGCTGGTGGGCGCGGCGGTGGGCGCGGGTGTGGCCGCCGACGGCGTCACCGTGGAGACCACCGGCAGGGTCGGCGCGGCCACCGGCTGCTCGACGGCAGGCTCCTCGCCGCCGAGCGGCAGGGGCGCGGGTGGCTGGCTCAGGATGTAGAGCGCGGCCGCGACCATGAGGATGGCGGCCGCCGCCAGCAGGAAGCGCCAGCCGCCGTACTGCAGCCAGAGCGCGAACTCCTGGCGCGAGAAGGGCATCGAGCGCGCGCCGCGCCCGCGCGCGCCGGGCCGATCGCTGCGCCAGTTCGGGTTGACCGGGTCGCCGTAGGCGCCGCCCTGGCCGAGCCGGTCCGTGGACGGCTGGTCGCGGCGCATCGTGCGCGTCGCCCGTGGGTCGGGCGGGGTCTGATCATCGTGCGCCATCGCTTCGCTCCTTTCGCGCCGTGCTGCCCAGGCGGGAGCCTCCCTGCGCATATGGTAGCACGCTGGCGCGTTCTTTTCAACACAAGTGTGTTACAGCCGCTCGCCGCGCACGCGCTCGCGCCAGTAGTCCAGCAACTCGTCCACGATCTGCGCCATGCCGACGCGCGGCGCCCAGCCGGTATCCCGCCGCAGCAGCGTGTTGTCCCCCAGCAGAATCGGCTCGTCCAGCGGCCGCAGGCGGGCCGGGTCCACGCGGACCTCGGCCGGGGCGCGGCCACGGGCGCGCACCATCTCGACGATGTCGCCGATGCGGGTGGCCTCGCCGGAGCAGAGGTTGTAGACCGCGCCGGGGCGCCCACGCTGCAGCAGGAGCCAGAGGGCGCGCGCCACATCGTTCACGTGGCTGAAGTCCCGCCGCGCCTCCAGGTTGCCCACCAGCAGCACCGGCGGCTGCAGGCCGGCCTCGACGAGCGCCATCTGGCGGCAGAACGTCTGGATGGAGCAGCGGTCCCCCTGGCGCGGGCCAACGTGGTTGAACGAGCGGGTGACCACCACGTGCAGCCCGTAGCTGTCGTGGTACTGCAGGCCGAGCAACTCCTGGGCCACCTTGCTCACCCCGTAGGGCGAGGCCGGGCGCAGCGGGTGGGTCTCTGCGATCGGCACCTCCTCGGGGCCGACCACGCCGTACTCGGCGCTGGAGCCGGCGATATGGACGCGCGCGCGCGGGGCGTGGGCGCGCACCGCCTCCAGCAGGTTGACGGTGCCCTCGACGTTCACACGCAGCGTGGCGACCGGCGCGTCCCACGAGGCGGAGGGGTAGCTCTGCGCCGCCAGGTGGTAGACCAGGTCCGGCGCGGCGGCACGCACCGCCGCGGCCACCGCGAACGGGTCCTCGATGTCGCCCTCGTGGATCGTGACGCGCCCGAACAGATGCTGGATCGGCCGTGGGTCGCTGCGCCAGCGCTTGAAGGCGTGCAACTCTACGTCCGGCAGCGTCAGGAGCTCGTCCGCCAGGGCGCTGCCGACCGGCCCGGTGACGCCGGTGATCAGAATGCGAGTTGGCATGGATATCCTTCGGTGGAAACGGGGGTGGATTGCAGGGCGGGCGATGCGCTCCTGACCCTCCCACGCGGGAACGGGTTGGTTCGAGGGCGGGCGATGCGCTCCTGACCCTCCTACGCGGGAACGGGTTGGTTCGAGGGCGGGCGATGCCCTCCCTGACCTCTCGTATATAGTAGCCGACGGGCGGCATGTGCGCAACCAGGCCCGGGCGGCCGTTATGGGCCGAGATACGCGGGATGATTGCAGAATCGCCGCGGATCTTCTACAGCGCCCCTGTTGCCTCGGCCTCGCCAACGCCCTATAATACACACGAGCTATGCCCGGCGGCGCCCTCGAACCCCCATGGCGCGTCTCCGGCTCCGTATCTTTAGTGGTGCATCCGGTACGTCCCTTGACAGAAGGGGGAGGGCGAAGCCCTCCCGCACACCCACCCCTTCCGGCAGGTGTGTGTCAACACACGTGCCGGATGCATCAGTTAGTCGTACGCTGGCAGTTATCTCTAGTTTGGTGGGGCCCGGTACCCCAACCCCGCTCTGATATCGGTTACGGATGGCGCGGCACTCCTCCGGAGGATCTCGATGGCTTTGATCAAAAAGGCGGGCACGACGAAAGGGATCGGCGCCCAGCGCTCCCCCGGCGACGAGGCCGACCCGCAGGGCACCGCCACGCCTGGCGCGCAGCGGGCGGTGGCGCCGGTGATGCAGCCGGGCGTCGTGCTGCAGGAGCGCTACGCCATTGAAGGGACGCTAGGCATCGGCGGCATGAGCGTGGTGTACCGCGGGCGGGATCTGCGCTTCAAGGACGTGGTGCGGCTGTGTGCGGTGAAGGAGATGTACCAGAGCGCGCCGGACTCGGACACCCGCCTGCTGAACCTGAAGAACTTCGAGCGCGAGGCCGGCCTGCTCGCGACGCTGCACCACCCGGCCATCCCAAAGGTGTACGACTTCTTCGAGGAGAACGGCCGGATCTACGTCATCCTCGAGTTGATCCCCGGCAAGGACCTGGAGACGGTGCTGGACGAGGCCGGCGGGCCGCTGCCGGAGGAGCGGGTGGCCCGCTGGGCGGTGCAGCTGTGCGAGGTGCTCTCCTACCTGCACAGCCAGCGGCCGGAACCGATCGTCTTCCGCGATATGAAGCCCTCGAACGTGATGGTCACGCCCGATGAGCGCATCGTCCTGATCGACTTCGGCATCGCGCGCAACCTGACGCGCGCCGACCGCAAGGGGACGATCATCGGCACCGAGGGCTACTCGCCGCCCGAGCAGTACCGCGGCGTGGCCGAGCCGCAGGGGGACCTGTACGCTCTCGGGGCGACGCTGCATCACCTGCTGACCGGCAGCGACCCGCGGCTGGAGACGCCGTTCACCTTCCACGAGCGCCCGCTGCGCCAGCTCAACCCGGCCGTCTCGCCTGAGCTCGAGGCGGTGATCGCGAAGCTGCTCGAGTACGACATGACGAAGCGCTGGGGCTCGGCGGCCGAGGTGCGCGAGGCGCTGCTGCGCACGCCGACGCTGGCTGGCGATACGCCGGCGTCATCCGGCCCCGCCCGCGTCCCCGCGGCCTCCCCCGCCGCTGGCCGTGCACCCGCGCGGGCCAGCGGCACCGAACTGGTGTGGCGCTTCAAATGTGAGGACGAGGTGCGCTCCTCGCCGTGCGTGGCCGGCGGCACACTGTTCGTCGGCTGCTACGACACGAACCTCTACGCGCTGGACGCCCTGCGTGGCGAGTTCCGCTGGAAGCACGCCACCGAGGGCGGCATCTCCTCCTCGCCCGCCAGCTGGCACGACCTGGTGATCGTCGGCTCGGAGGACGGCGCGCTCTACGCGCTGGACCAGCGGCGCGGGTCGCTGCGCTGGTCGTTCCGCACTGGCAAGCCGGTGCGCTCGTCGCCGCGCGTCGAGGAGCGCGTGATCTTCTTCGGCTCGGATGACCAGCACCTGTACGCGCTGGACGGACTGCGCGGCACGCAGATCTGGAAGTACCGCACCTGGATGCCCATCCGCTCCTCGGTGTGCATCGCCAGCGAGACGGCCTACTTCGGCGGGGGGGACGGCTACGTCTACGCGCTGAACATCAAGAACGGCGGCATCCGCTGGAAGCAGCGCACGCAGCAACCGGTGATCTCCTCGCCCGCCTACCAGGATGGCGTGGTGTACGTCGGCTCGATGGACAACTTCCTCTACGCGCTGGATGCCGAGGGTGGTTTCCCGGTGTGGAAGTTCCGCACCAACCACTACGTCAACTCCTCGCCCTGTGTGGCCGGCGGGCGCGTGTACGTGGGCAGCGTGGACGGCTGCATGTACGCCCTGGAGACGAAGAACGGCCGGCTGGCATGGAAGTACGAGACCGGCAGCCAGATCACCTCGTCGCCGCGGGTGGACGGCGGGCGGGTGTACTTCGGCGCGGTGGACGGCTTCGTCTACTGCCTGGACGCCGGCACCGGCGCGCTCGTCTGGAAGCACCAGACCGAGGCGCCGGTGGTGTCCTCACCGGCGGTGGTGGATGGGGTGGTATACATCGGCTCGATGGACCACCACGTGTACGCGCTGCGTGCGTAACCAGGGCCGAGTGCTGCGTGCTGAGTTGAATGGGCCACGCTGACACAGCACGCAGCACGCAGCACGTGAGAGAGGCCGATGCAGGAACCACACGACTCCGCCGCATCGCACGAGCCAGGGACGCGGCCGCTGCGCGAGCCTGAGCCGGCTGACCCGACGGGCGACGCGCCGGGCACAAAGCCGCTCGCGCGCGCCGGCGCGCGGGATGCGGGTGGCGGGCGCGGGCAGTTGGTGGCCGCGGCGCTCCGCGACATCGGCCGGGTGCGGCAGGTGAACCAGGACCACGTCTTCGCGCTGACCGCCACGCTGCCGCGTGAGGGCGGCGACCTGCAGATGGGGCTGTTCATCGTGGCTGACGGCATGGGTGGGCACGAGGGCGGCGAGGTGGCGAGCCGTATGGCGATCAGCGCCGCCGTGCGGCACGTTCTGGCCGAACTGCTCGTGCCGGCGCTGGACGAGTCGGTGAGCGCCGCCATCCGCCCCATGATCGTGGCGGCGATCCAGGAGGCGAACCGTGCCATCTGGGAGCACGCCCGCGCCATCGGCTCCGACATGGGCACCACCTGCACGCTGGCGCTGCTGCTGGGCCATACCCTCCACCTGGGGCACGTGGGCGACACGCGCGCCTACCTGGTGTCGCCGCGGGAGATTCGGCGGCTGACGGAGGACCACTCGGCGGTGAGCCGGCTGATCGAGTTGGGGCAGCTCGATGCGGCGGACGCGCGTGAGCACCCGATGCGCTCGCAGCTCTACCGCACGGTGGGCCAGCAGCCGGAGGTGGCGGTGGACGTTGTGACCGCGCCGCAGGGAGATGCCACGCACCTGCTGCTGGCGAGCGACGGCCTGTGGAGCCTGGTGGACGACGAGAGCATGCGCGCGGTGGTTATAGGCGCAGCGACGCCGCAGGCGGCCTGCGAGGAGCTCGTGGCGCGCGCGAACGCCGCCGGCGGGGACGATAATATCTCGGCTGTGGTGGTGCACATGTCCTCATAATGTGAAGACGAGGGTTTCAGGGAGGACTATGCCCTCCCTGAAACCCTCCGACATTTCCTCTGGATGATATGAGGTTGCTATGGCCCCTGGCATTCGTCTCCAGCGCACCCTGAGCCGCGCCGCCGTCGGCGCCAGCGACGAGCAGCAGTTGGTGTATGTGCTGCTGGAGGCCACGCCGGAGGGTCTGCCGGCCCAGATGCCCAAGCTGCCGCTGAACCTGTGCCTGGTGGTGGACCGCAGCTCCTCCATGCGGGGCGAGCGGCTGATGCAGGTGAAGGAGGCGGCGGGGCGGATCATCGACCAGCTCGGCCAGCATGACTTCTTCTCGCTGGTGGCGTTCAACGATCGGGCCGCGGTGGTGCTGCCGGCGCAGCGGGTGGTGAACAAGGCCGAGCTGAAGCAGGCGGTGGGCCTGGTGGAGGCCGCTGGCGGCACCGAGATGGCGACCGGCATGGCGCTGGCGTTGCAGGAGATCCAGCGCCCCATGCTGGCGCGCGGCGTGAGCCGGATCATGCTGCTGACGGATGGGCGCACCTATGGGGATGAGAGCCGCTGCGTGGAGATCGCGCGCCGGGCGCAGTCACGCGGGATCGGCCTGACGGCGCTGGGCATTGGGACCGAGTGGAACGAGGATCTGCTCGAAACCATGACGGCGAGCGAGAACAGCCGGGCGCGCTACATCACCTCTGCGCAGGAGGTGGTGGCGGTGTTCGCGGAGGAGTTGCGGCGCATGCACACCGTGTTCGCGCAGCGGGTGCGCGTGCAGCTCGCCGCACGGCCGGGGGGGTTGGTGCGCGCACTGGACCAGGTGCGGCCGTACATCGCCCCGGTGGCGATCGCTGAGGAGGCCGACCTGGTGTGGGCCGCGAACCTGGGGGACTGGACGGGCAGCGAGGTGGCGGCCTTCCTGCTCGAACTGGTGGTGCCGCCCCTCCCGGTGGGGGAGCACCCGGTGCTGAAGCTGTCGGTGCGGTACGACCTACCGGCGGCCAGTATGCGCGACCAACTCGTCGAGGATGTGGTGCGCCTGCGCGTGGTGCCGCAGAGTGAGGCGACGTACCAGGTGGACTCGACGGTGAAGCACTGGCTGGAGCGGCTGATGGCCTACCGGCTACAGTCCAGCGCCTGGCAGGCGGCGGAGGCCGGGCGGCTGGACGAGGCGACGCAGCGGCTGAAGATGGCGAGCACCCGGCTCTTCGACGCCGGCGAGGCCGCGCTGGCGCGGACGGTGGAGGAGGAGGCCACCCGGCTGCTGAACAGTGGGGCGGCGAGCGAAGAGGGGCGCAAGCGGATCAAGTTCGGCACGCGCGGGTTGGTGGGGGGCGCGGCGTTCGAAGAGCGCGAGACGAGTACGTAACAGGGAGCGCGGGCGATAGGCGGTAGGACGTCTCTTATCGCCCACCGCCGTTGAGGCTTATGATTATCTGTAGCAACTGCCAGTCGAAGCAACTCGATGGTGCGATCTTCTGCCTGGAGTGTGGTGCGAGCCTGCTGGCCGGCGAAGGGCACGAGACCACGCGGCAGCTGCCGAACAGCGGCGGCGTGACGGTGGTGAGCGCGGCGGAGGCAGGTGTGCCGCAGCCGGCGGCGGGCGCGACGATCACGCTGTTAGTGGCGGCGAGCGGGCGGCGCATCACGCTCGACCTCATGGACGAGTTGCTGATCGGGCGGAGCGACGCGGCGCGCGGCATCCACCCGGACGTGGACCTGAGCCCGGATGGCGGCTACGACGCGGGGGTGTCGCGGCGGCACGCCATCCTGGCCTTCCGCGATGGCATCTGCACCGTCGAAGATCTCGGCAGCTCGAACGGCACCTTCGTGAACGGGAAGCGGCTCGCGCCGCAGGCGGCCGTGCCCCTGACGAACGGAGACGAGTTGGTGTGCGGCACGCTGCGGCTGCACGTTCAGCTCCCCTGATGGCGGCACGCATCGGCGCAACTACATCACACCGAAAGGAGTCCACGTTGGCCAAGACCGTGATCCTGCATATTGCGGGCGAGGACCCGGTGCTGGCGGACCTGGAGCAGGACCCGCAGCCGAGCGACATGTTCATCCGGGTGACGAACATGCGCAAGCGAGACGGCAAGGATGTGCCGTACCTGGCGCCTGGGGTGCAGAGCGTGATCTTCCCCTGGCACCGCATCACCTTCCTCGAGATTATGCCGAGCGTCGAGGAGCGCGACTCGGTGATCGACTTCTTCAGATCCTAGAGCCAATACGTTTCAAGTGCGCGGGTAGCGCCCGCGAACCCCTTCCCGGAGGGGGTGTGGAGGGCGAAGCCCTCCACACCCCCCGTATTTGACAGGAGTTACGCGGTCGCCCGCGAATCGGGGGCGCGGGGCGCAGCCCTCCCCGCAACATCCCTTCCCTCTACTTGTCAAACTAGGTTTGACGGACTACTAAAGCCAATACGTTTCAAATACGCGGGCGCTGCCCGCAGCGTGGGGGTGCGGGGGCCATAGGCCCCCGCGAACCCTCCCCCACACCCCCACCGGGGGAGGATGTGGAGGGCTTCGCCCTCCACATCCTCCCGTATTTGAAACGTATTGATCCTAGAGCACGCCACCACCAGGAGGCACAGCGGCGCGAGGACAGATGCGTTGACAGGAGGTGACAGCGTCGCTACAATGCACGCCGAGAGCGGATGTGGCCCGGTGGCCGTCCTCGTCTTCAAAACGAGTGGGCGGGGTGACGAGCCTCGCCGGTGGGTTCGACTCCCACGCGCTCTCGGACCCTACAAATTCACGAAATAGCAGATTTGCCGCGTCAGGAAGCCATACTTCGAGCGTGTACTGACGCGGTGCCTGCTTGGTGACCTCGATTCGCCTCACCATCAGCCGTAGCGCTCGCTGGAGCGCGGCGCGCACGGCTGGCTCTCGCCACCGTTTCGGGTCCACATCCGCCTGCTGAAAAATCCGACTGACGTTGCGCGCCTGTGCGTCCAGCGTCTGGAGACCGGCGCGCAGCGTCTCCTGCTGGGTTTTCACCTCCGCAAGGCTCTGGACCACGGCCTCCGTGCGCTCCATCATCGCCTGACGGAGCAGCGGGGTGAGCGTCTTGTTACGGACGAGTGTATCAAGCAGCTCGTCGCGCTGCTTCATCGCCTCGGCGACCTGCTCGTCGAGCGTGGTGAGCGCCCGCGTCAGCTCGCTGCGTCGGCGCTCCACTGCCTCGTTCACCGCCCGGATCAGCGCCCGCGGCGCAACCCGCGATGTCTCGGCGAAGAGCACCTCCAGCACCGTCTGCTCCAGCTTGTCCGCGCTGAGGATCGTGAGCGTACACGAGCCGGGACGCGACGAGCGGCCGTTGCAGCGATACTTGCGATACTTGTAGCAGCGCTCCCCCTTGTACCGGCTCGTTGTATAGCCCGGCATCGTGCGTCCGCAGTGGCCACAATGCACGAGATGGGCGAGCAGGTACTCGTTGTGCGAACGCGGCTCGGATGGGCCTGTCCGCTCAGCTAGCTCCGCCGCTTGCACGCGCTGGAGCAGCTCCCCATCCACCAAAGGCCGGCCAGTGTCGACGATCACGGGGTGCTTGGGGTTGCCGTCCTCGTCTTCGTCGAAGCGGTTGGCCGTGTGGCCCCATTGTAAGATGCCGGCGTACACGCCGTCAACTGCCGCCTCACAGATCTCGCGGATCGTGTGCCGTTTCCAGGTGGTGTCGGGGATGCGCCGCTCGAGACGGATGATCTCCCCCGTCTCGGGGTCCTGGCGCTCCAGGTAGGGCTTGCGCAGGTACAGCCGCATACCGGGTGTAATGGGGACGGCCGGCTCTTTCCCGTCGAGCGAGATGCCTGCGTTGAGGAGACGCGCGATGCGGTGGTGGCCCAGCCCTTCGGCGCGCCGCTCGAGAATCCAGCAGAGTGCGGCGTAGGTGTCGGGGTCCGACACGAACCAGCCGTCGCCGTCAGGAAGGAGGCCGTAGGGGATCGTGCCACCGCGCCACTTGCCCTTCTTGGCGCGGTACAGCTGGCGTTTGTAGGTGCGCTGGCTCGTCTCATCACTCTCGAGTTCAGCGACCACGCCACGCATATTGCGGTTAAACTTGCGGTACTGCGGTGCCTGCTTCTCCGGCTCGCCACTGTAGAGAATCTGGATCCCAAGCGTGCGGAGCTCATCCTCGAACTGCCGGCGCTCGGTATCATTGCGGTGGCCCCGGTCGACACTCTCAACACGCACGCGGTTGAACTTGCGCTGACGGGCGTCGCTGAGCAGCCGCTGGTATTCTCGCCGCTTCGCAGCACTGGTACCGCTTCGAGCCTGGTCGATGTACTCGCCGACGATTGTCTCGCTCGCCCTGCGCGCGTCATTCCGCAGACGGGCAAGCTGATCAGGGATACTGAAGCCGTGCTTGACCTGGTCCACGCTGGAGCATCGCAGGTAGAGGGCTGTGCGAATCATCGCTTCCTCACGGTACGAAGCCGCTCCTCGATCTGCGCGAGGCGGGTACGCAGATCATCGGCATTCGCCTCGAGCAGCTGCCGCTCAGAAGCGAACTGATGTGCGGCCGTGTTGATATTGTGCGCGAGGTTGAGCGCGGCGTCAAGTGCGGCATTCCCGTGGAGCAGGACGAGCGAGTCGGCGTAGGCCGCAAGGTCGAGCTGCGGGGGTGCGGGTTCGCGCTGCACGATGACGGTGTAGCGCTCGCGTTTTTTCGTTCGCTTGTTCCTCACGGCGGTTCCGGGTATGGGCTGGGGAACGACGCTGTTCCTCCAGCCCCTGGAGGGCGTACGTGCCAATCACTCAATCGTGTGTCTCAGTCCAGGTCGTCCCAGGAGGCGGCGAATGGATCTTCGGCGTAGGTCGCCTGGTGCAGCGACAGATACTGGTTGATCGCGGCGATGGCGAGCATCGCCTGGAAGTAGAGGGGCTGCGAGTCGTGCGTGTGGCGTTCGATGTACTGGAGCCGGCGGATGGCCGATGCGAGTAAGGGAATACGCTGCTGATCAGGTGGCGCGGCGACGAGGTCCGCTGGCCGGAGAGGATGGGACGTGATGCGGCGCTCGGCGAGCTGGCGCCCGAGTGCGACGTGGTTGTCCGCCGCGAACACGATCGCAGCCACATCCGCGCGCGGTACGTCGAGCAGGATCAGCGTGAGCAGGAGCGAGAACTCCGAGATCGCGCCCCGGCTCTCCAGGGTTTCCGTCAGGCCGAGGTCGGTGAGCAGCGCGCGGTGCGGCGGCGGCATCAGCTGGAGCATGGCCGTCCGGAGGGGTGTGATGCCGTCGATGTAGGTCGTCAGCGCATCGACGATGTTTTGCCGCCGCAGCATCTGGTCAAGGGTGACCTCGGTGTTGACGACGAGCTCACAGAAGCTCCAGGGCGATCCCCGCAGGATGGCGAGCGCACGCATGACGGTGGTGAGATCGGTGTGTTCATCGCCGGCCTCCATACGCCCTACAGTGTTGCGCGACACTCCGATGCGGATGCCGAGTTGCTCTTGCGTGAGCTTGCGGCGCTTACGGAGTGCGTGGAGATAGGCACGTTCGCGTGTGGTCGTCGTGGTCATTGCTGCACCTTCTCAATCGGGCGGGCAGAGCACTGGCGAGATGGACGCTCATACGAGCGTGTCCTCGCATCGCCCGCCGTCTTGAGATGCCACACATATCTTAGCGACCTGCTACGAAAAAGTCAGCAGCACGGGTGGTGCATTTGCGACGAATTTTGCTCTGTACGAGCGCCATAATGCACCACATGTGGTGCATGTCGTTTGATACGACCGATTGGTGTACAATGTGAGCACGGATTTGTACGGATCGCGGTCTGTGACTCGCCTCCAGCCGCCGCATCACATGATCCAGTCGGTAGTCCCTCTCTGCAGATACGTCGGGCATCGTAAGTTGGCGGGAGAGACAGGGCACGGTCGATCTCCACAGGAGCGTCGCTCGACGAGCGGCGCGCGGCGCTGGCGCTGCTCACGCTCATCTACCCGCCCGCGCTGCCCGTTCTGCAGGCGATGATGAGGGCCGAGCTTGTCGTGCTGCGGTACATCTTCCGGCGGTAGCGATGGACGTAGCCCTGGAGCGCCAGGGGACGCCAGTTGTGCCAGAGGTGGAGGGATAACCCCACCTCTGGCAGTCGTCCGTGGCGAGTGCAGCGGGGCAGCCGCGTCTGCGTCGTGTTTTCAGAGCGAATACAAAGGGGTGGCAGGATGGCTACTCCTTTGTATTCTGTGGCAATCAGGAGCGCGCTGCTGACAGGCGCGCAGAATACTCCCTATCTGGAAGCATAGTGCCCCACATAGTGACGGAGCGTAACATTGGATGGATAGTCGTATCCAGCGGATGTTACTCATCGTAACCATCGGTGGATCATTGTATCCTCTGAAAGTTACGCACCGTAACGTGCAGAGGATCATCGAGTGGCGTTCAAAACATATGTGCTTGACGCTGGCCGGTTATCTGGTATACTGTTACGCACCGTAACATTTCGAAAGGGGGTTGCGCATGACGGACGACACGCAGACGCCGCAGGAAATCGCGCAGGCTGCGACGCTCCAGACCGTCATCTTTGACAACGATACTCTGGTGGCGGCCGTTCTGGCCGGAGAGGGTGTCGCGGTGCCGCTGCTGATGATGTGTCAGCCGCTCGGCCTGGACACCTCCAATCAGGCTGACCGGCTTCGCGAGCACGCGGTGCTCTCGCGCGGGCTGCGCTACGTGCGCGTGCCGGTGAGAGGCCGGCTGCGATCTGTGCTGGCGATCCTCCACGACTACATCCCGCTGTGGCTGGCTACCATCACCCCGGCGAACGTGCGCGAGGAGGTGCGCGACAAGCTCATCCGCTACCAGGAGGAAATCAAGGATGTCCTGGCTGCGCTCTATGCGCCGCCCACGTCGGCGGTGCAGGAGCCGGAGAGCATTGTTGCGATGCGCGCCACGCTGGCGCGGGTGGTCAAGGAACTGCAGGCAATCCGCGAGCAGGCGATGGCGCAGCACGAGGAGGCGATCGAGCGCATCGACGCGCAGGATGTGCGAATCGCCGCGTTCGAGCAGGTGGTAGACGCGCGACTCGTAGACATCGCTCGTGACTTAGCGCAGCAGCAGGAGGTGATAGCTGATCAGAAGGCACTGATCGACGAGTATCTGCCGCTCGCCCCCGCGCAGCAGCAATACATCAAAGGCACGCTCCAGGCAATCGGGAAACGTCATGAGCGCGACCGTGGCGCGGACATCTACGGCAAACTCTTCGGCGAGCTCTGCTGGAAGTACAACGTGCCCCGCTACGATGCTATTCGCGCGCGAGACTATGAGGCGATCCTGACCTGGCTGGCGGAGAAGGCCGCGGAATACGGTTACCCGGAGCTGGTGCAGACACAACAGCAGCGATTCTTATGAAGCAGCAGTCGAATGTCGACGAGATAGTTGGCCAGCGCCTGCGGGAGCTGCGGCTTCGGCAGAACATCACGCAGGACGAGCTCGCGCGCATGCTCGGGACTTCACGCACCACCATCACTCACTACGAGGCCGGTCGGCGCCCGATGACTGTCAGCACCATCGTTGCAATCGCAGCAGCTCTCAAGGTGCCGCCCGCAGCGCTGCTTGGCGCGCTGGCGGGTCCAGGAGGCTCTGATGACATGGCGCTGCTCTCGGAGCCGGCACTCGCCCTTGCGCGCATCCTCTCCGATCACCCGAGGCTGGTACCAAGTGTGGTCGATCTGGTGGAGACGATCCTCGCACAGCAGACAACGAAGCCATGACAGCTGAACGGGCTCCATCGCTCGCCACCCGTCGCGGCCCGCTGCCGCTCCCGGCCTATGTGCCCGCCGTGCGCCTCTCGCAGCGGCTCGACCGCCTCATCCGACCATACCTACCGCACATCGCGCACGCGGCGTGCTTGGGCATCTCGGGCGCGCGCGATCTGGCGCGTGGCGATGGCATCCCGCCGATGATCACCATGATTGCCCCAGGTGCGCTCGATGTCGGGGCGCGGCTGGAGCGCGGGGACGGCTACCACCGCGATCCGCTGTTGGCGCTCGCGGACGGCGAGCGCGTGCGCTGGCTCGACCTGGTGGACCTCCTCGAGCGCTACGCCGATGTTGGCGTTACCCCGACTGCGCCAATCCCGCCAAATTCCGGCGGGATTCCCGATTTCGTGGATCTGGTGGTCGAGCTGGCCTGCGTCACGGCCGACAACGTCCGGCGGCGCGACCTACCGCTCCTGGCCGCACAGTGCCATGCCTCGGTGTCGAGGCTGCCAGCGCGGCGCTCGCGCGGCTCACGCGCTCGTCGTTCGCTGGCTTCTGCCTGGACCTGACGCCGCTCGCCGCCCATGAGGCCGCGCAGCGGGAGGTGGTCGCCCGGGCCCGCGCGACGGCGGGTGAGCGCGTGGTCGCCGCGCTGGGGCTGGAGCCATCGCCGGCGACGCGGGACGCGCTCTACGCGGGGGGCCTGGATCTGATCATCGCCCGCGCCCCGCTCGCGCTGGCGGCCGAGGGGCGCGGCTGGGCTGACCCGACGTTCGTGCTGCCGGGCGGGCGTGAGGCGTCGGAGCCGGATCGGCTCCAGCTCGGGATCGTGAACCTGGCCGGCGCGACCGGGCGCGCCCTGCCGCTGTCAGCACAGGGTCGCACCTGGGAGGTGCTCGGGCGAGTGAGGAGAAGCCGGCGCAGCGCCCGATGAAGGATGGCTCGCGCTCGCCCCGGTTCGCGCTGTGGACGGAGTTGGAGCAATTACACGAGCGCCTGGGCATGCCTCCACCGACGGCGACTTTGACGATTGAGGATTTGCAGGCCGAGGTCGAGCGCCTGTGCCGGGTTGTGGGCGGGGCGTCTGGCTCAGCCGCCGGTGAGGGAGGTGCTCCATGAGCGAGCGACCGCCAGACCGCCCGCCTGATTCGGTGCTATACAGTGTTGAGCATCCACGAATAAACACTTTGGAGGACATGATGGCGATCTATCACCACGACAAAGTAGAAATGGCGCGAATCGCGGTGGGCACGTGCGATGTCTGCGGCCGGCGTGTGTGGGACGTGCGCTTTATCGGCGGGCCATGCAATGCGGAGCTGCCTGGGTACAGCTACGATCGTGACATGGGCCACTGCTCCGGCACGTACCGGGGGATCAACGTCGGTGTGCTGATCGAGATGAACCCGAGGTCGACGACCGTCTTATTCCTGGTTCACATTATGTTGCTTCAGCACCGGGGCTCGACGCCCGAGCTGCGAGCGCGGGCCGAGGCGACCGTCCGCGAGTTCTCCCTTGCCGATGCGGTGCAGTTGCTCACACACATCTACATGGAGGTCATTCCGGTGAATGCGCAGGAGATGGACGCCGCACGTGGCCTGCTTCGGCAGTCCGGATATACGATCGTCGAGTGACGGATGTGGAGCGTGAGGAGCGCGGGGCTGCTACCCGGTAGCAGCCCCGCGCTCCTTGTTGCGATGTCCTATCCTTGTTCGGCGAGGTTCCGCCGCGGCCGCCCTCGCGCGCGACGGTTCCGTCTTGCCTCCTCCGCCTTGGCGAGCCGCTGCTCACGCTCGGCGCGCGCTGCCCGGCGGGATGGGGCCAGATCGGCGTCAGGGACCTCGACGATCTCAAGCAGCCCATCCGGGCCACATAGCGGGCACGCCAGGTAGTCCGGTATCACCACCAGCGCCAACTCGGGGAACTCGGCGATGGTATTGCTATCGAGCGCCAGGACGGTCGAGTATGGGAGGCCCATCTCCTGTGCCGCGAGGCGGGGTGAGAGGTCCCGCCCCTCGCGTGCGGCCTTCTGCGCCAGCCGTTGGCTGAAATGAGACAGAAGCGTTGGAGGCATCGCGTAACCTCGGATGGCCTGCAAGGAACCTGATGCCAGTGTAGCACGGATGGCGAAAAAATACAATAATCTTAAACATGTTATTTAAAGATTGGCAGATTTATGGGGGATGGTGTATACTCATCCGTGCGACGCTGCTCCAGCAGCGAAGCCCCGACAACGAAGCCTGCCCGGTTCCACCGGGTCGTCATAGCCAAAGGAACCTCCCATGATCGCCTTCCGCCTCCCCCGCGCCCTCTGGGCCTCCGCTTGCCTCGGTGTGACCATCGCCGCCGTCCTGCTGCTGTCCCTCGCCACGCGCGCCCAGGCGGACGAGTCCGTGCCGCTGGCTGAGCCCTGGAAGGCTTCCGAGGTCGTGTCCGACACGGCTGCTCTGACGGATACAGCGCTGCTTGCCATCGTCCCGACCGGGGACATCCAGCCCGTTTCCTACCTGCCCCTGGTGGCGAGGGACGGTGAGGCGACTGTCGAGCCTCCGACCGCTCCAGCTCCCTGCTCGCCGGACAACCGCGCCTTCGAGGAGGAGATGCTGGTCCTCGTGAACATCGAGCGGGCGAAGGTCGGCGTAGCTCCGCTGCGTGAGAACGCCAGCCTGACCTGTGCGGCGCGCTGGTTTGCGAAGGATATGGCAACACACGACCTCCTTAGCCACGTCGGCTCAGATGGTTCGCAGTTCTGGGATCGGATGTTCCGAGAAGGATACACGGGTATCGATCGGGGTGAGGTTGCGGCTGTTGCGCGCCACACGCCTGCTGAAGTGGTGGCCGACTGGATGGCGAGTGCGCCGCATCGCGGAATCTTGCTCGACCCGATCGCGAACGAGGCCGGACTCGGCTACGGCTACAGCGCCACGAGCCTGTACCACACAGGCTGGGTGATCGATACCGGCAAGGGCCACTAGTGGACTTGCTCACATGACAGGGTCATGTGAGCAAGTCCAGTCAGTAGCGGTACTTACCACAGCAATCAACCCTGGCGGGAACTTTCCGCCAGGGTTGATTGCTGAATCGCGCCTCAGTGCGTGAACACGGGAAGTTTTCCACACTCCTTTTTCCCATCCGGCGCTGGTACTGCGGGTGCGTGCGGTTCGGGCTAGACGATGCATTGAGGCCATCACTATCACGCGCTATACTTCGGGTGTAGCCCGACAAGGCACATCAAAACGTTAGTCTGGTTAGGGCTATCGCATCTTCAATTCCTGATAACTGTGGTACAATCGCATGTTGTGTATCAGTGATTGGGAGGATGCGATGGAAACCCGGTTCGATATTTCCACGTCCACTATCGTCGAGCATTTTGGCGCCCTTGAAGATCCACGCATCGAGCGAACCAAACTCCACGTATTAATCGACATCGTCACGATAACCATTTGTGCCGTGATTTGTGGGGCTGATGGCCCGGTTGATATCGAACAGTATGGCAAGGAAAAGTACGACTGGCTCAAGACCTTCCTCACGCTCCCGAACGGCATTCCATCACATGATACCATTGGTCGTGTCCTGGCGCGTCTTGACCCAAAGCAGTTTCAAGCGTGCTTTCTTCGCTGGATGCAGGCGATATGTCACCTCACGGACGGGGAAGTTGTACCGATTGACGGAAAGACGTTACGCCATTCGTATGATACGGCGCTCGACCAATCGGCGATTCATATGGTCAGTGCTTGGGCCGCCACCAATCGCATGGTGCTTGGACAATTGAAAGTGGCAGAGAAGTCGAACGAGATCACGGCCATTCCCGAATTGATTGATGCGCTCGACATCGCCGGTTGTATTGTGACCATTGATGCACTCGGCTGTCAAAAAGAGATTGCTGACCGAATTATTGCAAAGGACGCCGATTACCGATTATATCCTGGCGTTGAAGGGTAATCACGAACACCTCTACGATGATGTCCAACGGCTGTTCGATGTGCTGCTTCAGCAAGATTCGACGACATCGCCACTGGATTCTTACGAAACACTCGATGAACAGCATGGTCGAACCGAAGTGCGGCGCTATTGGACAACCTCGACACTCGACACATTACGGACCAAAGATCAGTGGCGCGGGTTACGAAGCGTGGGCATGATCGAGTCAGAACGCAGTGTGAACGGCGAAACCACGACAGAGCGGCGCTATTATCTGTTGATTGGACCCAATAATGCGCAAGCGTTTGTGACATCCGTTCGGTTACACTGGGGCATCGAGAATGCCGTTCATTGGGTGCTTGACGTCGCATTTCGTGAGGATATGAGTCGCATTCGGGTTGACCATGGACCAGAGAATTTTGCCTTGGTTCGACATATTGCACTCAATTTATTACGCCAAGAAACATCGTTCAAGGGCAGTATCAAAACAAAACGTCTCAAAGCGGGTTGGAGCAATACCTACTTCGCCAAGATACTCTGTGGAGCCATGTGATGATGCGATAGCCCTATTAACCATTGTTGCTAGTTCGTTGAGCTTGCATCGGCAGTCAATAAGGCATATAGGTTGACTTCTGAGCGAAAGAGCGGCCAACCCATAGGCGACCACGCATGCTCACGACCGCTAGCGTGTAGCTGTACTTGATGCGTGACATCACGTGACGGCGTTTCTCGCACCTTCGCCCCGATTCACGTTCATGAGCCGCTTCATGAACTAGCAACACTGGTTATTAGTCTGGTTGGGAACCATGTCGCTCAACCAACGCAGGGCCGCGACGCCTCAAACAGCGGAAGGGTCAGTCGACTTCATCTGATGGCGCTTTTTGGCGCTCGATGCGGTCGCTCTGCTTCAGGAGGATCAAGAACACCTCGCGCCGCAGTTGGCGCCAACACCGAGCGACGGCCGCACGGCCTGAGCCTGCAAACCACATACCCCTGCAGCGGGGGGTAAACAGCGTCTGCTCACAGGGCGCCTGCGCGCCAGTGGTGGTGAGGAGCATGTCCTCACCGCACGGGCGCGCTTTTCTATGTCGGCACTGGAGGAACCATGCACTTTCTCCTCACCTATCTCCGGTTCCATAGCGACAAAGTCCGGCTCTTCGGCCTGGCGGTGGTGCTCGTTCTGCTCGTCGCCCTGCTCGTGATGCTGCGCCCCGCCGCGGGCGGCCTCACGCCGCTTGGCGACGTGGGCGCGCCGCCCGCGGCCTCGGGCAACGCCACCGCCCCGTACGCCGCCGTCGCCCCTCCCGCGGTGCGTCCTGGGATGTACGACCTGCAAGCCGACCCTCGCAGCCGCGATGCAGCTGCGGCGGCTGCCCAGCCGGACCCGGAGCACCAGGACGCCGTGCTGGACGCACTCAACTGCGCGCGCGCCAGACAGAACCTGGCCGCGCTGCCACTGGACTCCGACCTCTCAGCGAGAGCCGCTGACCTTGGGCGCCTGCTGGCCGCTCACCCCGACACGTCCCTGGCCGAGTTGGCGGCTGCTGAACACTATGCGCTCGTTGTGGTGACCCCGCTCAGCTTCGCGGGCGCCGCCGATGAAGCGGATCCGGCCGTCCAGCAGCCGGCTGCCCCGAGTGGCCCCTGCGCCGTGGGCGGCTTCGACACCGCCCAGCTCGATCTTGCTGATGCCACTGCCGCGTTCGGCATCGCCGTCTTCCCCGACCCGCAGGGAGCGGAGGAGTGGGACGTCATGTCGGCAGTCATTCTCGCCAGGTAGCGCCACTCTATGGGAGATGCCACGATGCAACGAACCGCTCATCCATCCCGCGCGGCGTTCTTCCTCCTCCTGCTGGCGTTGCTCGCCGGTGGGCTTTCCGCGCTTGCGCCACAACCACGGATCGTCGCAGCCGCCCCGCCGAGCGGCTGGGTGAAGGCTGACCGCGTGCGCGGTGGCTGCGACTCCGCCGGGCGCTGCAACAGTGACGTTACGCCGGGCAGCCCGACCCTCTACGAGTACCGTCCCGACCGGCAGGGCGTCGGCCGCGACTACAACGTCACCAACACCCAGCTCGCCTATCACGGCGGACTGCCCACATTTGAGCACCGCGAGCGCTGCAACATCAATGGACGGGACCAGTACTGGTCCGCCGGTTCCTGGCACCACGGCGGCTACTGGACGCTGACCTACACCGCGAGCGGCGGTGAGCGCTGGATCGGCCCCTCGCGCGAGCACTGGGCGTTCTACCACAGCGATAGCTGCGATTCCGATCCCGCCGTTGATCGGACGGCAACGGCCATTGCGCGCGTTCCGACATCCACGCCGCCCGGCGGGGAGCTGACGCCGACAACCTGGCGCCAAGATGGAACAACGACGCCGACTTCTCCTCCTGTCATTCCAGGGACACGAACGCCAGCTCCTACCCTCACCCCGTTTCCCACCGCGACGGAAGTTCCCCCCTGCTTCGCGGAGCAGGCGCTGCCCACCGGCATGGGGATCGACGCCGTGCAGGGGAGCACCACGGTCAACTACCGCTCGCCGGTGGGCTACTACGTCTACCCATCGTACTATCCCGACCAGCCTCCGGGCCTCTACGACGACGACGAGCCGCCGCCCTGGCCGCAGGACCGGGCGATGGCCCCCATCGCGGCAGGCCAGCCGCTTACCGTGCGCTACCACCTCAGCTCGGTGAGCATGAACAATCCGAAGGAAAACCCGCTGGAGCCCTTCACCCAGTGGGGCGCGGCCAAGATGTTCATGTGGATCAAGGACCTGGGCGTCGACCTCGCCAGCAGCGCTGATGACCGCTACCTGTTCAACCTCGGCAGCGACGCGATCGGCCGTGAGGATGTCGAGAGCGGCAACACGATTGTCCAGGTGCAGCGCTGGGAGCTGGCGGACGGCGTCGAGGTGCTTGGGCCGCAGGAGTTCAGCAACTTCGATTGGGGCGCCGGCCAGTGGTGGGAGAAGTTGCACTCGCACGACCCGGGCCGCGGTGACTACGCGCCTGCCGACGACCAGCACTGGCCTGGGACGACGCCCATCCTGAACGGGAGCATCCAGCGCGTCTACGTGCGTCATCCTGACACGATGGGTTTCCGCTTCGTGCCCGAGCCCGGCCACAGCTACGAGGTGATGTCGCGGGTCAATAAGAGCTCGTGCAGCTACTGGCAGTCGAACTACCGCCTGATGCGCCTCACCACGGTTGAGCCGATCGACATCGGCATCTCGATGAGTGTCCCGCGCATCACAACGCCCGGCTCCGCCATCACCTACCGGCTCACCTACGAGAACACGACCACTGAGCCCGGTAAGCCGTTCACGCTGACACACACGCTGCCGGACGGCGTGACGTTCCAGGATTCCAGCCGCCAGCCTACCCATCAGCGCGGGAACACGCTCACCTGGGACCTTCCCGCGCTGTATGGTCGCGACGATCCGCAGGGGCGCGTGTGGCGTGGCGAGATCATCGTCACCGCCACAGTTGTGCAGGGCGCGCCGGAGACGTTGCTGACCGTCGCCACCGTGGCGATGCCTGACGACAGCAACCCAACCAACAACCGGGCCGAGGGTTCCACGCGCGTGGTGTACCTCCCGGCGCCGCAGGCGACGTTCCGCCTTCGCATCCATTCGGACCTCGACCCGCAGCACGGCATCTATACCTCGAGCGGGACAGCGGTCAAGTGGCCGGCGAACGAGGTGATGGACTTCATGCCCGCCATCACGCTCGGGACACCCGCACAGCCCGCCGACGGCGCCTACCGGGTCACACACCGCATCGTTGCCTGGTCGCTCACGCAGGTGGGCAACACCCCCATCCGCGCCCCAGCGTGTAAGGCCGGCGCCGCGCCTTCCGGGTCCGACACGGCCGGCGCTGAGTTAGGCGGTCTGGAAGGATGCCACTACCGCTACATCTCCAACCCGACGGTAGCGGATATGCGTGGCATGGCGCACTCGTACTGGTCCGAGACGCTGCCCGGCTCGATGCGGAGCGACGTGTATGTGTGGACGCCGCTGCCGCGCGGCCCGACGCAGTTGGTGCTCGCCTACGCTGTGCTGACGACGGCCCAGGAGAACGGGGTGGATGTGGACGGCGACGGCCGCACCAACTCGATCATTGCCCGCACCACCACCGTTACCGGCGGCGCGTTCCAGGTGACTCTCCTCGCGCCCCGCAGCCGGCGTTGACCGGAACGACGGCGGCCGGGTTGCCCCCGGCCGCCGCCACACGAAGGACGACGTGTTCGAGGAAGGACAAGAGCCGATGGTCTCACGTCTTCGCCACCACCGCGCCGCACCCGGACAGGCGCTTGTCGAGATGGCACTGACCTTCATGATCCTGATTGTGCTGATCTTCGGCGGCATCAGCGCGATGCAGATCCTGTCGGTGCAGTACACCGTCAATCAGGCGGTCCGCACCGCCGCTCACGAGGCGGCCCTGATGGGCTCGACCGGCGGCATGAAGCGCGGCCACGTCTACCTGCTCAGCGAGGCGCCCGGCCCGGTTGCCGAGGCCGCGCGCAACGTGCTCACGGGTGGCATCTTCACCACCGATCTGACCAAGGCGACGATCACGGCCGGCTGCGACGCCGACCCTTGCCGGCGCTACAGCCCGATCACCGTGCAGCTGCGCTACGAGGACCAGACGATCGCTCCCATTCCCGCCGTGCTCGAGCGCGTGGTTGCGGAGCGGGCCGCGACGCGCGCCTCCGAGAAGGACCAGCAAGCCGAAACGCTGAACGCTGAACGCTCAGGAAGGATCGTATGCGTGTGCCAACCAGACAAAGCTGTACGAACGACAAGCGCTCCGCACGGGAGATGGAGCAGTTGGACAGGATGAGCCTTCGGCGTTCAGCCTTTGACGTTCAGCGTTTAGCGTTCAGCCTTCAGCGTTCTGACGGCCAGTCGCTCGTTATCCTGGCGCTCGTGTTGCCGTTCCTGGTCGCGCTGATCATGATGGCGATCGAGGTCAGCACCCGGCTCCTGGAGGTCGCCGAGCTCGAGGATGCGCTGCGCCAGGCCTCCCGCTCCTCGGTGCAGCTGCTCGACTACGCGGCGCTCGCGGACAACGGGCAGCGTGTGGACGAGGAGCGTGTGATCGCCACCGCCAGAACGATGTTCCGCGTCAACCTGGGCAGCGTCCGTGGCCTGGATGAGCCGGTGGATGATCTGGTGGACCGTGTGTCGTGGCAGGTGCTCCCCGAAGGGGGCGCCTGCACGCTCCCTGGTGAGGGCGCGCTGGTCGCCGGACGGGCGCAGCGTGCGAACAACCAGTGGCAGGTGGAGTTCGATACACCCGCCGTCTGCGCCTCCGTTCGCCCGAAGCTCCACGGTCTGCTTGGCTGGGGCCAGTACATGCCGACGATCAACGCGGCCGAGACGCTCGATGTGCTGGTGGAGCCATGAGCGACACCCACGCCGCGATCGAGCGCCTGTACGACGCGGAGCGCCGCTCCATGCTGGTGTTCCTGCGACGCATCGTCGGGAGCCCCGAGGCCGCCGAAGATCTGTGCCAGGACGCCTTTCTGAAGGCGCTCTGCGCCTGGCCGACGCGCGACCCGCGGGCGAGCGTTCACGCCTGGCTGTACGAGATCGCCCGCAACGCGGCCTACGACTACCTGCGTGGCCAGCGCTACCGCCAGTCGCAGCCGCTCCACACGCTCCCCTCGAGCGCGGCGGCGGTGCCATGGGACGAGCGCATCGTCGAGGCCGCGCCGGTCCACCAGGCGCTCGCCCAGATCCCGCCTGGCCAGCGTGTGCCGCTGGTCATGCAGGCCTGCGCCAATGCGCCCGTGCAGGACATCGCCCGCCGCCTGGGCTGCACCACCGGCACGGTTCACATGCGGCTGCAACGTGGCCGCGCCCGCTTTCGATCCGCCTTCGCCGCACTTAGCTAACACGGAGGAACCAGCGGCCATGTCGTTCGCATCGCAACCACTCTCCCAGGCGCTCACGCCCAAGAAGAGCAACCTCCCCATGGTCCTACTGCTCCTGGTCGGGCTCGTCCTGTGCCTCGGCGCGGCGGCCTACGGCTACGTAGAGAGCCGCCGCACCGAGCAGGTGGTCATCGCCGCCCGTGACATCCCCTACGGTCGCCAGATCGTCGCCGACGACCTGGCCGTGATCGAGCTGCCGCTGCACCGCCCGGTGCAGATCGCCGGCATCACCAACCCTGCGGCCATCATCGGCCAGTACGCCGCGCGCCAGATCGGCCCGAACGACATCGTGCAGGGCGCGATGCTGATGGCCGAGCCGCCTTCTGACCCGGTGTACCCGAACGGCGCGCGCCTCGGCCGCGACATGGTGCCGGTGCCCTTCGCGCTTGCCGCGCTCGGCCCGATCGCCGACCGCGACTTCGTGAACATCGGCTTCACGACGACGGACGCAACCCTCTGCGACCGCGAGCTGGCCGATGTGGTGCCCGGCACGGTGCTGCCGCCGCCCGTGCACATGGCCGCTGTCACCCAGCCCGGCGACGCGACCGCCGCTGGTGGCCCGCAGACACTGCCGCGCGCCTTTGCGTGTCGATTCATGTCGAACGTCCGCATCCTCTACATCGACGGCGACACAGCCTACCTGGAGATGACGCCGACCCAGGCACACGCGATGTGGGCGCTGAACGCCTCGGGTGTCTCGATGTGGGGCGAGCGCTACGGCTCGCACAGCACGCCGCTGCTGTACATGGACCGCCTGGATGCGGGCCAGATCACGCTGCCCGACATCACGCTCCCGGTCTCCGAGACGATCCGCATCGAGCCGGCGCTGGTCAATCCGGCCAGCGCCGAGACGACCGACGCGGCGGGCGCGGCGATCCCCGGCGCCACTACCCAGATCCCGGGCAGCGACGCGTCCGCTGACGAGAGCGCGGACGGAACGAGTGACACCGCCGCGCCCTAACCGCCCGCCACGAACATCGCAGCACAGCATCGAAGGATACACGTGGCTATGACCGTCGCAGATCTCGCATCAACCACCCTCAGCGCCGCCGTTATCGAGCGACTGGAAGAGCTGAGGTTGCGCCAACAATCGGGGCGGCTTTGCCACTGGCAGCGTGGCGTCACGGAGACGCTGCAGCGCGCCGGGCTCGGTGAGGGCTACACCCTCGCGGAGTGGGCTGAGATGCCCTGGTATGGCCCGCTGGAGCAGTGGCGACACCCCGGCTCCGGCGTCTCCGACATCATCATCAACGGCCCCGAGCGGGACATCATCGTCGTGGAGCGCGGCAACCGCACCTTTACCGGCGTCACGCTCCACCCGGAGTGGGTGCAATTCGTGCAGCGCCAGCTCACGATGCGTGCGGGCTTCACAACCCCGCAGGCGCCCGACGACTGGCGCACCCCAACCGGTGGCGTCACGCACGCGCTCATCGGCTCGGCCGATCGTCGGCTTCGATTCGCCGTCACACGTCCCCCAGCGACCCCGGACGGCGCGACCGTCTCGATCCGCATCCTGCCCGACCGCTGGCGTACGCTCGACGACCTGGTTCACCAGGAGAGTGGCATCATGCCCCGCCAGGCCGCCGAGTTGCTCGTCGCGGCGGTGCTGGGCGGCGCGACCGTGCTGGTCGCCGGCGACACCGGGAGCGGAAAGACCACGCTGACGGCGGCGCTGCTCCAGGCGGTAGGCGAGCACAAGCGGGTCATCATCATCGAGGACGCCCGCGAGTTGCCGCCGGTCGCGGACAGCATCTCGATCGAGGTGCTGCACAGCGGGATGAGCTTTGTAGAGTGCGTGCGCCTGACGCTGCGCCAGCGCCCGGACCTGATCGTCTGCGGCGAGGTGCGCGGCCCGGAGGCGCTGGCGATGCTCCAGGCAGCCGCCACCGGCCACCCCGGCATCTGTACCATCCACGCCCCCGATGTGCAGACGGCGCTCCGCAACCTGGAGCGCCACGCGGCCAGCTCCGGTGAGGTTCCGCCCCAGATGGTGCGTGGCCTAATGACCTCTGGCGCGGTGCCGCTTGTGGTCTGTCACGTCGGCGTCGTGAACGGTCGCCGCACCGTAACCAGTATCGATGAGGTCATCACGACCGGCGGCTGCGGGAACGTCGGTGACCGGTACACCGTGAACCCACTCTACGGTTTCAACCCGGCGTCGGGCCGGGTGGAGAAGCATCGCAGCACCGTCCAGGGCGCCTGGGCCAAAGGGCGCTTCTAGAAGCGCATTGTCGTTGCCTGCGCGCTGCCCGTCAGCGCGCCACGCAGAAAGTAGAACCACGCATGGCTACGGAACTGCTCATTGTGAGCACCACGAGCGGGCTGCAGGAGGCGCTCATCGGCTACGAGGGCCTGACGGTCCTCCAGGCGCCCGGCCTCAGTCGCGTCAAGAGCCTGATCGTCAGCGAGCAGCCGCCCGAGGCGATCTACCTCGAGGACACGCGCGGCACACTGGAGGAGATCTGGGAGATCATCCGCCAGGCGCAGAGCCGCCGCATCCCGGTGCTGCTCGGCCTCCAGAGCGTCGGCATCGTCCACCGCGCGGACTTCGCGGACGCCGGCATCCCGGTCATCACGGAGACCCGCGCCGCGGCCGATCTGGCTGCCTGGGTCGCACAGCAGCTCGGCGTCCGGCGCCGCGCGGCCGCCACGGGTCAGGTAACGATTGCCGTGGGCGGCGCCAAGGGCGGCATCGGCAAGAGCCTGGTCGTGGCGATGATCGCCGAGGGCATGCGCCGGCGCGGTCTGCGCGTCCTGGTGGTGGACGGCGACCTGTCGAACTCCGGCGTGGTGCCGACCTTCCGCATCCCATCCGGCTACCCTTCGTTCCTATATCTGAAGCAGGAGGGGATCTCTGCCTTCACCCCGGAGAATGTCCGGCGCTACATCTACAAGCACTCGAGCGGCATTGACTTCCTGCTCGGCAGCGAGGAGACCGCCAGCGCGCTCGACCTCGTGCTCCCCGAATGGCAGGCGCTCATGCAGGCCGTGCGGTCGCTGGAGGGCTACGACCTGGTGCTGATCGACACCGGCCCGGAGATGAAGAAGCGCCCCTACGCGCTCGATGCGGCGCGCAACGGCGGCTGGGTGGTGCTCCCCGCGCCCCCCGGACGCAAGGAGCGCACCGGCGTGGGCTACGCCCTGTCGTACTTCGCACAGCAGATGCCCGACCTGACCGAGCGGTGCCTGGTGCTCTTTATGGAACCGGAGCGGGGCGTGACCGTGACGATCCCCCAGGTGGCCCCGCTGTTCGGGCGGCAGTTCCCCCGCGCCCGCACGCTGGGGTCGCTGCCCCGTGCCACACGGCAGATCAGCCTGGCTGACGAGATGGCCGACCGCTACCTCTCGCCGCTCGACGTGGCCCCGCACAGCACGTTCTCGCGGGCCGTCCATGAGATGGTCGAGACCCTGTGCGGCACGGTGGGCCTGAAGCCGCCGCTGCCGATGCCGAAGTCCTCGTTCTGGCAGCGCCTGCGCGGCGAGAAGGTCGTCACGCTGCCCGCCGCCGCGGCCCTCGCCGGCGTGCAAGAGATTGAGGTGGGTGTATGACCTGGGGACTACCGAACACCCTCACCGTCGAGGAGGACGGCGGGATCTCCTCGCTGATGGGTAGTGCTCCGATGACGCTGACCCGTGACGCCGCGCTCGGCGACGGGGCGATCCTCGCGGCGGCGAGGGACGCGTTGCAGGCATCGTTCGCGGCCGACGAGCGCAAGCACTTCATGGACCCGTTCGCGCCGGCGGCCGAGCGGAATGCTGAGGTCGTCGGGGTGCTGCGCGATGCCGTGTCGCAGCACCGACAGCGCGGGGGCCTCCTCGCGCGCGTCCCGACCGACGATGAGACGCTCCTGGCGCTGTTCGCCGCCACCATCGGCTGGGGGCCCGCGCAGCGCTACCTCGACGACCCCCGGGTGAACGAGATCAAGATTATTGGCACGCGGATGCGCGTGCAAGAGGCCGGGAAGCCCTTCGTCACCGTCCCCGAGCGCTTCAACAGCGTTGACGAGGTGATGTCGCGGGCGATGCTGCTGGCACAGGTGCTCGGGGTCAAGCTCGACGCGAACCTGCCGCAGTCGACGCTCCCGGTCGCGCACGGCACGCGCATGCACGTCACCATCCCGCCGCGCGTGCCGAAGGACAACACCCTGGTCTGCATCCGCCGCGGGCGGCGCGAGTGCTGGGACATCGACGACGTGCTGAAGCGCGGCACCGTGGACCGGGCGCTCGCCGACCTGCTGCGCCTGCTCAGCCGCGCCCGCTGCTCGTTCCTGATCGTCGGCCGCACCGGCAGCGGCAAGACCGGCATGCTGGAGGCGCTCGCGAACTCCTGGCCGGGTGAGCCGCACATCGTGACGATCGAGGACCACACCGCCGAGATCGGCATCCGCCGCACTGACCTCTGGACGCGCGAGCACGTCAACACCGAGCACGACCCGCTCGTGTTCGGCCGTGTGGCGAAGGAGGCGATGCGTCAGACGCCGGACCTGCTGCTGCCAGGCGAGACACGCGGCAATGAGGCGGGCGCGATCCTGGCGATGGTGCTCTCCGACCACCCGGTGATGACCACACTCCACGCCCGCTCGTGCCTGGAGGCGGCGCAGCGCTTCGCGTCCTTTGCGGCGATGCCCGGTGCCTACATGTACGAGGGCCGGCGGGACGACGCGCTGCGCGACACGTGCCTCGGCTTCGATGTGGTGATCAAGATGGATGTCTGGGAGGATCTGGGCATCCGTCTGATTACCGAGGTTGCCCTGCTGGATGGGTCCGAGTACCGGCGCGGCAGCGTGCTGGAGCCGCGAGTCATCCCGCTCGCCGCCGTGGAGGTGCAGCCCGACGGGCACATCACCTGGCGGCTGATGGCGCGCGCCGGCGTGGGCGGGATGCTCGAGTGGGTCGAGGGGCAGGACCAGACGCCGCAGAAGCTGCGCGAGAAGCTGGTGCGCGCCCGCGCGATGGCGCAGATCCGCACCGCCGCCACCTCGCTCGACCTCGTAGCCGAGGCCATCAGCCGCGCCTCCCGGCACCTGCAGGCGAACGAGGCCGCGCGCGCGCTGGCCACACTGCGGGGCGCCTGGGTGCAGCGCCGCGACGGGCGGCTCATCGCGAGCGCGCAGCAGGCGCTTGCGCACCTGCCGGGTGGCTTTACGGAGGAGCGCGCGGCGGCGACGGCGCGCCGTGCCGATCTGGACCGGCTGCTCCAGGGCCAGCGCTGGCGCGCGGCGCGTCAGCACTACGATCTGCTGATAGGCGATCTGGTGTTCGCCGCGGTGGCGGTGCCCACCGGCGGTTGGAGCACGATCGAGACTCAGATCACTGCCGGGCTGGCGCTGGAGGCCGAGGCCGACGAGGCCCGGATCGAGGCGGAGTTGGCGCTGGGCCAGCACCAAGCGCGTGTAGCCGTGGACATCCTCTCGCGCTTCACCGTGACCGAGCTGTCGGTCGCCGTGGCACTGCCGCTCATCTGCGTGCGTGAGGCGGCGATGGAGCAGTTGATGGCGCTGGGCGAGGGGTCGGAGGCCGCGCTATCGAGCGTCCGGGCGCAGCGGATGGCGCTGGAGCGGGCGCTTATGACCGAGCAGCAGGACGATGTGGAACGGAGGGCGGCGTGAGCAGTGCAAATGGGATCCCGATCCCCACAACCCCCACGATCACCCACCCGGAGACGGCGTGGGTCGCGCAGGCCGTGCCGGTCTTTCTGACCATCGGCACGATCCTGCTCATCACCCTGCTGCTGCGCGGGAAGCGGCGTGCGGCGCTCGGGGCGATGCTCCTGCGCCGTGCCGCCAGCCAGCAGCGGGATGTCGTCGATCCCGTCCTGGTGTGGGCCGTGCCCATCACGAGCGAGACGACGCTGCTGGGCATCTGTCTCGTGACCGCATGCACGCTCGTGGTCGTGCTGACCGGCCTGGCTCCGTTCTTCGTCGCCCTCGTGTTGGCGGGACCGCTCACGGCGGTCATCGTGTGGGGCGCGCTCTGGGCCATGGAGCGGCGCTACGTCGCCGCGCTTGACGCGGCGCTTCCGGCCGCCGTCGGGCGGCTGCAGGCCCAGCTGCGCGCCGGCAGCGGCTTCCAGCACGCGCTCCAGAAACTACTCCGTGATATGCCAGCCGGACCGCTCATGGCGGAGTGGTCGTTCTTGCAGGCCCGGCTCGGCGCGCCGCTCAGCGGCCCGCATGGCGCCCTGGCCACGCCGCAGGTGCTTGCGGCGGCGCTGCTCGCGCAGACGCCCTCGCAGCGGCACGCGGCGTTCCTCGCGCATCTTGAGGTGGCGCTCGGCCAGCCGCACGACGTCCTGGTGCAGCGCGTCCAGGCGGCGTACGAGGCGCTCCAGCACGCCGAGCAGCGGCGCAGTGCGGCCAACACCGAGCTCTCCCAGATGCGCTACAGCGGCATCGCGATCTCGCTCGCGGGCCTGACGATGGCGCTCTACCTGTTCGCCACCCAGCAGGAGCGGTTTCAGACAGCCTACCAGGGTGCGCTCGGCGCCATCGTCGGCTGCGTGGTGGTGGCCGCGCTGCTGCTTCCGCTCGTCGGCGGCTTCTTCCTCTCACAAGCGGACGATCTCGACTATTAGCGCGGCGTGCCGCTGAGGAGTGGATAGCGATGGAACCTACACCGATGAACCCCCTGCTCTCGCCAGGCGCGCCCTTTGTGGCGCTCAGTCTGGCAGGAGCCCTCCTGGCCGCGTTCGCCCTGTCGCAGCTGGAGCGCACGCGCGTCCTCATCGCCGGCGTGCGCCAGATTCCGAACCAGCGCGGCATGGCCGGGCGGATGGTGATCGGGCAGGCGGCTGGCATCCCGCTCGCCATGCTGCTGCTCGCGATCGCCATTGCCGGCGGCACGAGTGGTATGGTGCGGCTGCTGCTGTTCGCCCTGGCGCTCGGCGTGTACCTGTATGTGGGTATCGTGCTGCCGCGCAAGCCGATCGTGCAGGCCCAGCAGGAGCGGCACACGCTGCGCCTGCTCACGCCCGGCTTCGTGGCCTATGTACGCGTGGCGCTGGCCGGCTTTGACTCGCCTGTGCAGCTGCTGGAGCGCTACGTCGCCCGCCCCCGTGAGCGGCTCCTGCCGATGCAGCAACTCGTGGCCGAGGCGCTGACGCTGATGAGCGAGAGGCGCATGCTGCCCTTTGCGGCGGTGCAGACGGTCGCGCGGGCGCGCGGCTGCCAGGAGCTCACCGACGTGGCCGATGCGCTGGCCCAGGCCGAGTCTGAGGGTACCAACCCGCAGCAGGTGCTCGCTGCGCACCAGGCGACGCTGGAGATCATTCTCAAGGACGAGTTCCAGCGGATGCTCAAGCGCCGCACGATGTACCTGCTGCTGATGGTGGCTATCTCGCTGGTGGTCGGCATCCTCGCGAACCTGCTCTGGGTCATGGTCAGCGGCAGCGGGCTGCTGGGTGGCGGGCTGGGGGTGTAGCCATGCCCCGCCGTGGACGGCCGCCGCAGGAGCGCGCGGCAGAGGCCCTGGCGCTGCTGGAGCAGCGGGGCGGGGCGGAGCGTTTGCCGGCGGTGCTGACGTCACGCGACGTGACACCGCTCATCGGGCGGTCATGGTTCTCCGTCGCGCTGCGACTGTCGGTCTTGCCCGGCTTCCGGGTCGTGGCTGGCGGGATATGGCGCTGCGACCGCGACACGTTCGTGCAATGGCTGATAGAGGTGCGCGATGGGAAAACAGCCCCGATGTCGCGTGTTGCCGACGAGTCAGACCTGGGTGTCACTCACGGAGGCGGCGGCGCTGTACCGGGTGTCGACGCGGACGATGAGCGACTGGGTGATCGGGCGGGGGTGGATGCCATACGTGCGCCGGGGCAGATGCGTACTGGTGCCGCAAGCTCCGCTCGTCGCAGCGCTTAAGCGCATGCCCGGAGATCCTGAGCGATGAGGACGCAGCGACCGCGCATCCGACGCCGCCAGAGCGACACGGCTGCGGTCGAGACCACGCCAGAACCCACCGCCACCTTAACCGGCCTGGTGGTGGAGTGGCTGGCCTCCCGCCCGGTGGTCGATCGGATAGCTGCAGCGCTGTTGCGTTACCCGCGCGTGCTGATGGCCATGGCGGGGGTGCTTGGCGCACTGCTGGTCATCGGGGCGCTGCTGCCGCTGCTCGCCCCAGCTGCGGCGCCGCGCCCGGCCGCTGGCGTTGCATCGGTGGCCGCGTCTCCCGTCACGCCAACGCCACCTGCCGCGCCCGATGCGCAGCGGGCGGTGCTGGCGGTCATCACCAGCTACAACCAGGCGAGTATCTCGGCGGGGCTGCTGATGCGCCCCGATCTGCTGGCCCCCTACCTGGCCCCCGATGGTGAGGCGTGGATGGCGGTGCAGGCCGAGTACGAGCGGCGGCAGGCCCGCGGCGAGACGGCTGACGCCGCGCTCACGCGCTGGGGCGTGCTGCAGATCCAGGTTGCGGATGACACGGCTACGGTGGTGACGCAGGAGCAGTGGGACGTGGTCACGAGCGTGGGCGGCGAGGTGATCAGCAGTCGTCGCGGGGTGCTCACCCGCAACGCCTACCGGCTGCGCCGCTCGCCGACCGCCGGGTGGCTGATCGTGTCGGTCGAGTCGATGACCCTTGTGGCATGAGGAAGCATTGCAGCATCGTTTCACACACCGTCTCCTCGCGACGCTGGCCCTGACGCTGGCGCTCCTGACCATGCTCCCTGCGCCGCAGGCGTTTGCAGACGCCCCCGGCACGCGTGGGGACGACGATCAGCCCAAAGGCAGCACGACCCAGCCCGCTGGCGATGCGGCGAACGTGGGTGGCCAGGGGAGCATAGGGGGTGCTACCGGATGGCAGGGGGTGCAGATGCTCCCGCCGCCGTCCGCGTCCCTTGCCCCAATCGGCGCGCCGACCCGCTACGCCCCGCTCGCGCAGGACGCAGGTAGTGACCGCAGCCTCCCCTGGCTCAGCCGGGAGCTGAACCCCGGCAACTGGATTCTCGACGCTGGCATGGGCATCTTCACGGGCCTGGTGGCCGCCGGCGGCGAGATGCTGCAGCACCTGGTCGCCTCCACGCTGGGTGGCGGGGATAGCTCCGCGGCCAAGAGCATGGGGCCGCCCACGTCCGACCAGTGGTCGGTCATCCCTTCGAGCTGCGCCGACGGGGCGGCGCAAAACTTCGTCTTCTGCACCCCGCCAAGCCTGACCTACCAGCACCCGGGCATCAAGAACGTCTGGGGCGTGCTGCGCGCCGTCGCCACGGCCCTCGTCACGGTGCTGTTCCTGGTGCGGATCGGCCGGATGATCGGCGAGGGGCCGCGGGCGCTGGCGCAGGAGGGCAAGCCGCTCGTGATGACCTTCGTATTCGTGATGCTGTTCGTCCAGTCCACGGAGTACACCTGCGGCTTCCTCATCGACCTCTTCAACGCCATCAGCAGCAGCATCCTGGCCAACGCGAGCTTCTCCTTCCCCGCGGTGAGCGACACGCCGTTTGAGTTCGGGGCGCGGTTCATGGGCGCCTTCTTCTGGCTCCTGATGCTCTTCCTGATGCTCAAGAGCTTCTTCCGCATCGTCAACATCGCCGTGCTCATCGGTGTGGCGCCGCTCGCGGGCGCGCTGCTGATGGACAAGGCGACGTCGAGCCGCTTCCGCTCGTGGCTGGACAAGCTGATCGAGTCGCTGCTGGAGCAGATCGCGGTCATCATCGTCTTCACAGTCGCGACGGCGATGCTCGCGCCGATCCAGGGCGCGGGCGGCGGCGACATGATGGTGCAGTTTCTCATGGGCTCGGCGACGATGGTGATGGCGCTGTTCGGGCCGAGCGCGATGATCGGCATCGCCAGCAACGTCAGCGGCGGCTACCTGGCCTCAATGCTCCAGATGCGGATGATCGGCGGGGCGCAGAAGGTGGCGAAGGCCGGAGCTGTGGCGGGCACCGCGGCGGCGATCGCCGGCGTGCGTGCGGCGTCCAGCGCCATCCGGGCCCAGGGCGGCGACCCGACCCTCAGCGCGGCCGCCAAGCGTATGGCGGACACGGTGGGGCTGCGCGTCGGCAAGGACGACGCAGGTCGCCAGAACCACGTCGCGTTCCGTATGCCCGAGATCGAGACCTCCCGTGGTGGCAGGGAGAACGCCACGCTGGCGCGCTACGAGCGCGCCCGCCAGGTCGGGGGCGAGGACGCCATGCGGCAGCGGGCCGGGATCCGGGCGCGGGCCATGCTCGCGCAGGCCGATGGCCTCTCGCGCGCCGGCCATCACGACGCGGCGAACCGGATGCGTGGCCGGGCTGGACTCCAGCGGGCGTTCGCCAACGGCCAGGACATCAGCCGCACACCGCGCTGGGGGACCGGCCGCCGCGACCTGGCCACCGGCCGGTTGGCCGTCTCCGCGCGCGGGGCGGAGCGCCGCGCGATCTACGCCCACGCGCTCGAGGAGACGAAAGCCCGGCACCTCGCCGAGCAGGGCACGCTCAAGGACTCCATCGCCGCCGATCAGAAGATCCTGGCGGCCGAGGCACAGCCGGGGACCGAGGCGGACCGCCGCGCCGCGGCCGAGCGCGTGCGCGCGAACCAGGCCCGTCTCGCGTCCCTGACCCAGACGAAGGACGGCGCGGGGAACAAGCTGAGCGTGGCGCCCATCACCCGCCGCGAGGCTGCGGCGCTGGCCAAGGAGCGCTGGGCGCAGCGCGAGGCCGCACGCCCAGCGCGCTCCTCGATCACCACGCGCCGCTCTCCCGCACAGACGGCCGCTGGGGGGCGGCCCACACTGCGTCGCGTACCGCGCTCCACGACCACGCGTCCGGCGCTGACGCGAGGGGGCGCGGGCGGGGGTAGCCCACAGGTGGCATCGGCCCGCGCCCAGCGGAACGGCAGCGGCTCAGCTATGCCCCTCAGCACCGGGGTGGCGCGTATCCAGGCGCGGGCGGGTGCGGTCGCCGCCCACCACCAGCAGCGCGCAACTGACGCCGCCGCGCGCATGCGTGCGCTGGGGCAGCAGGCGCGCGCAGTCGAGCCGACGGACGCTGCCGGCGCCGCCGAGCTTCGCCGGCAGATGTTCGAGGTGCGGCGACAGATGCGGCGGCACGAGGCGCTGCGCTCCCGAGCGGCCGGCATCGCTGGCGACGCCTCCTGGCAGCGCCCGTCGTCGGGACGCACGCCCGACGAGTTGGCCCGCCGCCGCGAGGCGTTCAAGGCCATCCGGTCGGAGGTCCGCGACATCGCCGCGCGCGGCAACCTGCTCCCCGAGACGGCCGCAACGCCGGAGGAGCGGGCGCGCCGGGCCGAGTTGATGCGGCAGTCGATACGCCACCTGGCGCACGAGCGGCTGGGCGACCTCGCCGAGCCGACCAAGCGGTCGTAGGCCATGAGCGAGGAGCGCCAGCCAGCAACGGACCGTGCTGCACAGGCCGCAGCACGGGCTGCCGCGCAGCACGCGGCGCGCCAGGTGAGCGAGCACGTCGCGCGCAGCGCGATGTCGCGGCTCGCCAGCACGGCCGCGGCGCGCGGTCTCTCAGCCCTGCTGTTCAAGGCAGGCGGTGTGGCCGGCGCGAAGGTGATCGCCATCGGCGCGATCATTGCCGTGGTGATGGTGCTGGTGGTCGGCCTGATCTTCCTCATCCTCAGCGCCATCGGCGCGGGGTTTCAGGCCACGACGGCGGTGTGGCCGGTGCCTGCCGATGTGCGTGAGGACGGCACCTACCGGGCGGGGGGGTGGGCGATCTCCAGCCGGTTCGGCTGGCGCACCGGCCCCTTCACACAGCAGGCCGAGTTTCACGACGGGATCGACATCGTGAACCCGAGTGGCGGCTGCCCGTTCGGCCACCGCTGTGCGCTGCCCGCAATGTTCGACGGCGTGGTGGAGTACGTCGGCTGGGACCAGACCGGCACGGGCGACCCAGCCACGATGGGCGGCGGGCAGATCGTCATCGTCGAGAACGGGCAGGAGGACCACAAGACGCTCTACGCGCACCTGGAGCCCTACCGGCTGCACGTCCAACTCCAGGGCAAGATCGAGGACGACTACGGGCGCTACGACGACTTCGCCGGCTACCAGGCCATCGGGCAGGGCGATCTCACGCCCGACCTGGACAACGGCGGGATCGAGATGTGGTGCGCGCTGGAGATGCCAGGCTTCCGCCCGACCCGGACCGGCCCCGGCACCGTCACCTTCGAGTACGACCGGCCGGCGCAGTGCCGCACCTCCGTGGTGTGGGGCCAGAAGGGCGACGGCTGGGAGGGCTGGACGGCTGACGACCCGCCCGCCGACGCGAAGGGCCGCGCGACACTCGCCTGGCAGACTCCTGTCGAGACCGGGAAGCGAGCCGGGGACGTGGCGCTGCGCTTCCGCGCCCACCTCGTGCCGCCCCCGCCGCCGCCCACCAACGTCCCCACGCCGGGCGTGGGTGTGCCGGGCGACGGCGCGACGGACCCCGGCTCACCCGGCGACCAGGGCAATGGGCCACAGGGCCGCGCGCCGCCCACTGGCGGGCGGGGCGGAGTCGCGCACGGCTGGAACCAGCGCGCGCCCGGCGCAGCGCACACCGGGCAGCCCGCGCGTTGCGAGCGCCAGACTAACGGCGTGCGCTGTGTGTGGCGGATCGCGGACATCCCGACCGCGGCCGAGCGCGCGGCGCAGGCAGCGCCGGCTGCGACGCCGGTGGCAGAAGCGGGGGGCGTCACGTCGCGCGACGTGGCGTTCCAGCAGGCGCTGACGCCGACCAGCACGGTCGTGTCCGCCTCGCCGACGCCGGCGGCGACCCGCACCCCGGTCCTGATGCTTGCCTCCACGGCCTCGCGCACGAGCCTGCCGACCGGCGGGCGCTTCAGCGTCTCGGTCTCAGTCTACAACGATGGGAGTGGGACGGCGACCCCGGTCACGGTCAGCGGCGAGGGGGCGCTGACCGTGCTGGGGGCAACCGCGTCGAATGGGACGTGTACGGCCGGCGGCGCATCGGCGAGCTGCACCGTCAGCGCGGGCGCGGGCATGCCGGCGACGATCACGGTCTCCTTCGAGGTGCTCCCCGGCAACCCGGCGTATGCTCGGCTCGCGATCACGGGGCAGGCGACAGCGGGGGCGCGGCACGCGCAGACGCGGGTGTTCATCGAGGTGGCGCCGTACGCGGTGACGCCGGGGCCCTGGCCACCGCCGCCCCCGCCCCCGCCCCCGACCTGGACGCCGTTCCCGACGAGCGAGCCGGTGTGGCCCACGATCGACCCGAACGCGACGCCGCTCCCCAACGCCACGCCGACGCCGATCCCGCCGGGCGAGGGGCCGGGCAGCAGACCAGTGAGCTGCGCGCCGCAGGCGCTGGTGCAGCTGCCGAACGTGGTCAACGCCTACGGGCGCACCGATACCACGCGGCTGATCAGCCCGGCCGCCGCCGCCTTTCAGGAGGCGCGGATGGAGATCATCGGGATGACCGGCCAGGACCCGCTCGCGCGGCTGGCGGACGCCCTGCGCGCCCCGGAGTTTCGCACCGACAAGCCGGGCGTCGCCCGCATGTCGTGGCATATGACCGGGCGGGCCATCGACCTGAACACCGGCTATCCATGGCGCCGGGTGCCGGAGGGCCGCTACTGGCGGCTCTACCTGGGCGCGGTGGACGCGACGGCGATCTTCGCCCGGCACGGCTTCACGCGCATCCCCGATCGCTCGGACTCCACAGAGTGGTGGCACTACGAGTACCGCGTGGACGGCATCTCGTGGGCGAGCGCGATGCTGCAGGTCTACCCCACCCAGCGCCTGATCGCCGCGTTCCCCGACGTCGCCTGGGCGAGCATCGGCTGCCAGCGCGGCGGCGACGGCGCCGTGATCGCGCCGCTGCCGGGCGACCTGGACATGTGTGTGGCTGGCTCGCCGTCGTTCGGCTCGGCCGTCGAGGAGATCTCGGGCTGCGGCCCGCCGGTCCACGCCGGCGACAAGGTCTACACGCTCGACAGCACGCTCGGCTTCGTGGGGATGACTGGGCAGACGACTGGCCCGCACCTGCACCTCGGGCTGCAGGTCAAAAGCTACGACGGGATATACCGCCAGACCGACATCTGCACGCCCGAGTGGCTCCAGGGGCTCACGCCCCCGCCCGACGCCAACTGCTGGACGGAGATGGCCGACCCGGAGGCGTTCCTGCCGCACGCTCCGCCGCCGGAGGCCGTCGCCGGGAGCGAGAAGGCGCTCCCGGGGAGCACCCCGACGGCGGTCATTCCCGAAGGAGCGCCCTACCAACTGCCGCCGCCGAACTACCCCGGCTCGCTGCTCGAAGAGCCGGCGCCGAACGCAACGCCCGTTGGCCAGTACTGGTCGCCGTTCGAGGACGGCGGGCAGTATGGCGGTGGCGGCGCCCTGGAATGGTTTACCAACACCACCTGTGGGGCCTGGTCCGGCTTCCCCTGGTGCGCCAATCGCTAGTTTCGCACCGCACGGTGCATCGCCGCTACGTCGTCGCAGGACATCGAAGGAGACACTACCGCCATGCACGCCCTCACCCTTATCGCCAACATGCTGCCGCACGTCGATCTTGCCAGCAGCCTCCCGCTGTTCCACGTGTTCGCCGGCCCGCCGATCAACCCGGACAAGATGATCATCGAGATCGCCGACTGGCTGGTTAAGATCCTGGCGGCGGTCGGCTTCCTGTTCCTGATCATCGACCTGTTCAAGCACGTCGTCTCGTCGCCGCGCGACCTGGGCGCGGCTGGCAAGGACATCTTCGTGATGTGCATCCTGCTGGCCGTCGCAGCGAGGGCGCAGGACATCGTCACCTGGGCGCAGGGCCTGCTGTAGCGGAGGCCCCGATGCTGCAGGCATACATCCCCCGCAACCTGCGCGTTCGCGCGTCGGTCCAGATCGCCAGCCAGCGTGTCCCGGCCAAGGGGTTCATCCTGGTCGCTGGCGTCGTGTTCATCGGTGGCATGCTGGTCGTCTTCGGCACGGATCTGGAGCGGGTCGTGTGGGTGGTCGGGATCATCGTGGCCATCGGCCTGATCGTCATCGAGGGGCGGCTGTGGGGCCGCTCCTCGCAGGAGATCGCGCGGATCGTGATGCGGCACTACCGTCGCTCGCGCCGCCTCCGACGCGCGCCCATCACCCTCACGCTGCCTCCTGAGGCTGCCAGCACGAGCGTCGCCGCCCGCCGGCCGCGCTGGATGGAAGAAGGTTCATCATGAGCGATGTCGAGCTGCGCAGGCTGTTCCCAACGCAGATTATCCGGGGGGCGCTGCTGCGGCCGGATGGGGGAGCAGTGGGCCTGGTGACGGGCGGGGCGCCGGCCTGGGATCTCCTGGCCCTGGAGGCGCGCGACCAGGCCGGGGCCGACTACCACCGTCTGCTGCTCGCCCTGGACACCCCGGTGGATGTCTACGTGGTGGATCACCCCCCGGACCTCACCGGGGAGATCGCGACGCTTCACGAGCGGCAGCGCCGGGCCACGCACCCGCTGATGGCCGACGTGCTTGACGAGATCGCCGGCTACCTGGCCGAGCTGGCCCAGCAGACCGGGAGCCGCGCCAAGCAGGTGGTCTGGACGGTGACGGCGGGTGGCAGCGCGGCCGCGACGGCGGCCCGCGGCGTCGGCGGGCTTGATCTGACGGCGCTGCTCCAGCGCGGCGGCCCCGTGAAGGCGACCGGCCCTTCGCCGGCCGGGCGCG